>CAZOHO010000011.1:11303-22192 GCA_964579755.1 uncultured Flavobacterium sp.
GGCTTAATTGTGATTATTGGTGGGTATTTAGAAACTGAATTTGGAGAAAAAACAAAAGCGTGGTCGTACACTATGATTATTGTTGGACTCCTTATGACAGCAATTACATTGTATAATTTATTCGCTACTCCTATCTCGGAAAACGAAACTAGAACTGAATCTTTGGAACAACAAAAAGATTTTGCTACCGTTTTTACTAGCTTTTTTAAAAAGAAGCAAATAGGGATTGTATTGGCATTTATTCTTTTATTTCGTTTAGGCGAATCACAATTAATGAAAATGTTGACCCCTTTTTTAATTGACCCTAAAGATGTCGGCGGAATGGGATTAACTACCGAAGATGTTGGAATTATCTATGGAACTTTTGGGGTAATTGCATTACTCATTGGAGGAACTTTGGGCGGAATTGCTATTTCTAAACAGGGATTAGGCAAATGGATGTTGCCTATGATTCTTATCATGCACTTACCTATTATTGGGTTTATTCTACTCTCTCATTTTCATCCTGAAAATACGTTGTTTATTTACTTGGCAGTAATCATAGAGCAATTTGGCTATGGTTTCGGCTTTGCCGCTTTTATGATGTACTTAATTTATGTTGCCGAAGGTGAATCAAAAACATCGCATTACGCTTTAGCTACAGGTTTTATGGCGTTAGGTATGATGCTACCAGGAATGATTAGCGGATACATTCAAGAATATTTAGGATATAGTAATTTCTTTATTTGGGTATTTTGCAGTACGATTCCAGGAATAATCTTGTCACGATTTCTAGTATTTCCTGCCGATTTCGGAAAGAAATCAGCCATCAATGAATAAATCAACTATGACTTTAGAGCAAAAAATTGGACAATTTTTCTTTCCTGCGGTTTTCATCAACGATACCGAAGAAAATATTCAAGCTACCGAAGCTTTGATTCGCAACCACAATATTGGTGGACTCACTTTTTTTCACAGTCGCGCCAGTGCCGCTACGAATTATGAAAGCAAACAAAAAGTAGTTACTTATGACGATAGTTACTCCAAGCTCAAAGAACTAATAGTACGTTATCAAAAATGCGCTCCTACTCCACTTTTAATGAGTATTGATGCCGAATGGGGTTTGGCTATGCGCATTGAAAAAACACCGCAATACCCTTACGCCATAACATTAGGCGCTTTACCTGAATCTGAGATTGAGTTGGTGTACGAAGTGGGAAAACAAATCGGATACGACTTAAAAGCTGCAGGTATTCAGTACAACTTAGCACCATTGGCTGACATTAATAATAATCCTAACAATCCTGTAATTGGGTACCGTTCCTTTGGAGAAAGCAAAGAAAAGGTGGCTCTTTTTGCCAACGCTTATTTAAAAGGAATGTCGGATGCCGGAATTTTGGGCTGTTTGAAACATTTTCCAGGTCACGGAAATACGAATGTCGATTCGCATTTGGGATTGCCTATTTTGCATGAAAATTTAGAGCAATTGATGAATAGCGAATTATATCCTTTCATCAAAGGCATTGAGAACAAAGTAGATTCCATTATGATTGGACACTTGGCTGTCCCCGCTTTAAACGATGGGAAAAACACTTCGGCCACTTTATCGAAGAAGATCATTGAAAACCTGCTTCGCAATCAATTAGGTTTTGAAGGATTGGTGATTTCCGATGCCTTAAATATGAAAAGTGTTTCCGATTTATATCAAACCAAAGGGCAATTAGAATGGGAAGCGTTCAATGCGGGAAATGATATTTTATGCTTTGCTGAAAATGTAACCGAAGGAATTCAAGCCATTTTGAATAATGCAACAACTGAACGAATTGAGGAAAGTTTTGCAAGGATTTGGAAATACAAAGAAAAAGTGGGAATTCTAAAGAATAACAAACAATTCTCAGATGAAACCAATGCTAGTTTAGATTTTACAATAAGCACCAAATTAAATCACAAAATTGCTGAGAGTTGCTTGACTAAAGTAAAATCGGACAGTATTCCATTTAGAATACAACAAGCTGACAAAAACAATTCTGTGGCTCAATTGAGTATTTATAAGGATAGTTTTGCAACCAAAGTAGCGCATTCTCTTCAAGCTCCTATTTTTTCGATAACAGCAGAAAATCCAATAGACTTTAAAGAAACTTTAAATAAGTATGATACGCTCTTGATTTCTTTATTTGTACCCAAAGCAAAACCTTTGAATCATTTTGAAATTGAAACTGAGGTCCTTCAGTATTTAGGCGAATTATTTGCGACTAAGAATTGTATACTCTATGTTTTTGGGAATCCGTATGCGCTGCAAGTCCTACCCAACTTGGCTTTAGCCAAAGAAATTGTTATGGCCTATCAAGATTTTGACGTTTTTCAAGAAGCCGCTGCCCAACAATTTATTCATAATTCGGCTTGCAAAGGACAACTTCCCGTAAATATTAAAAATCTATAAATCAGATAATTAATTGTTTTAATTACATAATCAATAGTAAACGATTATCGTTTGATAAATATTAATAATTAAAATTTATTTCACTACCTTTATTAGTGAAGTACATTTGCATTAATAAATTTTTAACTTAAAAACAAAAAATATGTCATTAGTAGGAAAAAAATTCCCAAACATCACTGTGGACGCTATCTCTGAAATGGGAGATAATTTGAGAATCAACATTTTTGAAGAAGCTACAAAAAACAACAAAAAAGTATTATTGTTTTGGTACCCAAAAGATTTTACTTTCGTTTGTCCAACTGAATTGCACGCTTTCCAAGCTGCTTTACCAGAATTTGCAAAAAGAAACACTATCGTAATCGGTGCTTCATGTGATACTAACGAAGTACACTTTGCTTGGTTAAACACTCCTAAAAACAACGGAGGTATTGAAGGTGTTACTTACCCACTATTAGCGGATACTACAAGAAATTTATCTAATATCTTAGGAATTCTTGATGTAGAAAGTGCTGAATACAACGAAGAATTAGACACTGTAATCGTAGAAGGTTCTAATGTAACCTACAGAGCTACTTACTTAATTGATGAGACTGGTAAAATTTTCCACGAAAGTGTAAACGATATGCCATTAGGACGTAACGTAAACGAATATTTACGTTTAGTTGACGCATACACTCACGTTCAAGAAAAAGGAGAAGTTTGTCCTGCTAACTGGGAAGCTGGTAAAGACGCAATGACTGCTGATAGGAACAGTACTGCTGCTTATTTAGGATCTCACTAATAACAAAATTTAATTACAATATCAAAAACAATCTCAGTAGTTTATTGAGATTGTTATTTGATATTGCCATTGATATTAAAAATTCAAACTATGTTAATCGAATTAAACGAAGACACTTTACAGGACTTAGTAGCAAAAAACGAAAAAGTAGTGGTACAGTTTTCAGCTTCATGGTGTGGAAATTGCAGAATTATGAAACCAAAATTCAAAAAATTGGCTTCAGAAAATGAGTCATTAACTTTTGTATTGGTAGATGCTGAAAATTCTCCTGAATCAAGAAAATTAGCTAACGTAAGTAACTTACCTACTTTTGCTACTTTCGTAAACGGAAAATTAGTAAACGAAACACAAACGAACAAACAAGAAGTATTAGCTGATTTAGTAAACGAAATCGATTAATAACTTCGAATTTAAAAAAACACCTTATATTTTATGAAATTACCCGTTATCAAACATCTGACTCAATTCATCGAAGAAAACGATCAGGATTATATTATTGAAACTATTGAAGTGCTAGAAGCTATGACTGAAATCCCTTCTCTGAAAGATGAAGAATTAGATGTTATTGGCGAATTAATTTCTAATATGTATGGTGCTTTAGAAGTACAAAAATTAGTAAAAGACGGAGTGGATAAAAAAGAAGCTTTGAATACTTTTATGAAACGCGTTTTAGGTTCTATTGATAAATAAATAGAATTCATTAGGATAAGTTACAACAAACGTACTCATATTGGGTGCGTTTTTTTTATATCTTTCAATAGCGCTATCTACAGAAAAACACTCCTTCAATCTAAAATTTGAATTAATTTTCATACTTTTGAAACTCAATTAAAAACACATAGCATGTCAACTATAACATTAGGAGGAAATCCTGTACACACTTCAGGTGAATTACCAAAAATAGGTACTCAACTAGCTGATTTTAAATTAGTAAAAAACGATCTTTCAATTGCTACTCTAGCTGATTTCTCAGGTAAAAGAGTAATTCTTAATATTTTTCCAAGTATCGATACTGGAACTTGTGCAACATCTGTTCGAAAATTTAACGAAACAGCTGCTAACTTAAATAACACTGTTGTACTTTGTATTTCAAGAGATTTACCTTTTGCTCAGAAACGTTTTTGTGGTGCTGAAGGAATTGAGAATGTAGTTAATCTTTCTGACTTTAAAGACGGAAGTTTTGGTAAAACCAATGGTTTAGAAATTACTGATGGCGTTTTAGCCGGTTTACATTCTAGAGCCGTAATTGTAATTGACGAAAAAGGTACTGTTTTACATACAGAACAAGTGCAAGAAATTGCAAATGAGCCTAATTACGAAGCTGCATTAGCAGTACTATAATACTTGATTAATGGAATTTCAAAAAGACAATCGATTTGTTTCAGGACGATTAAAAAGTGTCACTTTTGCTTATAAAGGCGCCTACAAATTAATTACTACAGAACACAGTGTAATGACTCAATTTTCTATTGGAATCTTGATGACAATTGCTGGGTTTTATTTTAACATTACTGCAACTGAATGGCTTTTCCAAATCTTTGCCATAGGATTAGTAATGAGTATTGAAGGATTGAATACCGCTGTAGAAAAAGTAGCTGATTTCATTCATCCTGAATACCATGAGAGAATTGGATTTATTAAAGATATTGCGGCAGGTGCTGTATTTTTTGCTGCATTAACTGCCATACTAATTGGTGCAATAATCTACATCCCTAAATTCTAAATTTACTACTTTTCAAAAAGAAGAATGGCAAAGAAAACAAAAAACGATTCCGAAGTTACAGGAACAAGATCTTGGAAATTATCGAAGCAATATAAAATTGTAATTGGAAGCCTTTTGGTTTTATTTTCAATTGCATTATTAGTAGCTTTTATTTCCTTTTACATTCACGGTCAAGCCGATCAAAGTGCGGTAGCTAAATTAGCTGACCGAAATACCACTGTTGATAATTGGTTAGGGAAATTTGGTGCTTATTTAGCCGATATTTTGGTATACCAAGGGTTTGGTGTAGCCTCGTTTCTTTTTGTACGTTTATTTTTCTTAACCGGTTTGTATTTGTTTTTAGGAATGCCTTTGAGCAAATTAAGAACGACCTGGTTTTGGGATTTATTTGCCATGATTATCGTTTCCGTAATTTTTGGATTTTTTGCTACTTCAGCACCTGAATTAGGCGGAACCATTGGGTATGAAATGAATTTATTTTCACAAGATTATATTGGAAAAACGGGAACTTTATTATTGCTTATCTTCGGATTGGTTATTTACTTGATTTTTAAAATAAAAGTATCTCCCGAATCCATTCATAATTTTATTGAAAATTCGAAAAAAGAAATCGAATCTAAAATAACCGCTAGTCCTGATAAATCTACTGAAAGTAGTTATAACTTAGAAGAATATGCTGTTCCAATAGTAGAGGATGAAAAAGAGGATGAATTAGAAGGAATCCATTTAAAATCGACTACTTCACAGTTTGAAATCAACAAAGAAGCATTAAAACCAACTATTAGTTCGTCTTCTGAAATCAACTTAGATACTTTGCCAAAACCGATTGTTGAGCCGATTGTAACACAATCATTACCAACAACACCTCCAGTTCATAAAGAGCCTACTATCATTACCACAAATGATGAAGCTTTTGTGATTGAAAAAGCAGAAGAAGAGGATATTGTTGAAGAAAATTTGGCCTCTCGATTAGTAGCTGATTTTGGATTATTTGACCCTACTTTGGAATTATCCAACTATAAATTCCCAACCATTGATTTGTTAAAAGAATATTCAAGTGGCGGAATTACGATTAACCAAGAAGAATTAGAAGAAAATAAAAACAAAATTGTAGATACACTTCGCAACTACAAAATTGAAATTGCACAAATCAAAGCTACCGTTGGTCCTTCGGTAACTCTATATGAAATCGTTCCTGAAGCAGGGATTCGTATTTCAAAAATCAAAAGCTTAGAAGACGATATTGCTTTATCCCTTTCTGCACTAGGAATTCGTATCATTGCTCCTATTCCAGGAAAAGGAACGATTGGTATTGAAGTTCCAAACAAGAATCCAACTATGGTTTCTATGAAAAGTGCTATTGGTTCAACCAAATTTCAAGAAGCTGAAATGGAATTGCCTATTGCTTTAGGTAAAACTATTTCGAATGAAACTTTCGTGGTGGATTTGGCTAAAATGCCTCACTTATTAATGGCTGGAGCAACTGGTCAAGGAAAATCGGTAGGATTGAACGCAGTATTGACTTCGCTTTTATACAAAAAACACCCTGCTGAAGTGAAATTCGTTTTGGTAGATCCAAAGAAAGTAGAATTAACCCTTTTCAATAAAATTGAAAGACATTATTTAGCTAAATTACCTGATTGTGATGACGCTATTATCACTGATAATGCGAAAGTAGTCAATACCTTGAATTCCCTTTGTGTAGAAATGGATAACCGTTATTCTTTGTTGAAAGACGCTATGGTACGTAACATTAAAGAGTATAATGACAAATTCAAATCAAGAAAATTAAATCCTGAAAACGGCCATCGCTTTTTACCTTACATCGTTTTGGTGGTGGATGAGTTTGCCGATTTGATTATGACTGCTGGCAAAGAAGTAGAAGTGCCTATTGCACGTTTGGCACAATTAGCGCGCGCGATTGGAATACACTTAATTATTGCAACACAACGTCCGTCAGTAAACGTAATTACGGGATTAATTAAAGCCAACTTCCCGGCTCGAATTGCATTTAGAGTAACTTCAAAAATTGATTCGCGAACTATTTTAGATACTCAAGGTGCTGATCAATTGATTGGTCGTGGGGATTTATTATATTCTAATGGAAATGATGTCGTTCGAGTACAATGTGCTTTCATCGACACGCCAGAAGTAGAAAAAATTACCGAATTTATTGGTTCACAAAAAGCATACGCTACTGCTTACCTCCTTCCAGAATTTGTTGGAGAAGAATCGGGTATCAATTTAGATTTTGATATCTCTGAGCGCGATTCCTTATTTAGAGAAGCTGCTGAAATTATTGTGAACGCACAACAAGGTTCGGCATCGTTATTGCAACGTAAACTAAAATTGGGCTACAACAGAGCCGGTCGTTTGATTGATCAATTAGAAGCAGCTGGAATTGTAGGTCCTTTTGAAGGAAGTAAAGCGCGTAACGTAAACATATCTGATATGGTGGCGCTTGATGAATTTTTCAATAACGAACAAAATTAATACCCCAATGCAATTAGCACTACAAAACAAAACTAGGTTCAACACATTGTTGTTGTTCGCGGCTTTTATCTTAAGCAGTTCACTACATGCGCAAGACAAAAAAGCAAAAGCACTTTTAGATCAAGTTTCAGCTAAAGTAAAAAGTTACAATTCTATCATCATTGATTTTAAATATTCCCTTTCTAACGCCAAAGAGAATATCAATCAAGACAGTAAAGGAAATGTGATTTTAAAAGGCAACCAATACGTGTTGAATTTTATGGGAGTTACTAAAATGTACGATGGTAAAAAAACCTACACCATCGTTCCTGAAGACGAAGAAATTACCATTTCTAAACTAGACGAAAACGACAATACAGCAATAACGCCTTATAAAATGTTGACTTTTTTTAATTCCGGTTACAGATACACACTTGATGAGGCTGCAACTATAAAAGGACGAAAAATACAGTATGTAAAATTGGTTCCTATGAGTTCCAAAGACCAACGCAAAGAAATTTTGTTGGGAATTGATAGCCAAACCAAAAACATCTACAATTTGATCGAAATTGGTAAAAAAGGAACGAAAACTACCCTAACTGTTAATTCTTTTAAAACCAATCAACCTTTATCAAAAAATCAATTTACCTTTGTCAAGAGTAAATATCCCAATTACTACATCAATTCATTAGACTAAATCCTAGGTGAAAATAATTGACAAATACATTTTAAAAACCTTCTTGATTACATTTACTGTGGTATTTGTAATCCTTTTTTTTATATTCATTTTACAGACCGTTTGGTTGCTTATTGCTGAGTTGGCCGGTAAAGATTTAGATCCCTCTATGGTGTTGAAATTTTTACTTTTTTCTATGCCTCGCTTGGTACCCTTAGTTTTACCACTCTCCATACTTTTGGCATCCATCATGTCGTTTGGAGACTTGTCAGAAAACTATGAATTAGCCGCTATGAAGTCGGCAGGAATATCTTTACGACGCGCCTTACAGCCATTATTTATTTTTGTAATCGTATTAAGTATTGCTGCTTTTGTTTTTGCTAATAGTGTCATTCCGTATGCCGAATACAAATTCATCAATTTCAGAAAAAACATCGCACAAGCTAAACCAGCATTAGCAATTGCTGAAGGACAATTTAGTGATGTAGGGATCTACAACATTAAAGTCAACAAAAAATCAGGAAAAAATGGTGAAAACCTAAGCGGTATTACCATTCATAAAAAATCAGAGCTAGGAGACGGTAGCCGAATTGTTATAAAAGCCAAAAACGGAAAACTAGTCAGTAGCGAAGGTTCTAATACCCTTCAAATGATATTAAACGATGGCAACTATTACGAAGACATTTTGTCTAAAAACTACGAGGACCGTCCTAAAATGCCTTTTGTAAAAACAGCCTTTAAAAAGAACATCATAACAATTGATATTTCTGAATTTAATAAGATTGATGTGGATAATGAAAACATCACCAACACCAGTACCATGTTAACTACTAACGAATTACGATACACCATTGATTCGTTACAAAAAAATTACAAAACCGATATCACTTCGTATACCGATAATATCAACCAACGCGTTGGATTTCAGAAATCAACCCAACCCGAGCTGAAAATCAAAAAAACTAAGAAAAAATTCAATCCAAACTTGTTGGCTTATTTCAATACCAAACAACAATTGGACATTTTAAATTTAGCCAATAGCAATCTCGAAAGTGTAAAATATTCGATAGAAACCTCATCCACAGACTTCAAATCCAAACAAATGAATATCAGCGGACATTTGATTGCTTTGAACGATAAGTTTGTCATTGCGTTTGCTTGTATACTGATGTTCTTTATTGGCGCACCCTTAGGAGCCATTATCCGAAAAGGCGGATTGGGATTACCGGTGGTTTTTGCTATGCTAATTTTCATTTCGTTCCATTTTGCCAATACCTTTGGTAAAAAACTAGCCGAAGAAGGCGGTTTAACCCCATTTTTAGGTGCTTGGATGTCCTCGTTAGTGTTGACACCACTTGCCGTTTTATTGACCTATCGTGCAACTAATGATATCGGTTTAATCAATATGGATGTCATCTTGGCTCCCATTCAACAATTTATTAAAAAAATAGTTCCCCAAAAATAATCGTCATGAGCACAACAAAAATACAACTCAATACTATCGAAGAAGCCATTGAAGACATACGTCAAGGGAAAGTAATTATCGTAGTAGATGATGAAAACCGTGAAAACGAAGGCGATTTTTTAGCTGCTGCCGAAAAAGTAACACCCGAAATGATCAATTTTATGGCGACACACGGTCGTGGATTGATTTGTGCGCCTTTAACCGAAAGCCGATGCAAAGAATTAGGATTGCACGTAATGGTATCAAATAATACTGATCCAATGGAAACTGCCTTTACCGTTTCGGTCGATTTAAGAGGCAATGGAGTAACTACAGGAATATCAGCATCAGATAGAGCCAAAACTATTTTGTCATTAGTCAATCCAGATACCAAACCTCACGATTTAGCACGTCCTGGACATATATTCCCATTAATTGCCAAACAAGGTGGTGTTTTAAGAAGAACAGGGCATACGGAAGCCGCTATTGACTTTGCTAGGCTAGCAGGATTCAAGTCAGCGGGTGTTATTGTAGAGATTATGAATGAGGACGGTACCATGGCTCGCCTACCACAACTCGTTAAAGTAGCTAAAAAATTCAATTTAAAATTAGTCTCTATTGAAGATTTAGTAGCTTATCGTGTACAACATGATAGTTTAATTGTCAAAAAAGAAGACTTTGATATCGAAACTCGTTTTGGAACTTTCAGACTGCGTGCTTACGAACAAACGACTAACAAACAAGTTCATATTGCTTTGACTAAAGGTACTTGGAATTTAGGAGAACCTGTATTGACTCGCATCAATTCATCTCAAGTAAATAATGATTTACTAGGTACTTTAACCCATAATGCCGAACATCATTTAGATAAAATGTTTCAAACCATTAACGAATATGGAAAAGGAGCCGTGATTTTTATTAATCAAGACATGCAATCGGTCAACTTATTAAGTCGTATTGCCGAATTGAAACAATTACAAACCGAAGGAGAAATGCAAGCACCACGAATTATTATTGACACCAAAGATTTTGGTATTGGTGCACAAATCTTACACGATTTGGATATTTCTAAAATCAGATTAGTGACAAATACAAGCCAAAGTAAACGCGTTGGAATGATTGGTTATGGACTTGAAATCATTGAACACGTCAATTATTAATCGCATAGATAAAAAATAAACGATTTTTTTATTTTCTAAAACAAAGAAAATGAAACAATTAAAAAAGCTACTTCAAAATTGATGTGTTTTTTATTCAAATAGATTTGCATAACCAAAAAAAGCACTTATATTTGCACTCGCAACCATGAAAATGGTAGCAACATACTGGAGAAATGGCAGAGCGGTCGAATGCGGCAGTCTTGAAAACTGTTGA
>CAZOHO010000012.1:0-19338 GCA_964579755.1 uncultured Flavobacterium sp.
GTAGCAAAAATGATAATCAAACCACCCATAGTTGGCGTTCCTGCTTTTTCATTTTGTCCCGCTAAACCTAATTCACGAACCGTTTCTCCTACTTGTTGATTGCGCAAGAAATTAATGATTCTCTTTCCATAAATCGTAGACAATAACAATGACAAAATAAAAGCTAAGCCTGATCTAAACGTAATGTATTGGAAAACTCCCGCTCCTGATACATTTAAAATTTTGTCTAAATATTCAAATAAGTAATACAGCATAATCTTCTATTTATGGAGTTGTTCTAATAGTTCTTTTACAATTTTCATATCGTCAAAATCGTGGCGGACACCATTGATTTCTTGATACGTTTCATGACCTTTCCCAGCGATTAAAATAATATCATTAGGCTGAGCCAATTGACAAGCGGTTTTTATAGCTTGTTTTCTATCGGTGATTGATAAAATTCTTTTAAAATTTTGCGGTGCAACTCCTTGCTCCATTTCGCTAATAATTACTTCTGCATCCTCATTTCTAGGATTGTCCGAAGTCAAAATTGCTTTATCACTCAGGTCAGATGCGATACCTCCCATTACTGGACGTTTCGCTTTATCTCGATTTCCTCCACAGCCCACAACGGTTATCAATTGTTCATTTTTGGTACGGATATCATTAATCGTTTTCAACACGTTTTCCAAAGCATCTGGCGTATGTGCATAATCCACAATTGCTGTGATATTGCCTTCAGAAACAATATATTGAAAACGTCCTGAAACACTTTCTAATTCGGATAATAATCGTAGCGCTTCCAAACTTTCCATTCCTAATTCAATTGCCGTTCCGTAGATGGCTAATAAATTATACGCATTAAAAGTTCCTATCAATTTTACCCAAACCTCATTGCCATTAATCTTCAACAACAAACCAGACAACTGACTTTCTAAAATTTGCGCTTTATAATCCGCATACGATTTTAAGGCATACGTGCATTTTTTGGCTATTGTATTTTGCAATAAAACAGGTCCATTTTTATCGTCTATGTTCGATAATGCAAATGCTGTTTTTGGCAAGTGATCAAAGAATGATTTTTTGACATCTCTGTATTCAGCAAAAGTGGCGTGGTAATCCAAATGGTCGTGCGACAAATTGGTAAAGACCCCTCCAACAAAATGTAAGGCTTCTGTACGTTTTTGATGAATTCCATGCGAACTCACTTCCATAAAACAGTACTCCACTCCAGCGGCAAACATTTCTGCCAAATAATGATTAATCGTAAAAGAATCTGGCGTAGTATGTGTGGCTTTGTATTCGACCTCATCTACCATAATTTTTACGGTAGAAAGTAAGCCTACTTTGTATCCCGCTTTTTTATACAATTGATACAATAAAGAAGCAATTGTAGTCTTACCATTAGTTCCCGTTACTCCAACCAATTGTAATTTTTGTGACGGGTTATCAAAATAATTGGCTGCCATAATTGCCAAAGCTGTATTGGTATCTTTTACCTGTATATAAGTAATTCCCTCCACAATAGTTTCTGGGAAAGTCTCACAAACTACAGCAGTAGCTCCTAATTCAATTGCTTTTGCAATAAAATCATGACCATCAGAAATAGTACCTCGAATGGCTACAAAAACATCATTTTGTTCCATTTTTCTGGAATCAAAATCGATTTTACCAATAGCAATTTCCGTCGAACCTTTTACTGCTTCGATAGCTACTTTATACAATATGTCTTTAAGGATACTCACGATAATTCTAATACTATGGTTGTGTTCTTTGCTATATTTTGACCGGCTTGAATGGATTGTTTTTTTACTTTTCCAAAACCTTTAATTTTTACTCTAATTCCTAAATTTTCCAATAAGGCTATTGCATCCATTCCCGACATTCCTTTGACGTCTGGAATTACATTTTGTTTGTTTTGAGATTGATTGTAATAAGCAGCATAATCCAACTCTTGTTTTGGAATTTTTCTATCTATTTTTCTAATCTCGTTGGTAGATGGCGCATCTGTAAATATTTTTTGAGCAATACGTTTAAATACCGGTCCCGCCACGTCTGCACCATAATAATTATTATGAGCAGTATTGGGTCTATGCACCATCACTATACAGGTGTATTGTGGTTTATTTGCTGGGAAATAGCCCACAAATGAAGACGCATAGTACATTCCAGAGCCTGATTTGTTTCCGTAATTCATTTGTGCAGTCCCAGTTTTTCCTGCCATTGGAAATTCTTTAGTATATAAGGATTTTGCAGTTCCTCTTTTTACTACATTTTCTAATATTGCACGAACTTTTTTCAATGTCTCTGGCGAACAAACTCTAGGATTGATTACTTGAGGTTCAATTTTTTTAATTGTAGTATTCCATTTCTTGATTTCAGAAACTAATTGTGGTTTTACCATTACACCGTTGTTTGCAACAGAATTGTAAAAAGTCAAAGTTTGCATAGGGGTAATATTAATCCCATATCCAAACGCCATCCATGGAAGTGAAATTTTAGACCAACCCGCTTGTCCTGGTTTTGGGATTATTGGAGATGCTTCTCCTTTTAATTCTAAACCTATTTTTTTGTCTAGTCCCCAATCTTCAATGTGTTTTATAAATTTTGAAGGATTGTTTTTATAATTATTGTATACAGATTGAACCATTACCGTATTTGACGAAACTTCAAATCCATGCCCTAAAGAAACCCTTCCTAGACCATGATGTGAATCTTCAACTGTTTTGCCAAATATTCTAATA
This sequence comes from uncultured Flavobacterium sp., assembly GCA_964579755.1. GTDB lineage: Bacteria > Bacteroidota > Bacteroidia > Flavobacteriales > Flavobacteriaceae > Flavobacterium. Next base: position 2,724 of record CAZOHO010000012.1, read on the forward strand.
ATTCCACCATTAGCATCAAAAACGGTACTTGTATCTGCTACTTTATCTTCCAAAACAGCCATTAAGTCTACTAATTTAAAAGTAGAACCTGGATCATGAGCTTCAGTAATAGCGTAATTTTGAGTTTCATAATAAGTCCCATCTGTAGCTCTTCCTAGATTAGAAATCGCTTTAATACGACCTGTTTTAGTTTCCATCACCACGACGCAACCATGTTCAGCCTCATACTCTTCTAATTGTTTTAACAAAGCATGGTGTGCAATATCTTGAATGAACACATCGATAGTAGAAATTACATCATAACCATCTATAGGATCCACTTCATTTAAATCACGAATAGGCTTCCATTGTCCTTTAGCAATTTTTTGCTTTAAAATCTTTCCATCTTTACCATTCAGATACTTTCTGTATGCCCATTCTATTCCTTTTCCATCAGGAGTTCCATCAGGCTTAACTCTTTCGTAACCAATAGTTCTTTCGGCAATTTTACCAATTGGATACTCTCTAACGGTTTTCTGACCTACAATAATACCACCTTTATTAGCTCCTGCTTTGAACAAAGGGAAACCTTTAATTTTAACATAATCGGTATAACTCAAATTTCGAGCTATTAAAAAGTACCTGTTCTTTTTAGCTCTAGCTTTTCTCAATTCATTTTCATAAAAATGAGAAGGCTTTCCTAAAAGATAAGCCAAAGAATCTGCCAATGAGTCGACCGCTCTTTGGAATAATTCTGTCTTTGGAACAACTGCATCAAAACGAATTTCATAATTTGGAATCGAAGTAGCTAATAGACTCCCGTCAGCCGAATAAATATTTCCTTTGTTAGCATGAATAGTAAAGTTTTGAACCGTTCTTTCTTTAGCTAACTTTCTGTAATGAGCTCCTTCTACCCACTGGATATTAGTCAATTTTACAACAATAGCACACGCCATGACAAACATCGCGAAAGCCACGAGATAAATTCTATACGAGATATTTTTATCGTCTACTGCCATAATTTATCAAAAAATCCTTTTTCTACTTCTTTCTTTACTTTTATTTTCACTGGAGGAACTGTAGATGGTTTTAGCTGTCTAGCTTCCATTTTTTGAGCTACAGTGGACTCCATTTTTAATTTCATCAATTCCGAACGTCTATCTACAAATTCCGAACGCAGCTCTTTCACCTCATTCGTTAGCTCTGCAATTCTAAAAACCTTTTGCTCGTAACTTTGTGTATTAGCAATCATAACAATCGCTAACAGGATAATAAACACAATAAAACGCCAATTTTTAATTGCATCTTCGTCCAATAGAAATCGCGCTTTTAATATGCCATACACTCCTTTTTTCATTTGAACTAATTATATTTTTTCAGCAATTCGCAACTTGGCACTTCTCGCTCTATTATTCTCTTTAATCTGCTCATTATTCGGAACAATTAATTTTCCGATTGTTTTAAATGGCACTGAAAAATTTCCGAAAAAATCACGTTCAGGCTCTCCTTCAAACATTCCGTTTTTAATAAAACGCTTTACCAATCTATCTTCAAGAGAATGATACGAGATAATACTCAATCGTCCTCCTGGTCTCAATACTTCTAATGATTGTTCTAAAAATTCCTTTAAAACATCCATTTCTTGGTTGACTTCTATTCGGATTGCCTGATACATTTGAGCCAAAATTTTATGGCTTTTATGCGCCGGCAAAAAACGACTTAATACTTGTTTTAACTGTTCCGTATTGCGAATTGGAGCTTTTTCTCTTGCTTCCAAAATCACCCTTGCAATAGCAGGTGCATTTTTTAACTCTCCATAATCCAAGAAAACTCTGCGTAAATTTTCTTCGTCATATTCATTCACCACTCGGTAAGCACTCAAATCATTCTTTTGACTCATTCTCATATCCAACTCTGCATCGAATCGAGTTGAAAACCCTCTTTCAGCCACATCAAATTGATGCGAAGAAACCCCTAAGTCCCCTAAAATTCCATCAACTGCTTTAACATTATGAAAACGCAAAAAGCGTTTGATAAATCTGAAATTCTCGTTAATAAGAACAAAACGATCATCTTGTAACGCATTTGCCAAAGCATCTTCATCTTGATCAAAAGCAAACAATTTACCATTTGGCCCCAGCCTGCTTAAAATTTCTCTAGAATGGCCTCCCCCACCGAAAGTTACATCTACATAAATTCCGTCCGGCTTAATATTCAAACCGTCCACCGATTCGTGAAGCAAAACAGGATTATGATATTCCATTATCGTCGTCATTTACATTACCCATTACATCCTCTGCCAAATCAGCGAAATCAATATCCTCACCGTTTATTGATTTTTCATACAACTCTTTATCCCAGATTTCAACAATATTGACTGCCGAAGAAAAAACTACATCTTTTGAAATACTAGCAAAACCAACTAAATCTTTAGGTACTAGTAATCTCCCCAAAGCATCAATTTCAACCACTTTAACCCCCGCAGTAAAACGACGAATAAAGTCATTGTTCTTTTTAACAAAACGGTTCAACTTGTTGATCTTTTGCATCATTCCATTCCATTCTTGCATTGGATACAATTCCAAACAAGGTTGAAAAACTGAACGTTTTAATACAAAACCTTCTTGCAACGAGGAAGCCAATTGCTTTTTCAAAGGAGAAGGCATCAAAACCCTTCCTTTAGCATCCACTTTACATTCGTATGTTCCAACTATTGTATTCAAAAAATTTTATTTAAATGATATTAAGCAAAAATATAAAATATTTTACCACATTTTACCACAATATACCACTTTGTTAATAAGTTTCCCCACTTAACTACTAAAACCCTTAATTTTTGTACAATCAGAGTATTAGCATCAATTCTTCTTGTTTATAAAATTGTTGAAGACTTAATAAAGACTAAATAACCAAAATCAATTTTTTCAAGAGAAAAATGCATATTGCATTAAAAATCGTTTTCAAAAATTAATTTTTATGTATTAAATCCTATATTTGTCGAAATTGAAAAATAGGGATCCGAAAAAATGGAACAACACTATAAAAAAGAAGGTAAATACAGTTATTTTGAAGCAGGAGAAGGAACTCCAATCGTTATCTTACATGGATTGATGGGCGGTTTGAGCAATTTTGACGGAGTTGCCAATTACTTTTCCACTAAAGGTTATAAAATAATCATTCCGGATTTACCTATTTATACTCAGAATATTTTAAAAACCAACGTAAAAGCATTTGCCAAATACGTCAAGGATTTTATTACATTCAAAGGATTGGACAACGTCATTTTATTAGGAAACTCATTAGGAGGCCATATTGCTTTGTATCATACTAAAATGTACCCAGAAAAAGTAGCGGGACTAGTAATCACAGGAAGTTCTGGATTGTATGAAAGCGCCATGGGTGATAGCTACCCTAAAAGAGGCGACTACGAGTACATCAAGAAAAAAGCAGAAGACGTTTTTTACGACCCTAAAGTAGCTACTCCAGAGCTTGTAGATGAGGTCTATGCCTCTGTAAACGACCGCATTAAATTAATTAAGACCTTAACCATTGCCAAAAGTGCCATTCGCCATAACATGGCCAAAGACCTGCCAAAAATGAAGGTACAAACCTGTATTATTTGGGGACGTAATGACAAAGTAACACCACCAGAAGTAGCAGAAGAATTTGACAAATTATTGCCTAATTCTACTTTATATTGGATTGACAAATGTGGCCATGCCGCTATGATGGAACATCCAGACGAATTTAACAGAATATTAGAAGAATGGTTTACTACTGTTTACAAACCTGTTTCTTAAATTGGTCTAATACATAACTATGAAAATTACAACTGCTGAATTTATTATTAGCAACTCACAAGTAGATAAGTGTCCTAAGGACTATTTGCCTGAATATGCCTTTATTGGCCGTTCAAACGTAGGTAAGTCTTCTCTTATCAATATGTTGACTAATCACAAAAGTTTAGCGAAAACTTCTGGAAGACCTGGAAAAACGCAATTAATCAATCACTTCTTGATTAATAAAAATTGGTTTTTAGTAGATTTACCTGGTTATGGTTATGCTAAAGTTTCTAAAAAAACTAAATCTATTTTCCAGCAATTCATAACGGATTATTTTGAAACGAGAGAACAATTAGTATGCGCTTTTGTATTGATTGATATTCGCCATGAAGCGCAAACTATTGATCTAGAATTTATGTCGTATATGGGAGAAAGTGAAATTCCATTTTGCATTGTTTTCACCAAAGCAGATAAAATCAGTAAAGTCAAAATAGACTCACATATTGCCGCATATCGAAAAAAGATGTTTGCCAACAATTGGGCGGAGATGCCTCAGTATTTTGTAACTTCTTCCACAGAAGCTACCGGAAAAGAAGAACTTTTAAACTATATAGACGAAGTCAATCAAGAAGTTTTTAAAAGCCAAAACGAATTTTAAATCTTTGAAAAAAAACAAAAAAGCCAAAACGAATCGTTTTGGCTTTTTTATTACTGAAAATTGGAGATTTATTTAGTCAACTCCAATTTTTCGGCAAAGTAGTCGCAAAAGTCTTTCATTGTTGCGGCCATTTTTTCGTCGTCAGTAGCACGTTTGAAAGTATCAGACATTGCTACTAAAGTTTGATGAAAGAAAATCTTCATTTCATCTACTGGCATGTCTTTAGTCCACAAATCGATACGCATCGTTTCTTTTGCTTTGCTATCCCAAATAGACAACATGAATGCTTTTGCTTCTTCTTTTGTTACACCACCATCGGCTGCCGTCCAAAACAATTTTTCGGGAACACGATTAGGATCTAATTCGATTTCAAATTTAATTTCTGATGTGATAGAATCTGACATTATTTCTTTGGTTTATATTTTGATTTTTTGAACAATTCTTTGGCATTCATTTTTAATACATCGGCAATAGGAATATCGTTGTTTTCTGCATACGAACGGACTATTTGCCAACCTATCCAAGCTCCTACTTGCCCGGGAGATTCATTATCTATTTCTAAATAAAATTTAGAAAACGGAGCTGGAGCAATAAATCGCGAACTTAATTTTGGCTCATCACTATACAACAAATCATTCTCTAAAAAATACCGCCAAATATACGTTTCATTTTCCTGACACCAAGTAATTTCTTTTGGAGTATACCCCATTTTTTCAGCATCGGTATACTCTGGCAGCAATAGGTCTTTTAGATACAATTGTTTTCCGTAATAAATCATCTGACTTAACAATGTTTTATCTTTTTCAAAAGGAATCTTACTTGTTGCAAAACTTGAAACCACATCGGGCATCATCTGTCTTTGTTCAAAATTTTGTTTGATATACTTAGGGAATTCGTAAAACTTATGTTCTTTTCCTAAATACAATTCCAAAGAAATAATCACCAAACTATCTGCATAAATAGCCTTATTATTGTAATCCATTTCAGCAATCACAGTAATAGCTTTAGGTGTTTTTGTTTTTGGAAAATAGTGTTTAATGTGCTTAAACAAGGTAATTAGTTCTGAACGAACAGGTTCAATATCACTATGCTTTTTTTGAACTTCTCCATACAATTCACGCCAAAGTGGATTTTGAATTTTATTTGTCCAAACACTATCTGGAACTCCTGCAGGAAAGAAAAAAGGGTATTGCTTCTTTATTTTTTGTAGATCTTCTGGTTTAGACTCAAAAAATACTTTATCAAATCGTTCTACTTTGATAACCATAGGGATTTCTTCTACTGCTTTTTCTACAGCAGTTTTTTTATCGCAAGACAAAAAAAAGAAGCAAAAGACAATTGAAAACAAGTATACTCTCATGTATGAAAAATTAATTTTTAACTTTTGTATTAGTATCCGCTTGGTCTATTTTTTTTAGTAAAAAACAATTAGTTACTCGCGATTTAACATTTATTAATTAAATTTGTTTCCAAAGTATCAGGAAAACAGATGGATTTCAAAATGGTTCTGCAAATATACATTCCTGCTTTTTAATACCTAAATTATTATGTCGAAAAAAAGTACGCTTCAAGTCGAAAAGGCAAATGAGTTTATTGTTAATTGGTTAAAAACCTATGCTACTAACGCAAAAGTAAATGGTTTTGTTGTAGGAATTTCTGGCGGAGTTGACTCAGCCGTTACTTCAACACTCTGCGCGCAAACAGGATTAAAAGTAGTTTGTGTACAAATGCCTATCTATCAATCAGAATGTCAAGTAAATAGAGGAAAAGAGCATATTAACCAATTAATGCAACGATTTCCTAATGTTTCTGAAGCCGAATCTAATTTAACCACCGTTTTTGAATCATTCAAGAAAGTCCTTCCAAGCGATACAGAAGAACATCAACTACACCTAACTCTAGCCAATACGCGCGCGCGAATCCGAATGACAACTCTATACTATTACGGAGGAATTTACGGTTTATTAGTAGCTGGAACTGGCAATAAAGTAGAAGACTTTGGAGTAGGTTTTTATACAAAATATGGAGATGGCGGGGTGGATTTAAGTCCTATTGCTGATTTAATGAAATCTGATGTTTTTGCCTTGGGCGCGTATTTAAAAGTACCAGAATCAATATTGACCGCATCACCTACTGATGGATTATTTGGAGATGAAAGAACAGACGAAGATCAATTGGGTGCCAGTTATGACGAATTGGAATGGGCCATGCATCAAGATGAAGTAGGAAAATCCGCTAATTCTTTCTCAGGCAGAGAGAAAATTGTTTTTGAGACATACAAACGTTTAAACACTGTAAATCAACATAAAATGCAACCAATACCTGTTTGTATACTCCCACAATCGTTAAAATAGCACATTTTAACTGATTTGCAATTGTTTACAGAATTTATTTATTAATTTTACTACTCCAAAAAACAAATAATAATTCTAAAAACAAAATTATGATTAAGGTATGTGTCGCCGATAATTTTCCCGTGGTACACTTTGGAGTAAAATCATACTTCAAAGATCACTCGGAGATTTCCATAGTTGCGAATATTGGAAATTTCTCCATGCTGAATGAAATCCTAGAAACTAAAGAAATTGACGTTTTACTTTTAGACCTAGAATTAGAAGGTCTTACCAGTATTTTTGAAGTGAAATCAATTCTTAAAGAGTTCCCAAAAACAAAAGTGATTATTTACAGTAATCTTTCTGAACAAATTTATGCACCAAATGCCATAAAAGCTGGTGCCTCAGGGTTTGTACATAAAACTGAAAAATTAAGTAATCTCGCCGAAGCTATCATTAAAGTACAGCAAGGAAAAATCATCATGAATGAATCCGTGAAGAAAAATCTTGCTTTGATTGCAAAACAGAACAAAAGTGAACGATTGTATCGCAAGTTATCTAATCGCGAAGTAGAAGTTTTACGTTATTTAAGTGATGGCAAAAAGAACCACGAAATTGCCGATATTCTTAAATTAAACGAAAAAACAATCAGCACTTACAAATTAAGACTACTAACTAAATTGAATGTAACTAATTTAGTTGACTTGGTAAACAAAGCCAAAACATTAGAAATTGTTTAGTTAAAAACCCAATTATATAAAAAAAATGAAAGCCATCAGCTTTCATTTTTTTTTATATATATGTAGACCGAATTCTACCTATGGTTCCTGTTAGATTAACTTTTAGCTTGTTGTAATCGTTAATCAATATTTTTAATTCTTCTTGGTCTGAATCTGGTTTTTCTACAAACTCACTCATCAAATCCAAAATCAGCTTATTGATTAAATACTCTCGCATAGAAATAATAATTTCTGAAGTATGCTGACTTACAGTTTCTGATTTTTGTTTCACAAAAATATTTTGGTCATCCCATTTATGAAGCGTAACTCGTTCGTCTTCCATCAAAATATCGGTGACTTCTTGAGCAAATTGATCTGGTAAATGCTTTAAATAATTTTCGATCCCAAAATCTTCATTTTGCAAATAATAATTAATCAAGTCATTAAAAATAGCTCGAAACAAAGGATTGGCCAATTCTACTTCGTCTTCTTGCAAACTCAAATAAATGCGTTGGTACACTTTGTATTCTTTCTTTTCAACTACTTGCTCAATTTCTCCTTCCCCATTAGTTTTCAAAAGCACATCTTCAAACTCTTCAATTTTGTTTCCATAAAGCAATAAAATCTCAATAATTTTGCGCTCCAGATGGTATAAAATATCAATTTTTTGAGCTTGAACAGGCGCTTCATTTTTTACAATTTCAAATGCTTTTTGTTCTTGCTTTTGTTTTTTCCCAACTTCAGCAATGTCTTTCTGAACGAGTTGTGCCAACGTACTTACCAAAACTTGTTCCGAAATATCCATTATTCGGGAACATTCCTGAATGTATATTTCTCGTTGAATTCGATCTGGAATTTTAGAAATACTTTGTACCATTTCTCGAATCAAATCGGCCTTTTTGGTAGGATCATTTTGAGCATCTTTTATCAAAAGCGAGGCTTTGAATTGGATAAAATCCTTAGCATTGTTTTCAAGGTAAGCTACTAAATCATCGTAGGATGTTTTCTTAGCAAAACTATCCGGATCCTCTCCGTCAGGAAATGCGCATACTTTTACGTTCATTCCTTCTTCAAGAATTAAATCAATGCCTCGTATAGAAGCACGAAGTCCTGCAGCATCCCCATCAAAAAGAACGGTAATATTTTTAGTCAATCGGTTAATTAACCGAATCTGATCTGGTGTCAAAGCAGTTCCCGAAGAAGCTACTACATTTTCAATACCCGCTTGATTGAACTGAATTACATCCGTATATCCTTCGACCAAATAACAATTATTCAATTTTGCAATGGATTGTTTCGCCTGAAAAATTCCGTATAGTACTTTACTTTTATGGTAAATTTCACTCTCTGGAGAGTTCAGGTATTTGGCTGCTTTTTTATCATTCGTTAGAATTCGCCCACCAAAGCCTAAAATACGCCCGGACATACTCTGTATCGGGAACATTACACGACCTTTAAAACGGTCAAAAGGTCTATCTTCTTTAGGAATAGTTAATCCTGTACTTTCTAAAAATTCTAATTTATAGCCTTTCCCTAAAGCTTCTTTGGTAAAAGCATCCCAAGTTTCAGGAGAATACCCTAAAGCAAACTTGGCAATGGTTTCATTAGTAAACCCTCTTTCTTTAAAATAAGAAAGACCAATTGCTTTTCCTTCTTCAGAATGTAATAGAGTATTATGAAAATAATTTTTGGCAAACTCCGAAACCAAATACATACTTTCTTTAATGTCTGTATTCGCTTTTTCTTCGTCAGTTTGCTCGGTTTCTTCTATTTCAATATTGTATTTTTTAGCTAAATAGCGAATCGCCTCAGGATAGGTAAAATGCTCGTGTTCCATCAAGAAAGCCACCGAGTTACCCCCTTTTCCCGAGCTAAAATCTTTCCAAATTTGTTTCACTGGCGAAACCATAAATGATGGTGAACGTTCGTCAGAAAAAGGACTTAAACCTTTATAATTACTCCCCGCACGTTTTAATTGTACAAAATCACCAATAACCTCCTCAACTCGAGCAGTTTCGTATACAGTATCTATGGTAGCTTTTGAAATCATTTATTTAGTAGCAAAGTGACAAATATACAAAGTTTCAGCTCGATTTATTCAGAATACAAAATGAATTTTGGAGTCCTAAAAATGGAAAAATCAATTACGTTTTAAATTTATACACTCAAAAAAGAAATATTTACCAATAAAATTTTATTTTTATACCAATAATGGTTGTTTGCCTTGACGTCCCGAATCGTAATTGCAATCTACTACTGCAAATTAATCCCAAATACTTAAAACCTATGCCCTTAAATAGCGTAACTATTCCATTCCTAATTAGTTCGAAAAAATTTCAAGAAGAATGTCTTTCTATTCTTTCATTGGCTGCTGAAATTTGCAACATACCAGTTGTTATTCTATCGTATGTAGAAAATAACAACACAACAATAATTGCAAAAACAGGAAATAACATTCTATTTTCTTCAGAAGCACATCAATTATTAAATACTAAAATTATTCTAGAACATAAAACTCAAGAAGAATACGATGCTAATTTTAGTTTAGGCATTCCAATTTCGTTTGGAAATGAAATTACAAATGGAACACTTTGTTTTTGGGATTCAAATTCAAAAAAAGTAACACCAATTCAATTAAAAATAGCTACTAATATTGTAAATCAAATTCAAACTCTATATCAATTACACGCTCAAAATTTTGAATTGGAGCAAAGAGAATTGTATAAAAAAATATTAGACTTTTTACCAACTGAAGTCGCTGTTTTTGATCAAAACCACAAATACTTATATGTTAATCCTGCAGCCATTCAAAACGAAGAACTTCGTAACTATATCATAGGAAAAGATGATTTTGAATATGCTAAACATACAGAAAGAGATCCTTTATTTGCAGAAGAACGAAGAAATCGATTTACAGCAGCTGCAAAAACAAATTCTATCATTGAATGGATTGATGAAATTACAAAAAATGATAACACAACAGCCTTTTATACCCGCAAATTTGCCCCTGTATTCAATGCATTTGGCGTATTAGAAATGATGGTTGGTTTTGGAGTAAACATAACTGCTCAAAAAAAGGCAGAAGCTGCTTTAAAAATGAGTAATGAGCGATTTAGCTATGCTAGCCAAGCCACTTCCGATGCGCTTTGGGATTGGAATATGTTAACTGATGAAATTTTTGTTGGAGAAACCTACTCTGCTCTTTTTGGCCACCAATTTAAAAATAATACAATTACTGCTGCAGCATGTGAAAACTTTATCCATCCCGATGACAGAGAAAATTATTTCAACCATTTTGACGAAACTTTAGAAAGCAATGCTACCAAATGGGCCGATGAATACCGTTATCTGAAATCAAATGGAAGTTATGCCTACGTGAGTGACAAAGCGATTATCATACGAAATAAAGAGGGTGAAGCTATACGCATGATTGGAGCGATGCAAGACATTACAGAAAGAAAAAATGTAGAAGAACAAAACCGATTATTAATCGAAGAAAACAATCGAAACAAAAATATTCAGATCAACGAAGCTAAAAACATGTATCGCTTATTAGCAGACAATACAGTAGATTTAGTTTGTTTACATAACTTAGACACTAGCTTTGAATATATTTCACCCTCCATAGTAAAACTTATGGGATATACTCCAGAAGAACTTATTGGAGAATTACCTATGAACTTTGTTCATCCAAAAGATTTAGAATTAATCCAAAATAGTTTTGTGAGTTTCATCAAGGAAGATGAAGATGAAAACGCTTATGTAGAAGCGCGTTTTCGAAATAAAAAAGGAGACTATGTTTGGTTCGAAATAAAAGCTACTATAGTTAAAGAGAATGGGAATCCAATCAGTTTTCAAACTAGTGCACGCAATATTACACAGCAAAAAGAGGTACAATATGCTATGAAAAAAGCATTGGCACAAGAACGCGAATTGAACGAATTAAGAACCAATTTGGTTTCTACTATTTCTCATGAATTTAGAACGCCCATGACCACTATTAGGACAAGTGCCGAGCTAATCGAAATGTACATTGAAGGGCATAATTTTGTTCACTCTGCTCAATTACAAAAACGAATTAACACTATTACAGAAGAGATTGACCGAATAGTAGAATTAATGAACGCCGTTCTTACTATTTCGAAAGATGATGCAGGCAAAACAAATTTCAATCCTACTGTATTTGACTTAAAACAAATTTGTTTGGATGTGATTGAAACCAGTTATTCACACCAAATTGGAGGACGTAAAGTGCAGACTGTTTTTGAAGGAGAGAATTTCACTGTTTTTGCCGACAAAAATTTAATGGAATACTCGCTATTCAATCTACTAAATAACGCCTTTAAGTATTCTGAAGGTACGGATGATATACTTTTAAATCTAAGTGTAATTAACGATGAAGTTGAAATTCAAATCATTGATTTTGGCATTGGAATCCCCGAAAAAGACATCCCAAAATTATTCAATACTTTCTTTAGAGCGAGTAATACCGAAGGAATTCAGGGAACTGGATTAGGCCTTTATATAGTAAAAACTTTTACAGAAAGAAACTTTGGAACTATCCAAGTAACCAGTGAACTTGGAAAAGGAACTAAAGTAACATTGCATTTTCCTTTATTACAATCTTAGTACTATGAAAAAAGTTTTAATTATTGATGATGAAATCAAGTTAAGAGAAGCTATCGTAGAATTATTTTCTTTTATTGGCTATCAAATAATAGAAGCACAAGACGGGTTAGACGGGTTAAACAAAGTACAAGTACACAGCCCTGATTTAATTATATGTGATGTAATGATGCCTAAATTAGATGGATACGGTTTTTTAAATCAACACCTCGCATCAGGACAAGCTACTATACCTGTTGTATTATTAACTGCAAAAACCGAAGAAGTTGATGAAATAATAGGGAAAGACTTAGGTGCAATAGATTATATCAAAAAACCATTTTCATTTCAGGAACTAAAACGAATTGTCGAAAAACATATTTAAAATAATAATTTTTAAAGAATTATATAGTTTTTGATTATGTATGGGGAAGAGTAGTTTATAGAATCTTACCTAAAGCAGCCTACCTTAACTAAATTGTAATCATAAATTCATTGCCCCCAATAAATCTTCTGAGTAAGCTGCCCGGTAAGAAAGATCCCAAATCTTGGAGCAAAAATAAAACATGTATTTCGAATTTATTTTATTTTAATTGATAAATTAAAATAAAATGCTAATAATTTAATTTACAAATAATACCTAGAACTAATTAAGTCAACTAATTTTACACATAGAAAAATAAAGCGCTAAGGAAATTGAATAAAAAGTAATACCACAAAGAGCTTAACAGTATTTGTTTATTTATAATCAAACCGTGAATACAATCTACCCCTTACTTCTTCAGAAGGTCTTAATTTAATTAAAACCATTTTTTTTAATTTATTTATTTCGCTATAAATTGTGTCAACAATAGCTGCATATTATAAATCAAAAAAAAACTTAAAATCGATTTACTATTATTATAAAAAAATAATACTATAAAAAATCAGCATTAAAAAAACCAGAAAAAACCTATATTTTTTGAATACATTTCTTTTTAAAGTTGAGAAGTTTGAATGGATTTAATATAATCGCGCGGGGTCATATTAAGATATAATTTAAAACTTGTAGAAAAATAAGAAAAAGAACTAAAACCAGTTTGATCTACTAAGAATTGGATATTCCTTTCACCTAAATTAATCAATTTCATAGCGTACTGAATTTTAAACTCTCTAATATATTGACTAATATTTTTATTGGTTAGTTTTCTTATTCGCTTATCTAAAGTAGACTTACTTATAAATAATTTTTTAGCCAAATCATCTAAATCCGGCTTAATTTTAATATCCTTCAACAACAATTCATTCAAAGAAGTAAGAAAATCTTTTTCTGATAATTTGATGGTAACCTTTGAAAAAGGATCGATTCCAAAGTTTTTCTCGATATTTTTTCTTAGTTCTAAAACATTATTGACTTTAAAGACTAATTCTTTAACCTTAAATGGCTTCATGATATAATCATTTACACCGTGTTCCAGCTGGCGTAACTTGACTTCATCATCCATATTAGCAGTAATAATAATAAAGGGTACTGTCGTGAATTTTCTATTTTTTCGAATGTTGAGATACAATTCCTCTCCATTCATATCTGGCATCATCAAATCACTAATGATAACATCTGGAATATTTTGATATAAATATTGAAGTGCTGCGGTACTATCTTGAAACCAAGTAACATCAAAATTACTCAATAGTAATAGTTCTAGGATAGAGTCTCCTAATGCCACATCATCTTCAATTAATACTATTTTTTGTTTTTGAATTTTCACGTGACGAATTTAACTATAATATTTTTAAATTATTCGCTTTTATTTAAAATTATAGTATTTTTTAAAATCAATCGTCATATATTATAAATTATAACGCTATTTTTATTAAACTTAAAAAAAGTAGAATTAAAATATAATATTATATCTTCCTTTCAATTACGTAATTAACCATCAAAATTAAGGCCTCTTTGAATGGAGAATCAGGATAGTGAGCTAGAAGTTGCAATGCTTCTTGTTGGAATTGAAGCATTTTTTGTTCGGCGTAAGCCAAACCATTATTATTCTTAACAAAAATAATCACTTCTTTGACACGCTTTTTGTCTTTATTATGATTCTTTATGGAGTTGATTAACCAACTTTTTTCTTTCGCCGTACACGTATTCAAAACATGAATTAAAGGCAAAGTCATTTTTTGCTCTTTGATATCAATCCCCGTTGGTTTTCCAATAGCATCATCCGTATAATCAAACAAGTCGTCTTTGATTTGGAATGCCATTCCTATCAATTCTCCAAAACGGTGCATATTCTTTACTTGTACTTCATCCTCTATGACTGATTGGGCTCCTAAAGCACAACAAGCCGCAATTAATGTCGCTGTTTTTTTACGGATAATATCGTAATATACTTCCTCAGTAATATCTAATCTTCGGGCTTTTTCAATTTGAAGTAGTTCACCCTCACTCATTTCTCGAACGGCAACCGATATGATTCGAAGTAAATCAAAATCGCCATTGTCAATAGAAAGCAACAACCCTTTAGAAAGGAGATAATCGCCCACTAAAACAGCAATTTTATTTTTCCAAAGCGCATTCAAAGAGAAAAATCCGCGACGACGATTACTATCATCTACCACATCATCATGAACCAAAGTTGCTGTATGTATCAACTCAATCACACAAGCGCCGCGATAGGTTCGCTCGTTTACTTTCCCTTCCGAAACCATTTTGGCAGTCAAGAATACAAACATTGGACGCATTTGTTTTCCTTTTCGGTTGACAATATAATAGGTGATTCGGTTCAACAACGCCACTTTGGAAGACATCGATTCGTAGAACTTTTTTTCAAAAAGTTCCATTTCGGTCAAAATCGGTTGTTTTATTTGTGAAGTGATATTCATTGACTCCAAAGATACAAAATGATTATTTTTTCAAAGCCAATAGACGCATTAAATTGAATGTATTTAGGATTTGTTAGCCAATTGTCCGCAAGCCGCATCAATATCTTTTCCACGACTTCTTCTCACTTTGACCACAATTCCAATAGCTTCCAATCCTTTAATGTATGCCGCAATAGCTTCTTCTGATGCTTGTTGGAATTCGCCATCATCAATTGGATTGTACTCAATTAAATTCACCTTACAAGGCACATATTTACAGAATTTTACCAAAGCATCTACCGACGCTTTATCATCGTTGATTCCTTTCCAAACTACATATTCGTACGAAATCTTACTTTTGGTTTTTCGGTACCAATATTCTAAGGCTTCCCGCAAATCAGCCAGCGGGAAATTTTCGCTAAAAGGCATAATTCGAGAACGAATTTCATCAATGGCAGAATGTAAAGAAACCGCGAGTTTGAATTTCACTCCGTCATCGGCTAACTTCTTAATCATTTTGGGAATACCCGAAGTCGAAACCATAATTCGTTTAGGAGACATTCCCAGCCCTTCTGGCGAAGTAATCATATCAATCGCTTTGATGACATTATTGTAATTCATCAAAGGCTCCCCCATTCCCATAAAAACAATATTAGACAAGGGATGATTGTAATACAAACGACTTTCTCTATCAATGGCGACCACTTGGTCATAGATTTCTCCGGGTTCCAAATTGCGCATTCGCTTCAATCGAGCAGTGGCACAAAAATTACAATCCAAACTACAACCCACCTGGCTGGAAACACAAGCAGTAGTTCTAGTTTCAGTAGGAATTAAAACGGATTCTACAATCAATCCATCGTGCAAACGAACGGCATTTTTTACCGTTCCATCTTCACTTCGTTGCATCGTATCAACTTTGATATGATTAATCACAAAGTGTTCTTCTAGCATTTGACGAGTGGGTTTAGCCACATTGGTCATATCGTCAAAAGTATGCGCTCCTTTGCTCCACAACCATTCATACACTTGGTTGCCGCGAAAGGCTTTGTCTCCATTGGCAACAAAAAAATCGCGCAGTTGTTCTTTGGATAAGGCTCGAATGTCTTTTTTCTCGATTTGCATGGCGCAAATTTAAGGAGTATTTGTTGATTTATTTCATCAATTCACATAAATGCTCGTGTGTGATTTGATAATTTGATAACTTTGCACCAATTGAAAAAACTATACAATGCACTTCATTTCTCAAGAACTCGAAGATTATATCGAACAACATTCTGAAAAAGAACCACAACATTTAGCTGCTTTAAACAAAGAAACCTACCAAAAAATTTTGTTGCCACGAATGTTAAGCGGTCATTTTCAAGGGCGTGTTTTGAGCATGTTGTCTAAATTGATTCGTCCTATAAATATTCTTGAAATAGGTACCTACACAGGTTATTCCGCTTTGTGTTTGTGTGAGGGAATGCAAGAAAACGGACAATTGCATACCATTGACATCAAAGAAGAGTTAGTTGATTTTCAGCGCAAACATTTTGATAAATCGCCTTGGGGCTGCCAAATTGTGCAGCATTTAGGAGAAGCCCTTGACATTATTCCTACTCTTGATATGCAATTTGATCTAGTTTTTATTGATGCCGACAAAGAAAACTACATTCATTATTTTGAAATGATTGTTCCCAAAATGAATAAAGG
>CAZOHO010000012.1:19438-21912 GCA_964579755.1 uncultured Flavobacterium sp.
AAAGTCATCGTTGCCATAGAATTAGCGGCATGACCTGAAAAAAAACTAAAGGTATCACTTGATTTTACAACTCGTATCACCGACTTTATTTCTGGATTATTGCACGGGCGTAGTCGCTGAAAAGTATATTTGAAAAGATTACAGGTTTGATCAGAAACCAAAAGTAATAGCGCAACAAACAATAGTAAGGTTAGTGTTGGTTTTGTGCCTAACTTTTTATAGACCAAAAACAATAGCATTAAAAAAAAGGGCGTCCAATTGGATTGTTTCGTGATGAATAACCAAAATCCGTCATACGTTGCCGTACCTATACCATTCAAAAAGACGAATAATTGGGTGTCGAAAGCTAGTACTTTTTCAAGCATTACATTTGGCGTTTAATAGGCCCTTCCACCTCTTCTTCTTTGGCTACAGCTGCCACTTCCGTTTTATTCTCTTCAACTGAAAGCCCTTGTTTTACTTGAGTCAGTTCAGAAGTCACTGTATTGGAAAAATCAGTCAAAGTACTTGTGTCTCCTAGTAAGTTTTCTTTTGCCTTATCGATTTCGGCAGTAATATTTCCAGTCAAATCTGCTAATGATTGCTTATCAAAACCATTTTCTTCAGCTCCTTTTTGAATTTCGTTTTTAATATCATTAGTAGCATGCTTAATCTGCGCCATCGTCTTACCTAATGTTCGTGCAATTTCTGGTACTTTATCAGAACCAAAGAGCATTAAAACAACAAACATGATGAAAATTATTTCACCTCCACCTATACCAAACATAATTTATTTTTTTTCTTGGGGACAAATATACCAAAATTCAACTCGGTCTATTTTAAATTTTTCATAAAAAAAGGCTCCTTTTGGAGCCTTTTTAAAATTTATTCAAATTTTGATTTCACTTCTTGCTTTGGCCAAGTGTTATTAGTAACATCAATATCAGCTGTTTCTAATTTTGGGTCAATTTGAATTTTTTTGATCGCTTTTGCCGTAGCATACACTTTGCGCGCAGTATCGTTATTTTTTCTCCAAATTTGTGCTGGATATTTAAAGCTTTCCTTAGAATCATCCTCATAAGTGATTTCAACTAAAATAGGCATCAACATACCGCCTGGTTTATTGAACGTTACTTCGTAGAAGTATTTAGGCGCTTTTAAATTCGCTTTTTCATCTGCAGATAAATTTTGATTTACATAGTCAGAAAGCAATTTAACATCCTCGATTTTCAATGCTTTTTTGTCATTTGGATTCACTTCCGCATTTTGTCCTGAAACCAAATACACAAAAGGCCCTTTATCTAAACCAAAACGTCCTCTTCTCACTTTCACGTCTTTTAAATCAGTCGTTGCTGTTTCGGAAACATAATATTGTTTAACGTCTTCTACTCCAATATCTACAAAATCAGTGGAGTAAAACCATCCTCTAATGAACCAATCCAAATCAAAGGCTGAAGCATCTTCCATAGTTCTAAAAAAGTCTTCTGGAGTGGGGTGCTTGAACTTCCATCGGTTAGCATATACTTTAAAAGCATGGTCGAATAATTCACGACCCATAACGGTTTCTCTCAAAATATTCAATCCTGTTGCTGGTTTCCCGTACGCATTATTACCAAATTGGTAAATGTTTTCAGAATTAGACATAATAGGTTCCAAGAATTTTTGGTCACCACTCATATAAGGAACAATGTTTTTTGCTGGCCCACGATTAGATGGGTAATTGGTTTCTAGTTCTTGTTCTGCCATGTATTGCATAAACGAATTCAATCCTTCGTCCATCCAAGTCCATTGACGTTCATCAGAATTCACAATCATTGGGAAAAAATTATGCCCCACTTCGTGAACAATCACACTAATCATTCCGTGTTTTGTTCTATCGCTTGTCACTCCATTTTCGTCAGGACGACCGTAGTTCCAACAAATCATTGGGTATTCCATTCCTTGATCTTCTGCCGAAACCGAAACTGCTTTTGGATAAGGATAATCAAACGTATGAGACGAATAACTTTTCAAGGTATGCGCCACCGTTTTGGTAGAATAATCTCCCCAAAGCGGATTACTTTCTTTAGGATACACCGACTCCGCCATGACCACTTTGTTGTTCAATTTTACGGCCATCGCGTCATAAATGAATTTTCTTGACGAAGCGATTCCAAAATCTCTCACATTTTTAGCGCTGAATCTCCATGTTTTTTTCTTATCTGAAAATCCTTTTTCAGTAGCTGTTGCTTCTTCTTGAGTGACAATCACAACTGGTTTATCAAAGGTTTTTTGAGCCAATTCGTAACGCTTTACCTGAGCTGGTGTAAATACTTCAGCACGGTTTAGTAATTCTCCCGTTGCATCAATCACGTGATCAGCAGGAACTGTAATATTCACATCAAAATTTCCAAAAGGCAAGGCAAATTCACCACTTCCCCAGAACTGCATATTTTGCCACCCTTCTACATCATTGTACACTGCCATTCTTGGATAAAATTGAGCAATCACATAAA
>CAZOHO010000013.1:0-21169 GCA_964579755.1 uncultured Flavobacterium sp.
GCATTAAAAGGACATTTTTTAAATGACCATTTAGTAGAAAATTTGTACAGTGAAGTGCGAAATTTCTTTTCGTTACCCTTAGAAACCAAATCAAAGTATGAAATCCCAGGAATTGGAGGACAACGTGGTTATGTTTCCTTTGGAAAAGAACATGCTAAAGGACGGTCTGCTGGAGATTTAAAAGAGTTTTGGCACTTTGGTCAATACGTGAGTGACAATTCAAAATACGCTAACGAATATCCTAAAAACGTTACAGTTAACGAATTGGCTAATTTCAATTCAACAGGAAAAGAAGCGTATCAAATGCTTGAAAAAACAGGTATTTATGTTTTAAGAGCATTGGCTTTACACATTGGTTTAGACGAATTCTATTTCGATAATTTCATCAAAGACGGAAACAGTATTTTACGACCAATTCACTACCCGCCTATTACTGACGAACCTAAAGATGGTGCGGTTCGTGCCGCTGCTCATGGCGACATCAACTTGATTACGTTATTAATGGGGGCGCAAGGAAAAGGGCTACAAGTCCAAAATCATAATGGTGATTGGATTGATGCCATGGCTCAACCTGATGAATTAATGATTAATGTCGGTGATATGTTATCCAGACACACTAACAATAAATTAAAATCAACTATTCATCAAGTGGTAAACCCACCTAGAGAATTATGGGGAACGTCTCGTTATTCGATTCCTTTCTTCATGCATCCTGTTAGCGATATGCCACTGAATTGTTTGGAACAATGCATTGATGCTACACACCCAAAACAGTTTGAGGACATTACTGCTGGAGAATACCTGAATGAACGATTAGTGGAATTAGGATTGATTAAAAAATAATTAACAATTTATAATTGATTAATTGACAATTAAATGGACTTACAAGAACAATTAAAAAACCTATTCCCAGACCACCAAATTTCAAATGAGCCTGAAGTGGTTGCCGAAAACGAACATGAATTATACGTTCAATCGGAGCCTATGATTTGTAAGTTCGAAAAACGGAAAGGAAAACCCACCACTATAATTGCAGGATATGAAGGTGCTGACGAAGATTTCAAAATTTTAGCTAAAGAGATAAAAAGCAAACTCGCTGTGGGTGGAACGTTCAAAGACGGAGAAATTATCATTCAAGGTGACTATCGCGATAGAATTATGAAAATGCTACAAGAAAAAGGTTTTAAAACCAAACGCGTAGGTGGATAAATTCGATATACGAAGTACGATATTGGATTTACGAAGTTAAATTTTATACCTAAAACAAACATGATAAAATCATCAGAATTGATATTAAATCCAGACGGAAGTGTATATCACTTGAATCTGAAACCTGAAAATATTGCTCACGATATTATTTTTGTTGGTGATCCTGATCGTGTGGAAAAAATCACACAATTCTTTGATAGCATCGAGTTTTCAATTCAAAAAAGAGAGTTCAAAACACAAACAGGGATTTATAAAGGCAAACGATTAACGGTACTTTCTACTGGAATTGGTCCAGATAATATTGATATTGTCTTGAACGAATTGGATGCCTTAGTGAATATTGATTTAACCACACGCCAGCCGAAGGAACAATTAACTGCATTGAATATCATTCGCATTGGAACCTCAGGCTCCATTCAAGCGGATATTCCTGTAAATAGCTTTGTATTGTCCAAATTCGGAATTGGTTTAGACAATATGTTGCGATCCTATATAGTCGATGCCGTAACACATTCTGATATGGAAGACGCTTTTATGACCCACACACAATGGGATGTATGCAAAGGGCGACCTTATGCGATTGCTTGTTCTGAAACCTTGGAAAAAAGAATAGAAAGCAACCAAATGCATAAAGGAATTACATGCACTATTGGTGGGTTTTACGGTCCTCAAGGACGTGTATTGCGTTTACCTATTCAAGATAGTGATTTGAATTCCAAAATGGACAACTTTGAGTTTAAAGGCAACCGAATTACCAATCTCGAAATGGAAACGACTGCCATTTATGGACTTTCGGCCTTGTTAGGACATAATGCCTTGTCCTTGAATGCTATTATTGCCAATAGAGCTAGTGGTACTTTCAGCGAAGACCCTACCAAAGCGGTTGATGAATTGATTGCTTACATCTTAGATAAATTAGCTCAATAAACCGTTTATGACTTCTTTAAAGATTGTTGGCGTTCCGGAACATTTCAATTTACCTTGGCATATTTGCCTTGAGCAAGGCGAATTTAAAAAAGAAAACATCGATTTGCAATGGACTGATGTCCCTGAAGGAACGGGTAAAATGTGCCAAATGCTTCGCGATGGAAGTGCTGATATTGCAGTGATTTTAACCGAAGGCATCCTCAAGGATATTGTTAATGGAAATCCGTCTAAAATAGTTCAAGTATATGTAAAATCGTCATTAATATGGGGGATTCACGTGGCGGCTCAATCCAATTACCAAACGCTGGCTGATTTAGAAAATACCAAAGTAGCCATTTCACGCCTAGGTTCAGGCTCGCAATTGATGGCCTATGTCAATGCCAAAAACCAAGGGTGGAACACTAACGAATTACAATTTGAAATTGTCAACACCATCGATGGCGCAGTAACTGCTTTGACCGAGGATACGGCTGATTATTTTATGTGGGAACATTTTATGACTAAACCACTAGTGGATAAAGGGATTTTTAGACGCCTAGCCGACTGCCCTACCCCTTGGCCTTGTTTTGTGATTGCCGTTCGCGAAGAAATCCTAGCTACACAGCTCGAAGCCATTGCAACACTTCTTGATATTATTAATGCCAAAACACGAGATTTCAAAGCCATACCCAACATTTCAGACCGTTTAGCCACTACCTACCATCAAAAAATAGAAGACATTAAAGAATGGTTAACCTTAACCGAATGGTCTCAAGAAAAAATAGATTTAGCTTTGCTGGATCAAATTCAAAAGCAATTGTTAGAGTTGCACATTATTGATAGTACACTTCCTGTAAGGCAGTTGGTGTAATTGAGCTGTAGTTTTCTTTTGTAGCACCCTTTTATCTTCTCAACTCATGTTGTCCCGCTATTCGCTATATCCCCTAGCGGGGGATGCCGCTGCTATCGGGGCTAGAAAACCCGTTTATTTTTCAGCACAAAAAATGCAACCGTAGTTGCTCTTTTAAATTGTTTTAATTAATTTTTATTTGTTGGCACAAGCGAGGCGCTCGCGCCAGCTGGAGACTAGAGTGATTTGAAAAAAAATACAATCGATGTTATTGCTAAAACAATTATAATAACCCAATTTTTAAATGTTCCAATATTAGTGTCACGTTTATAGAAAATAGGATTTTCATCCCTTCCTTCTAACCACCATTTATGGATTTTATAGTATCCAACAGTCAATATTCCAAACAAAATACTATAAAGTAAATTTTTATAATCCATTATTATATAATTTAATTATTAACCCGCTGCGCAAAGTCTCCCCTTGCTGGCGCGAACATCTTGCTCGTGCCTATTAAATTCTCAAGCTGCTAAAAGTATCCGGTTGATGCAGTAATCTATTTATCTTTCAGAGCTGGGAAATAATGACATATAGTATTTTATTACTAACGAATCTGGCATTCTACCTATGGCTGACGGAGATTCCTTTCCAGATATTTTTTTAATAGCAAACATTTTAGCTTCGTAAACACTGATTCCTTTAAAATGTATATTTGTGGAACATCTACAATCATTAGCATTTTTCAATAACAAAGGAATATACTTTTTATTTCCAGTATTTCCAGCTTCAAATGCACCTCTAATTATTTCGTCTTTATCTTTACTATTAAGTGATTTACAAATTTCGACTTCCTCGTTACACGAAAAAAAGACTAAAACAACCATTATTATTAATTTATTTTTCATAATTTTTAAATTAATTATTTGGAGCTCTCCTGCTGGCGCGAACATCTTGCTCGTACCTATTAAATCCTCACGCTACTCAAAGTCTCCTGACTTTAAATTAACTGAAATCAAACTTACTAATAAATTAAATACAGAGCATAAAAAAACTCCATCATTGCTGATGGAATCCTATGCGATTATTGTTTTGTTATCAAACGAGAGAATACTACATTTGATACTTATTAAGAGACACTATGCCACGATTAAAAGAAAACAATTTACCAAAATCAAAAATTACCTTAAGCGCCCTTCAAAAAGCAACACTCATATTCCAATATTCAGGAAAACACCGTTGGAAGTTTTATGTAGGTTTACTATTTTTATTACTCACAGGAGGTACTGCTTTGGCTTTTCCAAAATTAATGGGATTATTAGTGGATTGTGTCAAAAACAAAGACAATGCGCAAGCTAATTTTATTGCGTTAAGTTTAGTGGGCATTTTATTTATGCAATCTATTTTTTCGTTTTTTAGATTGTCTTTGTTTGTCAATTTTACCGAGAATACTTTAGCTAATCTTCGTTTGGCTCTGTATAGCAATTTGGTCAAACTCCCGATGTCGTTCTTTTCTCAAAAACGTGTGGGGGAATTGAACAGTCGTATTAGCGCTGATATTACTCAAATCCAAGATACTTTAACTTCTACCATTGCCGAATTTTTAAGACAATTCATTCTTATAATTGGTGGTATCGCTTTATTGGCTACAGAGAGTTTCAAACTGACTCTTTTAATGCTTTCTGTTGTTCCGTTGGTTGCCGTAGCCGCCGTAATATTTGGACGATTCATTAGAGGGTATTCCAAAAAAGTTCAAGATAAAGTAGCCGAAAGCCAAGTGATTGTAGAAGAAACTATGCAAGGAATCAGCATTGTAAAAGCATTTGCTAACGAATGGTATGAAATTGCTCGTTATAAAACACAGATAAAAGAAGTGATCCAAATTGCCATTAAAGGCGGAAAATACCGTGGGTACTTTGCTTCTTTCATTATATTTTGTCTTTTTGGCGCTATTGTAGCGGTGGTTTGGTACGGTGTACAATTGAGTATTGCTGGCGAAATGAGTGTAGGCCAATTAATCTCGTTTGTCTTGTATTCTACTTTTGTTGGCGCTTCTTTTGGTGGTATTGCCGAATTGTATGCACAAATTCAAAAAGCGATTGGTGCTACTGAACGTGTTTTTGAATTGTTAGACGAAACTCCCGAAAAAATACAAGGTACAACAGCACACCAATCTATTGAAAAAATTAGTGGTAATGTAAGATTCAAAAATGTTGCCTTTCAATATCCTTCAAGAAAAGAGATGAAGGTCTTAAAAGACGTAAGTTTTACGGCTCAATTTGGACAAAAAATAGCCATTGTAGGACCAAGTGGTGCTGGGAAATCAACTATTGCTTTACTTTTATTACGATTCTATTCCATTGCCGAAGGAAGTATTGAAATTGATAATAAGAACATATACGATTACGATTTGGAACAACTTCGTGGCAATATGAGTATTGTCCCTCAAGATGTTATTCTTTTTGGAGGAACCATTCGCGAAAACATTGCGTATGGAAAACCTAATGCTACCGAAGATGAAATTTTGGCTGCAGCCCAACAAGCCAATGCCTACAATTTTATAGAAAGTTTCCCAGAAAAGTTAGATACTTTAGTCGGAGAACGTGGAGTGAAATTATCAGGAGGTCAAAGACAACGTATTGCGATTGCAAGAGCATTATTGAAAAACCCAAGTATTTTAATTTTGGACGAAGCCACTTCTTCACTAGACAGCGAAAGTGAAAAACTTGTTCAAGAAGCACTCGAAATATTAATGGAAGGAAGAACAAGTATTATCATTGCGCACCGTTTATCTACCATTCGTTCCGCAGACCAAATTTTAGTCTTAGATAAAGGAGTGATAGCAGAACAAGGTACCCATCAAGAATTGATTGCTTTAGAAAATGGGATTTATAAGAATCTAAGTAATTTACAATTTAGTAATTCATAAAAAACAAAAACGCCATTCAATTGAATGGCGTTTTTTGTTTTTATAAGCTTTTGCGGCGGCTTCGTTCTGCTTTTATCATCGATAATTCACGACTCGTTTGTCCTGCTACCGAAGTATTTTCTTCGGCACGACGAATTAAATACGGCATCACATCTTTAACTGGACCAAAAGGCAAATATTTAGCTACATTGTATCTGTGAGCTGCCAAATTATAACTAATATTATCACTCATTCCGTACAATTGTCCAAACCAAATGCGTTCGTCATTCGTTTTGATAGCTCTTTCTTGCATTAACTTCATTAAAGTATACGAACTGGATTCATTATGCGTTCCTGCAAAAATAGCCATGGTATCTAAATGTTCTACCATATACAAAACAGCTGCATCGTAGTTTTTATCTGTTGCTTCTTTTGAAGCGCAAATTGGCGTAGGGTATCCTTTTTCTTCTGCTCTTGCATTTTCCTTTTCCATATACGCACCACGTACTAGTTTCATTCCGATATAAAATCCCTCTTGTTGGGCTTTTTCGTGTAATTTTTTCAAATAATCCAAACGATCCCAACGGTACATTTGCAAAGTATTGAAAACAATTGTTTTTTCTTTATTGTACTTCTGCATCATTTTAGCAACCAAATCATCCGCAGCGTCTTGCATACAACTTTCCTCGGCATCAATCAATAAAGCGACGTCTTTATAATGAGCGGTTTTACAAACCAAATCAAAACGATCTACTACTCTAGCCCATTCTTCTTTTTCTGAAGACGTCAAAGTTGCTTTTGATCCCACTTTTTCATATAAATCCAATCGACCTAAACCTGTTGGTTTAAAAACAGCAAAAGGAATAGCTTGGCGTTCTTTAGCAAATTCAATTGTTTTTAAGGTCATGGCTAATGCAGCATTAAACTGCGCTTCTTCTTCTTTCCCTTCTACAGAATAATCCAACACAGACGAAACGCCTTTGGTAAACATTTTATCTACTACCGAAAGGCAATCGTTCTCATTAACACCTCCGCAAAAATGATCAAAAACAGTTGCTCTAATCAAACCTTCTACTGGTAAATGCGCTTTGATTGCAAAATTAGTTACCGCTGTTCCAATACGAACAAGTGGCTCATTGTCAATCATTTTGAATAAAAAATAGGCTCTATCCAACTCCGTATCGGTTTTTAAAGCGAACGCAATTTGTGTATTATTGAATATATTTTCCATTAATTGTTATATTTTTTTACAAATATAGAGAGAGTTTTCAATACTATTAATCAAAAAATCCCTTATTTTGCGTTCTCAATTAAAACAACACAATGCAAACAATTCAAGCCAACAATTACCCTGTTCATTTCAATGAAAAAGGCTATAAAGCCTTAAACTCACATTTGAAAGCAACTAAGTATTCAAATCTGTTTATCATAACAGATAGCAATACGAATAACTATTGTTTGCATAAATTTTTACCTTACCTAGAAACTGATTTGACCATTGAAATCATAGAATTTGAAGCAGGTGAAATCAATAAAAACATTGATACCTGTATCGAAGTTTGGAAAGTTCTAACCGAGCTGGGAGCTGACAGAAAAAGTCTGGTAATCAATTTAGGAGGTGGTGTTGTGACTGATTTAGGCGGATTTGTTGCTTCCACATTCAAAAGAGGAGTGGATTTTATTCATATTCCTACTACGCTATTGTCAATGGTTGATGCCTCTGTTGGAGGAAAAACAGGAGTAGATTTAGGTAATTTAAAAAACCAAATTGGCGTAATCAACGTTCCGTTAATGGTTTTAATTGATACGCAATATCTTGAAACAGTTCCTCAAAACGAGATGCGTTCTGGTTTAGCCGAAATGTTAAAACACGGTTTAATTTTTGACAAAAACTATTGGAAACAATTTTTAGACCTAAGTAGTATTGATTTTAACGATTTAGACGGCTTAATTCATCGTTCTGTTGCGATTAAAAATGAAATTGTAATGCAAGATCCTACGGAGAAAAACATCCGTAAAGCCTTAAATTTCGGACATACATTAGGACACGCTATTGAAAGTTACTTTTTAGAAAACGAAAATAAAACTACATTACTTCACGGAGAAGCAATTGCCATTGGAATGATTTTAGAAAGTTATATTTCGTGGCATAAAAATTTAATCACCGAGGCCGAATATCATCTAATAAAATCAGCTATTAAAGCAATTTACGATGACATTACTTTTGAAGAAAATGACATCCAACCCATACTTGATTTATTAATTCATGATAAGAAAAATGAATTTGGTACGATTCAATTTGCATTAATCGAAGGAATTGGCGCTATAAAAATCAATCAATTGGTTGAAAATGAATTGATTCTTAGTGCATTTCAAGACTACAAATCATAATCTTTTTTTTAGTTAAAAGGATTGCATTTCGTATATATATTTTTTTACATTTGCCTCGATGAAAACGAATCAAAACACAATATACTTTTACTTAAACGACCGCCCCTTTTTAAGGATGTGGAAACGTTTAAATTCTTTCAAAGGAAGTTTTAGTTTTGACATTTTCCAATACCTAAAAGCCGAAAATGAAAAACTTCAAATTGTGTATGCTAATATTCGAGTTTGAATTTTAGTTTAATTATTATTTAAACTATATTTAATCTAAAATTCTGACAGCTAAATGAATACAAAATATTTCGACTTAATCAATCAAACGTATTACTTCCCTCAAGAAGAATTTACTTTAAACAAAGACAACCTTCAGTTTCACAACATTGATTTGATGAAATTGGTGGAACAATACGGAACTCCATTAAAGTTTACTTACCTCCCTCAAATTTCCAATAATATTAACAAAGCCAAAGCTTGGTTTCGTAAGTCAATGGAAAAGAATAAATATGAGGCAAAGTATTATTATTGTTATTGTACTAAGAGTTCTCATTTTGAATACATTATGAATGAGGCTTTCAAAAACAACATTCATATTGAAACCTCTTCTGCATTTGATATCAACATTGTAGAAAATCTTTTGGAAAACGGTAAAATCAACAAAAGTACCTATGTAATCTGTAATGGATTCAAAAGAGATTTATATGTTGAAAATATTGCTCGTTTAATCAATACTGGACACAAGAATACAATTCCAATTATCGATAATTACGAAGAATTGGATTTGCTTCAAGCGCAAATTAAAGGAAAATTCAAAATCGGAATTCGTATTGCCGCTGAGGAAGAACCAAAATTTGAGTTTTACACGTCACGTTTAGGTATTGGATATAAAAATATTGTGCCTTTCTACAAAAAAGAAATCAAGGAAAATAAAAAATTGGAACTTAAAATGTTGCACTTTTTTATTAATACGGGTATCAACGATAATGCTTACTATTGGAACGAATTAGTAAAATGTATCAAAGTATATGTAGCCCTAAAAAAGGAGTGTCCTACACTTGATGGATTAAATATTGGTGGTGGATTTCCTATCAAAAATTCATTAACATTTGAATACGATTACCAATACATGATTGATGAAATTATCAATCAAATTAAAATCGCTTGTGACGAAGCTGAAGTAGCTGTTCCTAATATCTTTACTGAATTTGGTTCCTTTACTGTTGGTGAAAGTGGCGGTGCGATTTACCAAATTTTGTATCAAAAACAACAAAACGATAGAGAGAAATGGAATATGATTGATTCGTCATTCATCACTACTCTGCCGGATACTTGGGCAATAAACAAACGTTTTATTATGTTGGCTGTCAATCGTTGGAATGATACTTACGAAAGAGTTTTATTAGGAGGTTTGACTTGTGACAGTGATGATTATTACAATTCCGAGCAAAACATGAATGCCATCTATTTACCAAAATACAATAAAGAAAAACCACTCTACATTGGTTTTTTCAACACCGGTGCGTACCAAGAAACGATAGGAGGTTATGGCGGATTACATCACTGTTTGATTCCACAACCAAAACACATCTTAATTGATCGAGACGAAAATGGTATTTTGGCTACCGAAGTATATTCAGAGCAACAAACTTCGGACGATGTTTTAAAAATATTAGGTTACAACAAAAAATAATTATACACACAATAAGAAATTTAAAAATTTGTTATATTTGATTATACCATCAACTACAACTTTGAATTTTTAAGTATTAAATTTAAAAAAATGAGCAAAGGACCAATCAGTCAGTTTATTGAAAAGCATTACTTGCACTTTAATTCTGCATCTTTAGTTGATGCCGCAAAGGCTTACGAACAGCAATTAGCTAATGGAGCTAAAATGATGGTAAGTATGGCTGGAGCCATGAGTACCGCTGAAATCGGGAAGATTTTTGCAGAAATTATTCGTCAAGACAAAGTGCAAATTATTTCTTGTACAGGAGCCAACCTTGAAGAAGATATCATGAACTTAGTAGCACACTCTCATTACGAAAGGGTGCCTCACTACCGTGATTTAACTCCACAAGACGAATGGGATTTATTGGAAAGAGGATTAAACCGTGTAACTGATACTTGTATTCCAGAACACGAAGCTTTCCGTCGTTTGCAAAAACACATTTATAAAATTTGGAAAGACGCTGACGATAAAGGAGAACGTTATTTTCCACATGAATTCATGTATAAAATGTTACTTTCTGGTGTTCTTGAAGAATACTACGAAATTGACTTAAAAGATAGTTGGATGTACGCAGCAGCAGAAAAAAACTTGCCTATTATCGTTCCGGGTTGGGAAGATAGTACTATGGGTAATATTTTTGCTTCGTATGTAATCAAAGGAGAATTGAAAGCCTCTACTATGAAGTCCGGAATTGAGTACATGACTTTCTTAGCAGATTGGTATCCAAAAAATAGCGCTAACGGAATTGGGTTTTTCCAAATTGGTGGTGGTATTGCAGGAGATTTTCCTATTTGTGTGGTACCAATGTTGTACCAAGATATGGAAATGCACAACATTCCTTTCTGGAGCTATTTCTGTCAGATTTCAGACTCTACAACCAGTTACGGTTCGTACTCTGGAGCTGTTCCAAATGAAAAAATAACTTGGGGTAAATTGGACATCAACACTCCAAAGTTCATTATCGAGTCCGATGCTACCATTGTAGCACCTTTAATTTTTGCTTATTTATTAGACTTATAGAATACACAACTTTATGAAAAGAGTAATTGTTGATTACGCAAAACTTACCAACGAAATTTTAAATTTATTAGTTGAGAAATTTCCTGATGGTTATGATGATTCAGACATTATCCGTTTTAAAAATGCAAAAAACGAATTGGTAGAAGCAGTAGAAGTTCGAACTGAAGACACTATTTATTTAGTAAAAGTAAGTACCAAGCTTTCAGACAGAATTGAAAACTATGATGAAGATGATGTGATCATCGACGAAGTGGTAGCTCCAATCAAAGGACTTGAACTAGACGAAGATGATAGTGATGACGAATCAGAAGAGGAAAATCTAGACAAACCAGACAGCGATCCGGAAGATGGAGATGATGACGAAGATGATAAAGACTTTGAAGATATCGCAGACGACGAAGAGGAAGATGACGAATAATTATTAATTCTACTACACAAAAAAGGCTATCTGTTTTCATAGATAGCCTTTTTTAGTTGTATACTATTTCTTTATTTTATAGATAGCGTTCTTCAAATACTTTTTGATGTTGCTTTTGGTGACCAATTAGCATAAAACCTATGGCTCGAACAGAAATCGGATTTTCAGAAGCGATACCTACTCTTTTCAATTGATCTTCAGAAAAACTTTTAAAAAGCAACAAATTAGAATGCCTAACGGCTGATAATTCTGTCAACAAATCCTGAAGACTTCTCGCATTACCTGCTGTATTTTGAGCAAAAATATTTTCGTCAAAACCTGGCAAAGGTGTGCTATCATTTCTCGAAATTCGCAAAGCACGATAGGCAAATATTCGTTCTGTATCAATAATATGCTGAATAATTTCTTTGATAGTCCATTTACCTTCAGCATACCGATAATCAAACTTATCCATCGGAATGTTTTGCACAAATCGAATAAAGTCATGCAAACAAATCTCTAATTCTTCAATTAAAGCAACTTCTCCTGCCGCTTTGATATAAGTAGCATTAAATATTGAATATTCACTTTCAGACAACTGACTTGTTCTCATACTAATAAATTAAGCTGAGTTTCTACTTGCATTTGTGTTCCCAAAAAGAGAGCGAGTCACGATTTTTTCGTACACCTTAATTAACTTCTCATCTGGATTTTTTTGTTTCATCAACTCATTAATTCGAGTTAATCCATATTGTTGTATTGTCAACAAAGGCAATACAATACGTTCTCTAATATCAATAGAAGCTTTACCATCAGGGTAATTTTCCATTAATTCTTTATGACCTGCAATTTTTAATAACAAACGTTTGGTTTCCAAAAATTCATTATAAATAATTTGCCAGAACTCTCCAAACTCAGGATCTTTACTCATATAAGCAGTCAATGGGAAAAATGATTTAGCCAATGACATCATACTATTTTCCAACAAGGTTTTAAAGAACAAGGAACCGTCATACAAATCTTGTACTTTATCCCATTGATTGGTCTCTTCAAAATGTTTTAAAGCAGTCCCAACACCAAAGAATCCAGGTACATTTTGTTTTAACTGACTCCAAGAACCTACAAATGGAATCGCCCTTAAATCAGCAAAATCTAAAGTTTCAGACTTACTTCTTTTTGACGGACGACTACCTATATTCGTTTTAGCATAATATTTCAGAGTACTCATTTGTTCCAAATACGGAATGAATTTTGGGTGATTTTTAAAACTCAAATACTTCTCATACCCTAATTCAGCCAATTGATCTAGAATAGCTTTCTCATCTAATGTCAATTCATTTCTTCCTTTTGCAAAAACTTGGTTTGTAACACCAGCACTCAAAAGGTTTTCTAAATTATGACGACAAGAGTCTAAAGTTCCAAAATTAGAACTAATCGTTTGACCTTGAACAGTAACTTGAATTTCGTTATTTTCAATTTTTGGACCTAAAGAAGCATAGAATTTATGTGTTTTTCCTCCACCACGAGCAGGAGGCCCACCTCTACCGTCAAAGAAAATGGCTTTTATTCCATATTTTCTTGAGATTTCAGTAAGTGATTCTTTTGCTTTATAAATACTCCAATTCGCCATTAAATACCCACCATCTTTAGTTCCATCAGAGAAACCTAGCATGATAGTTTGCTTATTATTTCTTTCTTTCAAATGCTTGGCGTAAGCTGGATTAGTATACAACTTCTCCATAATCTCATGCGCATTTTGCAAATCGTCAACCGATTCAAATAACGGAATAATATCAACTGAAGGCGCTTCCCAATTACTCAATTTAAAAAGAGCAAAGGTTTCCATTACATTTAAGGCACTTTCGTTATTACTTATTATATAACGATTAGAACCGAATTCTCCATTGTTTTGTTGAATTGTTTTAATGGCTTGAATAGATCCTAAAGTAGAATTGGTCATTTCATTCTCAAATGCAGCTGGATCTAAATCGCCTGACACATTAGATAAAACATCAAATTTTTCTTTTTCAGTTAGTTCAAAATAATTGGCTGGAAAAATAGACGAACCAGACTTTAAATAATATGTCACAATATCTTTAAAAACAGCGTCATGAATTTTACTATTCTGACGAATATCTAAAGTTGCAAAATGAAAGCCGAATAAATTCACTTTAATTAATAAAGCATCCAACTGATCTACATATAGCGATTGGTGTTGTTCTATAATGATTGATCTAATCTTTTTTAGTTGCTTTCTAAATTCATCTAGCGTAATGAAAATTTCGCCTTTAGAATAAAACACAGAACGATACAATTTTTGCTCCAATTCAGAAACCAAAGTATCAACACCTGGAAATGTTAGTTTACGCTTCAAATTTCTCATCTCAACATAATAACATTTCAAAATTGAAGTACGTAAACGGTCGGCAACCTTAAGAGTAATCTCAGTGGTTACAAACGGATTTCCATCACGGTCTCCACCTGGCCAAAAACCTAATTTAATTAGTGGATTATTAATGGAATTCCCATTGAATAAATTCTTTTCTAAATAATGAACCATCTCTCCTGCCGTTTCATAAAAAACGTTTTCAAGATACCAAATCAAACTTACCGCTTCATCATACGGATTTGGTTTTTCATTCTGTATAAAAGGGGTTTTTCCCAATTGCGCTAACAACTGCTTAATCCCTAATAAATTATTATTACGAATTGCTTCGGTTAAGTCGTTGATAATACCCAAAACTGCACCTGGATAAAATTGCGTTGGATGTGCCGTCAAAACAGTCCTAACATTAAAGTTTTCTAAAAACTCAGTCAATTCTTCTTGACTATTTTTATCATCTGCTTTTTCTTTAATATCACGTAACGATCCTCTACCCTCCATATTGTTCACAGCTGGAAAAGCTGCATCTTCAATTGCATCAAAAAGTACAATTTGTCTTTCAATATATTGAATAAAACGAAACATTAAATTAATCTTATCCGATTCTGAATCAGTGTGCAGGTATTTTTTTGTAAAAAACTCTACTATTTCACCCGGTGTTTCTTGCTTTTTAAAACCCGTATCACAAACATCTGTAAATAAAGGAAGTAAAACACCTGTATTGTCAATAGAATCAAAAGGCAAAGTAATAAACACACTATTATAAATGTGATACTTAGAAAGTACATCTTGATTAAAACGTTCAATTTTAGGAAGCGTATACATAGGTTTTGGTATAGTTAGTTGTTGTATTTAATTCAATTGGCATAAAAAAAACCCCAAGAACAAACTTGAGGTTATATGGTATATATAGCGTCAAGTATTACATGTTTTTGAAGATAGTATGCATCAAACGTTTCTTATCGTTGATACTTTCTTCTAATGAAATCATAGTTTCCGTTCTGTATACTCCATCAATATCATCAATCATAAAGATTACATCCTTAGCATGTTTAGTATCTTTAGCTCTAATCTTACAAAAGATATTGAATTTACCTGTAGTTACAGAAGCAACCGTTACAAAAGGAATTTCATTAATTCGTTCTAAAACAAATTTGGTCTGAGAAGTATTATTTAGAAAAACACCAACATAAGCAATGAAAGAGTATCCTAATTTATCATAATCGAGCACAAGAGAAGAACCCATAATGATTCCAGCATCTTCCATCTTTTTTACTCTAACATGGACTGTCCCTGCAGAAATCAATAATTTTTTGGCAATATCCGTAAATGGAACTCTAGTGTTGTCAATCAACATATCTAAAATCTGGTGATCTACTTCATCTAAACGAAACTTACTCATAATTTTTTTCAGTTAATATTATTAATTATCTAAAACAAAGTGTAAAAATATACATAAAAACCAAACAATAGACAATAAAATTACTTTTTTATCAACCCATTAACAAATTCTACGTTTTTATTTAAATAAAAATTGGCTTTTTGATCTAATTTAGGAATATTATCATAATCATCCGTATAAACAGCTCCTTGAGCATCATACTCCAAATGACCGAAACGATTTTCTAAATCTTCAATTTGATTAATATAAGCATTAAAACAAATTTGACCGTCAATCAATTCTTCTTTGTATTGTGACGCAAAATTGATGATTTTTTCCTTACCATCATAATTTATTTTGACATTTTTATACAAAAAATCACAAAAAACTGGATTATTTTGTGAAATATTCAAATATTCTTCGATTCTATTGCTAACTATATCGTTTTCGCAAATTACATTAAAAGCAGACACTAGTGAATAAAATACGTATTTTCTGGTTTCTTCTCTTTCATAATCATTCGGAAAATGCCCCGCTTCAAACAAAATAGTCGAAACTCCCAAATACTGAAACGTATCTCCAATACAATTAATATTGAACGAATCATCAAAGCGCCCCACCTGACCTGGTATAAACTGTTGCAATACCTGATTGATTCCAGCGATAACATTAATCGCTTTTAATCTTGACTCATTAACGTCTCGTTCTTCATTATAGGATGGTGCTAAAAACGACATCGTAGCTGGCTTACCAGTTGTAGCCACACCAAAAATAGTGCGCTGATCGTGTAGGTTAAAACAATAATCAGGTTTAAATCGCTCGAATGTAGCGCGCAACACCCTACTCTCTGGCTGTGTCAAATCTTGAGAATCGCGATTTAAATCAACCGCATTAGCGTTGGCACGGGTATATAAAGTAGCTCCGTCAGGATTTAACATTGGAATCCAACAAAAAGTAAACTCATTTAAAAATTGTTTTGCCAAATCAGTTCCGCTGTGTAGTAAGTTTAAAAAATCAAAAAGCCCCTTAGTGGTTGTACTTTCATTTCCATGCATTTGAGACCAAAGAAAAATTCGGGTTGCTCCATGTCCAATTTGGTATTCATATATTGATTTCCCTAAAACAGATTTTCCAATTTCTTGCAATTGATTTGCTGTATTTAGTCTTTTTAAAATCGGTTCAATATGTTCTAATGTAATATATCGACCTTGGATAGATTGTTCTTTATTTTGAACAAATAACGCTTCTAAATTCATAGTTCATAATTTGATTTTACAAAAGTAAACATCTTTGTATTTACAATTGTAAACTAACACTACGGCATTAAATTTAATTCTGTAAACGAAAAAAGAGGTTTTCAAGTCTGTTTTGAAACAACTTAAATTGCTTACTGTAAACAAATTTTAAAAATATAATTAAAAATTGATAATCAATATTTTAAATTAATTTATATCAATTTAAAATTGAATTAAATACCGATTATTTTATTTGTTTACATACTATTTTATTCATAGTTACTCTACTTTTAATTACATTTGTAAACAAATGAATTTTTAACCTATTCTACAATGGTAAACATCGACGATTTCGTAAAAAGACTAGAGACACTTTTGGAATATTACAACTTAAAAGCATCTTCTTTTGCAGATAAAATTGGAGTACAACGCTCTAGTCTGTCACACCTACTATCAGGACGAAACAAACCGAGTTTGGATTTTATTCTTAAAATTTTAGAAATTTTTCCTGAGGTAGATTTGTATTGGATATTAAATGGAAAAGGAAGTTTTCCAAAAACGATTGGCAACAATAACACTATTGAAACCCCTCCTGCTATTTTAAATTCAGAACCTATTAGTGGAAATTTATTTTCAAATATTCCTGAAGCAAAAACAACAACACCTGCTGTAGAGGTAAAAAAAACAAATCAACTCCACCAATCTATTTCAAATGAAGTAGAAAAAATTGTTTTCTTTTATAAAGATGGAACTTTTAAAGTATTTAAGCCGAATTAAGATTATTCAACACGATAGCCGTATTCCGGTATTTTTCCCGTGACGCCTACAAAGTGTCGATCAAGTAGTTTTAAATCTACTTCTAAGTTTCCAGAAGGCTGGAATGGTTGTCCGAATCGAACCTCTTTTTTGCCAAAATCAAAAGCTACAGAGATTATAGGAACATTTGCTTTTAAGGCGATGTAATAGAATCCCGTTTTAAGTTCACTCACATATTTACGAGTTCCTTCAGGAGCAACAGCTAAACGGAATGTGTCTTTTTCATCAAAGATTGCTGCAATTGAATCTACCTTATTCAAGCCACCCGATCTATCTAACGGTGCGCCACCCATATATTTAAAATAGTACCCAAACGGAAAACGAAACAATTCTTTTTTAGCAACAAAGTTCATTTCTAAACCAGTAATTCCTCGAGTAAAAATCCCTAAATAAAAATCGTGCGCGCTGGTATGTGGTAGTACCATCATAACACATTTTTTTATTTCAGGACTAATTGTCCCTACTATCTTCCATCCCATGATTTTAAAAAACAACCATTTATAGAACTGCTTCTTCATTCTTTTACTAATTTATTGCAAATAAAAACAATTAAAATCTTATTTTTGAATAAATCCCCACATTATGATACGCAAATTTCTGAGCTATCTTATTCCTATTACGATATACAAAACCAAATCAGGTTGGAGTAAATCTATTGAAGTTACTTGGACTAATGGTGAGTTAGTGATGGACTCTGAGAATACAAACTATTCCTACGGAAGTTTACAACGTATTTTACGATTGGGATTAAAAAAGATTGGCTTTCGCCAAATCAAAAGCATGAAAAAAATTCTGGTTTTGGGCGTCGCAGGTGGCAGTGTCATAAAAACCTTAAACGAAGAAATTCGATTTAAAGGCACAATTACAGGAGTCGAAATTGATCCTGAAATTATCAAAGTCGCTAATTCTTATTTTCATTTGAATAAAATTCCAAATCTCACTATTGTTATAGCAGATGCTTTTGAATTTGTATTGCAAGCACATGAAAAATACGACTTAATCATTGTTGATATTTTTCAAGATACTAAAATGCCTGGTTTTTTGTTTGAAAATTTCTTTACAGAAAGACTTTGTGCTTTACTTCAAAATAAAGGTTTTATAGTATTCAATACTATGGTTTTAAATAAAAATGAAAATAAAAGAAATATAAAATATTGTAACGAATTTTACCAACCGAATTTTAGGATAAAAACAATTCCTCGAGTTGAAATTCACAATGAATTAATCTTGATTGAAAAAATTAATTGATATTTTTTCACTAACTTGTATGTAATTCTTTCTAAGACAAATGAGAAAAACGGTCAGAAAATTATTTTTAGGAAAATCATCTAATGGAAAACAAGCCGAGTTTAATCCCTTTCAAAAAAGAATTCGGAACATACAGTCTATTTGGAATAACGATCATCAAGATGATAATGGCATAGAGAAGATTTTTCGTTTATTACTTTCTTCTTCTCAATTACTATTTCCAGGTATTTACATCAAGTATTTTTCTAGAAAAAAAGGCATTGAATACCAAGACTTAGCTACTGATTTTTATATTTTACTAAAAGTCGTTTTTCCTGTAGTGATATTAATTAACCAATGGCAACAGTACCGATGGGTTATTATACTCATGACATATGTGTTTTTGGAAACCATTTTCTATATTCCAACCTTGATTTTTGCCTCTGATTTATTCTCGAGACCACGCTCTTATAGAAGATCAATGCTCTTGTTGTTTTTTAATTATTTGGAAATTGTATTCGCCTATGCCGTTTTTTACTCGTGTGGAAACTACCTAAACAAACCTTTTCAAAATTGGTTTGACGCAATCTACTTTAGTATAATCACTTCTTCTTCAATAGGATATGGAGATTTTTATCCCGTTGAGACAACAGGTAAATTCTTAGTAAGTACACAAGCCTTATTGTTCTTATTCTTCATTATTCTTTTTTTGAATTTCTTTTCAACCAAAGTAAAAGCTACTGGCTATTTTGATCACGACAATTCAAATTAATGTAAGGGACGCTTTTTTATCATACCCCCTTTTGTGTCTTTTACACTGTTCATTACAATGAATGCTCCAGGTTCAATTTTTTCAATTTCAATATTCAATCGGTGTAATTCTAAACGAGTTACAACAGTATACAGAATATCGGCATCTTTTGTTTCGCCATGTTTTCCATACCCTTTCTTTCCACTGTAAATTGTGACTCCTCTTCCCATTTTTTCAATTATCATTTGTCTAATTTCTTCTGTATTAGATACAATAATTGTAACTCCAATATATTCATCAATCCCTTCTACTATAAAGTCTAATGTTTTAGAAGCTGACAAATATGTAATCATTGAATACAACGCAATTTCCACACTCAAGCAGTAAGCAGCAGCTGAAAATATAACCACATTAATTACTATGACAATGTCGCCAATAGTAGTCCCAAATTTTCGACTTAAATAAATTGCTAAAACTTCTGTTCCATCAATTACAGCACCTCCTCTAACTGCAAAACCAATACCTGCTCCAAGAAACAGCCCTCCAAAAACAGCTACTAATAAACTATCGTTGGTAACCTTTGGAAAAGTAAGCGTAGCTAAAACCAAAGCCAAACCTGTAATAGCAATTGCGGTTTTTATTGCAAATTTTGTCCCTACTACTTTATAGCCTAAAAAAACAAAAGGAATATTTACAACAATAATAAGAACAGGCAATGGTACTTTAGTAATAGCCGAGATCAATAATGAGATACCCGTTGCGCCACCATCAATAAAATGATTTGTTAACAAAAAACCTTTAAAACCAAACGCTGCCGAGAAAATACCTATCGTAATTAAAACAAAATCTTTCCATGCTCGATTCACCAGAATTAACAAAATTCGATAAGCTTTTGCTAACTGATAATCAGAGAAACTTTTTGCCGTAAAATGATTTGTTTTCTTGTTTCGTAAAATCGTCTGAGTTACTACTCGCTTTAAAAATGTTCTCATACTGCATGGATTTTATTTTTATTGAAACAAATTTTATTCAAGGATAGCTCTGAGTTAATGTTCTAAAAGTTGCCGTGCTTTCTCTAAATCCTCCGGAGTATCGATTCCAATGCCAATATGGGTGGTTTCGACCATTTTGATACGTTTTCCAAATTCTAAATAACGTAATTGTTCTAATTTTTCTGAGGCTTCCAATGATTTCATTGGCAAACTATAAAAATCTAATAGTGCTTGTTTTCTGAAAGCATAAATTCCAATGTGTTGAAAATAGCGCACACCTACATTTTTCTCCCTTGGATAGGGTATCACCGAACGGGAAAAATACAAGGCAAAGTCATTTTG
This sequence comes from uncultured Flavobacterium sp., assembly GCA_964579755.1. Taxonomy (GTDB): domain Bacteria; phylum Bacteroidota; class Bacteroidia; order Flavobacteriales; family Flavobacteriaceae; genus Flavobacterium. Next base: position 20,529 of record CAZOHO010000013.1, read on the forward strand.
ATCTACCACTACCTTGACATTATTAGGATTATTGATATCCTCTTCATTGGTAATTTCACGCATTACAGAGGCTAAATCAACCTGTCTAGCCGCATCGTTCTTAAATACCTCAATTACTTTCTGTAAAGGGTCTATATCTATAAAAGGCTCGTCACCTTGCACATTGACTACGATATCAACGTCTAAGTTCTGAACCGATTCGGCAATTCGATCGCTCCCTGACTCATGTTCTTTGATACTCTTGATAGCCTTACCTCCATTGGAAACAATTTCTTCAAAAATGATATCGGAATCAGTTACCACAAAAACATCATCAAACAGCTTGGTAGTAATAGCCGCTTCGTAAGTTCTTAAAATCACTGTTTTTCCACCCAAATCTTGCATTAGGTTGGCTGGAAATCGGGTTGAAGCGTAACGTGCGGGTATAACGGCTATTATTTTCATTACTTGGGTTAAAACATTAATAGTATCAAATCAGATGCAAATTTAATTAATTTATTGAGTTTATCCTTTTACATCATTTTTACTGAAGTCATACTCAAAGAACCAGCTACTAATTTATCATTAAATAAATGCAATTTATCCTTTTTATCTTTTAATCCCAAGGTATAAATTAAGGGTAAAAAATGCTCTGGTGTTGG
>CAZOHO010000014.1:0-11312 GCA_964579755.1 uncultured Flavobacterium sp.
ATTTAGAAACGTCTCCGTTAGATTTTTTTAAATCTTCCATGAGCGCTACTACTTTATCTCTTTCTTTGATTAATTCTTCGCACATCGTAGTATTTTCTGCAATAGCAGCATCATAAGTTGCTTTTAACTCTTGCAAATCTTTCATCACTGATTCTTTCTCAGTCAAAGTAGTTTTTAATTCTGTTCTTACAATTTCAGCATCGGTCGACATTTTAAAAATGTAACCTAAACTTCCTAAAAGTAATAATAGTAATACAATTACTACTGCTTTTAAATTTGAGTTGCTTTTTTGATTTTCCATTTTTTAATTTTATAGTTTAATAGTTTTTACAAAAATAATAATATATCCTTATGACACAACGTATTTTAAGACATTTATAGTATTTTTGGTAAAAATTAATTTTTATTATGGATAAACTAATTCCTTTCACAATAACGGATCTCGGCAAAATTACCAACCATCGAAATGGGGAAATTAAATTTGGCGAGAAAATGATTACTGTACCTAAAGGGATAAATCCGCTAGAATTTCTTGCTACTTGCGAAGCTAAATATGTAGTATTGGGAATCCCCGAAGATATTGGAATTAGAGCTAATTACGGCAGACCTGGAGCAGCCTCTGCATGGAATAGTGCTATAAAAAGTATCGCTAACATTCAGCACAACCGATTTTGTAAAGGAAACCAAATTGTCATCCTAGGTCAACTCAATGTTGCTAATGAAATGGCAGAAGTGGAACATTTAGATTTCAACGATATTGATGACCGATCTAAACTAAGTCAATTAGTCAAGAAAATTGATAAAGAAGTTTCGCATATTATTTTCAATATTGTAAAACTAGGAAAAACACCTATTATTATTGGAGGTGGGCACAATAATGCCTACGGTAACATAAAAGGAACTGCGTTAGCTAAAGGAAAACCTATCAATGCTATTAATTTTGATGCCCATTCTGATTTTAGAATATTAGAAGGACGTCACAGCGGTAATGCTTTCTCCTATGCTTACGAAGAAGGTTTCTTGAAAAAATATTTTATTTTTGGTTTACATGAAAACTACACTTCCAAAAGTGTTTTAGATACGTTGAAGAAAATCGAAGATCGTGTTCGATATGTTACTTATGACAGCATCAACATTAGAAAAGAAAAAGAATTTGATCATGAAATGGTTCAAGCTTTAGATTTTATCAATCAAGAGGCTTTTGGTCTAGAAATAGACTTAGGAGCTATACCTAATATTGCTAGTAGTACAATGACACTTACTGGTTTTTCAATAGAAGAGCTACGACGATTTGTTTCTTTCTTTGGAAAATTTCAAAACGCCACTTACTTACACCTTTGCGAAGGCGCTCCAGATTTAGGCGAAGAAAAAAACGATCATCTAATTGGTAAAATTATCGGGCATTTAATTACTGATTTCATAAAATCCAATAATGAAAAAGTAAATCCTCAACCTGAAGAATTACAAAACTAATGCATCAAAAATAATAACACTATCTTTGCCAAGTATTGCTGTACATATTACAGCATATTTAATATCAAAAATATGTTATTCGAAGATTTATCACTTTCAAAAAGTATCCAAAAAGCCGTCTATGAAGAAGGTTATACACACCCCACTCCTATTCAAGAACAATCGATTCCGTTAGTATTAGCAGGTAGAGATTTAATTGGATGTGCGCAAACAGGGACTGGAAAAACGGCTGCATTTGCCATTCCAATTATTCATCAATTACACCGAATTGTAGGTTCATCAAAAAAAGCTAAAGAAATTAGAGCTTTAATTGTAACGCCAACCCGTGAATTAGCAGTTCAAATTGGTCAAAATTTTGATACTTATGCCAAATATACTAATCTGACTCAAATCACCCTTTTTGGTGGTGTTTCTCAGATTCCGCAAGTAGATACCTTAAAAAAAGGAGTTGATGTTGTCATTGCTACACCTGGAAGATTATTGGACTTACACAAACAAGGATTTATCAATTTAGATCATTTACACACTTTAGTTCTTGACGAAGCAGACCAAATGCTCGACATGGGTTTCATCAATGATGTAAAAAAGATTGTAAAGCTTACGCCAAAAAACAGACAAACGTTACTATTCTCAGCTACTATGCCAATTGCTATTAGAGAACTTGCCGAAATGTTTTTAAAAGACCCCGCTAAAGTAGAAGTCTCTCCTGTTTCGTCGACTGCAGAGAAAGTAGAACAACGTATTTATTTTGTAGAAAAGACAGAAAAAAGAAATTTACTTTATCATTTAATTAAAAATGAAAATTTATCCGATGTACTAGTTTTTTCGAGAACCAAACACGGAGCTGATAATGTAGTTAAAGCATTGCGTAAAAACAATATTGCTGCTGAAGCTATTCATGGTGACAAATCACAAAACGCAAGACAACGAGTATTAGAAGCGTTCAAAAATAAAGAAGTAGGTGTACTTGTAGCTACAGACATTGCTGCGCGTGGGATTGACATTGACCAATTACCCTTTGTAATTAATTTTGATTTACCTAATATTCCTGAAACCTACGTTCACCGAATTGGTAGAACAGGTCGTGCTGGAAATGGTGGAATTGCGATTTCATTTTGTAGTAAAGATGAAGAACCGTATTGGAAAGACATTCAAAAACTAATTAAAGTGGATGTCAAAACTATTTCAGATCATCCATATCCTTGGCATTCTGGAAGTCCTGATGCGATTATAGAAAAACCAAAAAACTCCAATCGAAGTGGTGGAGCTCATAAATCAAGAAAATCAAGTGCTTCAAAACAAAACAAAAAACGTTGGTATTAATACCAACGTTTTTTGTTTTACACTTAATCGATAATAACTTTATTTACAACGTTTTATATGTTAAATATTATTCCATGAAGTAATATCTTAATTAAGTTTGCTACTCTTAATAACAAACAATTAAATTTTATTAGTATGGAAACTTTAGTAAAAAGAAACAGCTTATTGCCGTTAATCCCAACAACCAATCTAATCGATGATTTACTTTCAAGAGATATCTTTGATTGGACAGACAGAAATTTCTCATCCATTGGTAGTAATTTACCGTCAGTAAACTTAAAAGAAACGGAAAATAAATTACAAGTAGAGCTAGCGGCTCCTGGAATGAAAAAAGAAGATTTCAAAGTTGAAATCGATAATAAGACACTCCTTATTTCTTCTGAAAAACAAGAAGAAAAAGAAGAATCTAGAAAAAAAGACAATTACATTCGAAAAGAATTTAATTATCAGTCTTTTTTCAGATCGTTTGCATTACCTGAATATATAGACGAAAATAAAATTCAAGCCAATTATAAAGATGGTATTCTTCATGTAGAGATTGCTAAAAAAGAGGGTAGTACAAAGAAAAGCGCTAAAACCATTGCTATCCAATAAAAATTGTAAGTAAGAATACTACTGAGTTCTCATTTGCAAAAGAATCGTTACGTCTTTTGCCTAAGGCGTGACGATTCGATTTATTTCAAAGTAACACTAATAACACTACTATGAATACTGCAAAATATATCATAAAAAAATCAAAACTAATGAATCCTAGAAAAAAACAAGAGATTCAAAAAATGCAAATTGTACAAACTTCAAATAAATCTAAAATAGGTACCACTAAAGATCATTTAGACGACACTTATTTTTTATTATCTCAGATGTATTCCCAAGAAAATGACCCGCTTTTTATCTAATACAACTATATATAAAAACAGAAGCCTGAAGGACTTCTGTTTATTAATTCATAACCGGTTTTGAGATTATCAAACTGTTTCTTCTAAATCTGCTTCCCATTGACCAACAACAGAAGTTGCTAAAGCATTTCCTAAAACATTGGTTGCTGTTCTAAACATGTCACAAAAATGGTCTATTGGCAAAATCAATGCTATACCTTCAACAGGTATGTCAAACATACCACAAGTTGCCGCAACTACCACTAAACTAGCTCTTGGCACACCCGCAATTCCCTTGCTTGTAAGCATCAAGACTAAAAGCATTGTCATTTGTGTTCCTAAATCCAAATGAACTCCATACGCCTGAGCAATGAATATACTAGCAAAAGTCATGTACATCATGCTTCCATCTAAATTAAAGGAATATCCTAATGGAAGCATAAATGAAACTATTTTATCTTTTACACCAAAACGTTCTAACTCTTCGGTTAACTTAGGAAAAACAGCCTCGCTACTTGTAGTTCCAAACGCAACAATTAAAGGACTCATAATTCTTTTTAACAAAGTGGTCATTCTAGATCTCAAAAAGAGATATCCAATCAAAATCAATACCGTCCATAAGGAAGTAATACCAATTAAGAATGAGCCAAAATATTTGAAGTAAGTAATTGCTAATTCTTGAAAATCTCTTACAGCAAAAACACCTGCAATGGCACCAAAAACACCAATAGGTGCAAATTTCATCACATAATTAACCATCTTTAAAACAATATGTGATGTCTTATCCAATGCATTTATTACTGGTTTAACATTATCTCCAATAGCTGCCGCAGCCAAACCAAAGAAAATTGAAAAAATAACAATTTGCAGAATTTCATTGGTCGCCATAGCCTCAAAAATACTTTTAGGAACAATGTGTTCGATAAAATTTTCGAAAGACAAGGTTTGGGTTTTAGCAGTAACCTCTGAAGCAGTTGTTAAATCAATATTAGACAAATTCAAACCTACGCCTGGTTCTAAAACATTCACAAAAAACATTCCTAGTAATAAGGAAATAAAAGAAGCGGTAAAAAACCAACCCAATGCTTTTCCTCCAATTCGTCCAACGGCTTTAATATCTCCTAATTTAGCGATACCTACAACCAAAGTTGTAAATACCAAAGGGGAAATAATCATTTGTACCAAACGGATAAAAACTGTTGCTAACATTTTGATTTTAGCACTAAAGGATTGTGCTATTTCGTCAGTGCAATTAGTATGAATAACAATTCCTAATACAGCACCCAAAATCATTGCTGTCAGAATTTGTCCTGTCAGCCCTGAAAAGAACGAAGTTTTATTGGTATTTTCTTTCATTTTGAATTGTTTTTTGGTTAGCCCTGATGGAAGCGGCATCCTGTGACGGCGGGGTTCGCCGGCAGAGATACAGCGTACAGCAGGAAATAGCTCCTAACTATTTAGTGTAGGTTTTGTTTATCAAGTGAAAATCAGCTAGAACAATAGCTGCCATTGCCTCAACAATAGGTACTGCACGAGGGACTACACATGGATCATGACGGCCTTTACCTGTCATTTCAACAATATTTCCTTTGTTATCCAAAGCGTCTTGTTTTTTCATAATAGTAGCAACGGGCTTGAACGCTACTCGGAAATAAATATCCATTCCATTACTGATTCCTCCTTGGATTCCGCCTGATCGATTGGTTTTAGTTGTTCCGTCTGCAAAATACAAATCATTATGATCGCTACCTTTCATTTCGGCACCACAAAAACCACTTCCGAATTCAAATCCTTTTACAGCATTGATAGAAAGCATTGCTTTACCTAATTCGGCATGCAATTTATCAAAAACAGGCTCACCCAATCCTACTGGAACATTTTGGATAACACAAGTCACCACTCCTCCAACAGTATCTCCTTGTTTACGAATTTCACGAATGTATTGTTCCATTTCTGTCGCTGATTTTTCATCAGGACAACGAACGGGATTGCTTTCTATTTTTGAAAAATCTAACTCTTGGTACTTTTTATCTAAATGGATGTGACCTACTGAAGAAACGTAAGCATTAATTTTAATTTCAGGCAACATTTGCTTTGCTATTGCACCCGCTACTACCCTACTCGCTGTTTCACGAGCCGAACTTCTTCCTCCTCCACGATAATCTCTAAAACCATATTTTTGGTCGTAAACATAATCGGCATGACTGGGTCTATAATTGTCTTTTATATGAGAATAATCATCTGATTTTTGATTGGTATTGGGAATAATAAAACCAATTGGAGTCCCAGTTGTTTTCCCCTCAAAAATACCAGAAAGAAACTGAACATCATCTGGTTCTTTACGTTGAGTAACAATAGCCGATTGCCCCGGTTTTCTTCTTGACATTTCAAATTGAATTGCTTCTAAATCTATTGTAACACCTGGAGGACATCCATCTATAATTCCGCCTAACGCTTCTCCGTGTGATTCTCCAAAAGTAGTAACTCTAAATAGTGTGCCGTAGCTATTTCCTGCCATTATAATTAGTTTTGAACAAAAGTACCATTTTAGTTTAAAGTTTAAAAATTTAAGGTTTAAAGTTTTTCTTGAGATAACTAATTAATTTTCTTTTCAATAACTAAAAAATAGCAACTTTAAATAAAGAAACAACACAATTTATTCCTTTTTAATGCGTTTTTTGATTAAATTAGATAAAAATAAATGACTATGAAAAAATTAATTGTATCAGCGGTACTACTAATGGGATTAGGGTTTACTGCTCAGGCTCAAGAAATTTCAAAAAATGCTTTAGGATTGCGTTTGGGAGACAACAATGGTTTTGGTGCTGAAATCTCTTACCAAAAAGGTTTATCTAAGAACAATCGATTAGAAGCTGATTTAGGTTGGAGAAATAATCACGATGTGAGCGCTTTCAAATTAACTGGAATTTACCAATGGCTATGGGAAATTGACAACAATTTCAATTGGTATGCCGGTGCTGGAGCTGGTTTAGGAAGTTGGAGTACTTCCGGTAGCAATGGTAGTTTTGCTTTTGTTGCTGGAGATGTCGGAATTGAGTATAATTTTAAAGACGCGCCTATTTTACTTTCTTTAGATTACCGACCAGAATTTGGTGGTCATGGCTACTTTGATAACAATTATGGAGCCGATATTGCTTTAGGAATTAGATATAAATTCTAATTTAATAAATTAAAAATGCCACTTTAAAAAGTGGCATTTTTTTATATTTATGAATATTTAGCAATAGCTCTACGGTATAAATCTTCGTATAGCGGTAGAATTTTTTTAATATCAAATTGCCGTGCTGTGACTAAAGCATTTTTCTTAAACTCCGCTAATACTATATCGTCTTTTAGTATTTTCAACGCATTTTTAGCCATTCCTTTAATATCTCCTACTTCACTTAAATACCCAGAAAAACCATCTTGATTCACTTCTGGCAAACCACCAGCATTACTTGATATTACAGGTACTCCACATGCCATCGCTTCTAGAGCAACTAATCCGAAACTTTCTGTTTTTGAGGGTAGTAAAAACAAATCCGTTTGACATAAAATTTTGTCGATTTCGTTACTATTTCCAAAGAAGATAACTTTATCTAAAATACCCAATTCTTGGCATAAATACTCTGCTTTTTCTTTTTCAGGCCCATCACCTACCATCATTAATTTGGCTGGAATCTCTTTTTGAATAGCATAAAATATTTTAATAATATCTGGAATACGTTTTACTTTTCTAAAATTACTGATATGAGTAATAATTCGCTCATCTTCATTGGCCATAACTGAACGTTGACAAGGTGTTTTGTCTTCTTTTTCAATTTGATCCAATTCAATGAAATTAGGGATGACCTGAATTTCATTTTTAATATTGAATAATTTAAGTGTATCATCTTTCAAACTTTGTGAAACTGAAGTTACAAAATCTGATTTATTGATGCTAAAAGTCACTGCTGGTTTATAAAACGGATGATTTCCAACCAATGTAATATCAGTTCCATGAAGTGTCGTAACCATTGGAATGTCAATTCCCTCATCTTTTAGCATTTGCTTTGCCATATAACCAGCGTAGGCATGAGGAATTGCATAATGTACGTGGAGCACTTCAATTTTATACAACTTTACCATATCAACTAATTTGCTTGACAGAGCCAATTCATACGGTTGGTAGTGAAATAAAGGGTATTCTGGCACGTTTACTTCGTGGTAATGTACATTAGGGTTTAAAAGCGCTAAACGAACGGGTTGACTGTAGGTTATAAAATGAATTTCATGACCACGGCGAGCCAATTCAAGACCTAATTCAGTAGCCACAACTCCACTTCCACCAAATGTGGGATAACAAACTATTGCTATTCTCATTGAGATAATTTAAGAATACGAATTTACTGAAATTAAATCTGCTTTTTCAGAATATTAAAAAAGAAATTATAATACGAATTGCTATTAATTCTTTTTATGTTTCTTATTTAGCCATTGATTTGCTTTGTGCGTAAGAACAGCTGCTCCACTTCCAAGCAAAGCGCCAATTAAAACATCTGAAGGATAATGGACTCCTAAATGCATTCGTGAATAGCCTACAGAACTTGCCCAAACAAAAGAAGGAACAACCACATACCATTTAGGATAGGCCATACTCAAAGACGTTGCTGTTGCAAATGCAGTTGAAGTATGTCCTGATGGCATTGAATAGCTCCCTTCTATAGAATGAGGAATTATTTCAGGATGATTCACATACGGTCTTTCTCTTTGAATTATTTCTTTTAAAGCTATTGTCACAAAAGCAGAAGCCAAAAACGTTTCTCCAATAAACAAGGCTTTTTGTTTCATTAATGAATCCTTTTGAATCAAACCAATTGAATAAATTACTACGGGTGTTGCTATACTTATTGGAACTGCAGAATTTGTAATTGTTTTAAATGCAGGATCTAATGTCATATTTCTATTGACATTAATTTTTTTCAATAAGTCAATATCCAAATTTTGTGCATTTCCTAAAATAATGCTTAAAAACAAAAAAAAGATACAATTAAATTTCTTCATCTTTTAGTTAATTATTGATTCTGAAATGACTTTTTGAATGTCTTCTCGAATATGTTCTTTCGAAAGAGTGTTTACAGGATTTGTTGGATACGTTCTATTCGATATAAAAACATATACAATTTCAGTAACCGGATCAGCCCAAGCCATAATTCCTGTAAAACCAGTATGCCCGAAACTAGATTTTGAAACACAACCACAAGTTGGACTATCTCCGCTGAGTTGAGGTTTGTCAAATCCTAAACCTCTACGATTTCCTTCTGCGCAAAAATAACAGGTATTAAAATCGTCAAAAGTCTTAGCCGAAAAATATTGATGGTTCCCGTAATTCCCTTTTTGCAAATACATTTGCATTATTTTAGCAACATCCAAAGCATTTGAAAAAACTCCTGCATGACCCGCAACTCCTCCCTCTATGGCAGCTGCCATATCATGGACATAACCTTGAATTTTTTGGTGACGGAAATACGAATCCATTTCGGTTGGCGCTATTCGATTTTTGTCGATTTTTTGCAAAGGATTATAAAACGTATTCGTTGCACCTAAGGGTTTGAAAAATTGTTCTGTAGCCAGAACATCTAAAGTTTTTCCTGTTAGTCCTTCTAAATAATTTCCTAAAATAATAAAGGTAAAATCACTGTACTTGTATTCCCTTTTAACAGATAACTTACTGTCAACTATAATTTTCATAATCGTATCGTGATAATCATTTCTTATAAATAGACTATCAGCGACTTGCTTTGAGAATTGTGAATCGGCTATTTTTCTATAGTATTTTGCTAAAGGCTTTTCTTTTCCATCTAAAGTCGCTTTGTAAAACGGAACCCAAGAAACCAATCCTGCGTAATGGGATAATAATTCTTTAAACCGAATATCTTTTTTATCCGAATTAGCAAAAATGGGTACCATCGAACCCAAAGTAGATTCTAAATTCACTTTTTGTTGATCATACTGCTGCATCACATTGGGCAATGTTCCTACAATCTTGCTTACCGAAGCTACATCAAAAATAGTTTCATTAGTTATTTTTACATCCGAATCATAGGTATAATTCCCAAAAGCTTTTTGATAAATCACTTTTCCTTTTCTAGCCACTACAACTTGAGCCCCTGGAGTCATTTTCCCAGCAATTGCTTTTTGTACCAAGGCATCAATCTTAGTTAATTTCTCAGAGCTCATACCCACATTTTCTGGAGCAGTAAAACCCAAACGATTTAAATTCTCTGTTGAAAGCCCATCGTTTACTTTGAAAATATCGTTTATAGAAACTGGTAATTTTCCTTTAGCTTCGATAGCTCCAAAAATTAATTCTGCCCCTACTTGTTGGGCAATATCATTATTTTGATACGACACAATTAATCCTTCAATTTCACTATAATTGGCTAAAGGCAAGAGCGAATAAGGCTTAGCAAAAACATCTACAATTACTCTATTATTACGTGCAATTTCTTGAAGCCAAATCAACTCATTGGAAGTAAAGTCGTTGTTCTTCCATGGTTTGTCGGCCTTATGATAGCCTACAATTACCGTACTAAACTCTTTCAATTTCACATTCAAGCTGTCAATAGTAGGAGCTGTAACCTCGGTAACATCTGCATATTTTTTTAATGTAGAGATAAAAGAAGCGTTCGTATCATCTCCTAATTTCACATAAGCAATTTTATTATTTACCAAATCTTTAATTGGTAGTATATCTCCTCCATTTTTAAGAACTGTTGTTGCATTTTCATACAATTGATATTGTAATGCTTCATTCTCAACTGGATTAATATCACTAATCAAATTAGGAACAGCAATTGATTTATAATGATTTAAGCCTGCTTTGAACTTGTATTTTAAAATTTTCTTAACGGATAAAGCCAGCCGTTCTTCAGACAATGCATTTTCTTGATACGCTTTTGAAATTGTTTCTACTGCCAAAGGCACATTTTCTGGAAATAATAGAATATCATTTCCTGCTAATAGCGCATCCAATTCTAATTCACCTGGCTTTCTGTATTTACTAATTCCTTTCATATTTAAGGCATCAGTAAAAATCAAACCGTCAAATTCCAATTCTTTTTGCAGTAAATTGGTCACTACATTATACGAAATAGAAGAAGGGAAATTTTGACGAAACTCTAAACTTGGAACATCCAAATGTCCTACCATTACTGAAACTAAACCTTCATCAAACATACGTTTGTACGGATACAACTCGACCACGTCCAAATGTTCGCGAGAGGAAGTAACAGTTGGCAATCCTAAATGGGAATCTATCGCAGTATCTCCATGTCCTGGAAAATGTTTTCCTGTTGAAAATACTCCTTGATTTTGTACTCCATTCATCAAAGCAATGGCTTTTTCCGTGACATTGACTTTGTTTTCACCAAAAGAACGATTGCCAATAATAGGATTTTTCGGATTGGTATTGATGTCTAAAACTGGAGCAAAATTAAAGTGAACTCCCATTCTCTTACTTTCTTTACCCATCAATTCGCCTACTTTTTCAATCAGTTTCAAATCTTTGATGGCGCCCAAAGTCATGTTCCAAGGATAACGATACGTAGAGTCTAATCGCATACTCAAACCCCATTCGGCATCGATTCCAACAAATAAAGG
>CAZOHO010000014.1:11412-21148 GCA_964579755.1 uncultured Flavobacterium sp.
ATTTCTGGTTTTTGAAGCGTCACTTTGGAATGGGTTAAGAACTTATTTTTGATAATTCCACAATTGGCCACCAAAAACAACAACGACAAGTAAAGTCCAGTTCTTAACAAAAAAGTTTTCATCAAATCTATTTTTTAGAAAAAACGGCTGTGCCAACTATCTGCTGCTGGAACTTCCCATGAATCATTGAATTCTTCGATGGTATTAATTAAGTTATTGAAAACAATAGTATTTTCAGTAACCGCTTTGTCTTTCACCATTTTCTTAAAATCAATCAAAGGTTTGTGAGCGATATGTTCTCCTAATTTAAACGTTACGTTCATTTTGTCTAACAAATCAACGTTGTATTTTTTTTCTAAACTTTGAATAAATTCAACAGATGCATCAATAGAACAACCCGTCGCATTTTGAACTTCTTGGTTGACAGCCAAAATAATAAAACGGTTGTATTTCAATTGATAGGATGATTCTAAACTAGTTCCATGTGCCGCCCAGTTTTGAAGAAACGCTTGTAAAGCAGTTTCGATTTCAGTCATTTCTTCATCTGAGAATTTTCTATTGGATTGGTAAATCCAAATTCTTGATTCTTCTGGTAAACTTTCAAAAGGAACGTACATGTTTATAATTGTATAAGGTTAATTGTAATTAATTTTACAAATCTTGAGCATTAGCAATAAGTTCAGCGATATCTAGCACTTTTACATCGCTTTCTTTTTCTTTATTCTTAATTCCGTCCGTTAACATCGTATTGCAAAACGGACAACCCGCTGCAATAATATCTGGTTGTGTTTCTAAAGCGTCTTCTGTTCTTTCAATGTTAATTTCTTTAGTACCTGCTTCAGCATCTTTAAACATTTGCGCTCCTCCTGCTCCACAACACAATCCATTTGCTTTAGAACGTTTCATTTCGACTAATTCAACATCTAATTTTTGGATTAACTCTCTAGGAGCTTCATACACTTTATTGGCACGACCTAAATAACAAGGATCGTGAAACGTAATTTTCTTCCCCTTAAATTGTCCGCCTTCAATAGTCAAACGGCCTTCATCTAACAATGATTTTAAAAATTCGGTATGATGAACCACTTCGTATTGACCACCTAATTCAGGGTATTCATTCTTTAAGGTATTAAAACAGTGAGGACAAGCAGTAACAATTTTCTTTGCTTCATAAGCATTTAATACCTCAATATTCATCATGGCTTGCATTTGAAACAAGAATTCATTCCCTGCTCTTTTCGCAGGATCTCCTGTACAGCTTTCTTCTGTTCCCAAAACAGCAAAAGACACATTGGCACGATTCAATATTCGCACAAATGCTTTAGTAATTTTTTTTGCTCTATCGTCAAAACTTCCTGCGCAACCTACCCAAAATAAGACTTCAGGTTGTTTCCCTTGAGCTAACATTTCGGCCATTGTTGGCACAACTAAATTTTCTGACATGGTTTAGATTTTATATTGATAGTCCTACTACTTTAAAGTAGCATTCTCTATTTATTCGTTTTTCCAGTTCAATCGGTCTTGTTGACTGTATTGCCATGGCGCACCATTGTTTTCAATATTAGTCATCATCGTATTCAAAGACATTGGAGCAGCACTTTGTTCCATTACCAAATAACGTCGCATATCCATAATTATAGAAAGCGGGCTAATATTTACCGGACATTCTTCAACACAAGCATTACAAGAAGTACAAGCCCAAAGCTCTTCTGGAGTAATATAATCGTTTAATAAAGACTTATTATCTGGAACAAAAACACCTTTATTAGCGTCTATATTTTCACCTACTTCTTCCAAACGATCCCTAGTGTCCATCATAATTTTACGAGGAGACAATTTTTTACCCGTTTGGTTGGCGGGACAAGAAGAAGTACAACGTCCACATTCGGTACACGTATACGCATTCATCAATTGCACCCAATTCAAATCTTGTACATCGCTTGCTCCAAATTTAGCAGGAGCTGTAGCTTCTGGAGCTGCCGCAAATGGATCAGCATTTGGATTCATCATTAATTTTACTTCATTGGTTACTGAAGCTAGATTATCAAATTGTCCTTCAGGATTCAAATTGGCATAATACGTATTTGGAAATGCCAAAAGAATATGCAAGTGTTTTGAAAAATACAAGTAATTCATGAAAACCAAAATCCCAATAATATGCATCCACCAAAATAATTCAGATAGCAATTGTACCAACTCATTTGACATTCCGTTAAATAATGGCTCGATAAATTGACTAATAGGAAACGAACCTGCTTTTATAAAATGAGAATAGCCTCCTGGAATATTTTGCAAATGCAAATCAGAAGCATTCATCAATAAAAACAAAGTCATTAATACCACTTCAAAATATAAAATATAATTGGCATCCTTTTTAGGTGCGCCATTCAAATCTGAACTAACAAAACGTTTTAATTTGATGATATTTCTTCTTGTCCAAAACGCAAAAACAGCCACGATAACTAGAATGGCTAATATTTCAAAAGAAGCTATTAATACATCATAAACTACACCTAAAAACGCGAAGACGCGATGCGTACCCAATAAACCATCAATAATGATTTCAAGTAATTCGATGTTGATAATAATAAATCCAACATAGACAATAATATGCAAAACACCAGCAATAGGTCGTTTTACCATTTTAGATTGACCTAAAGCAATCATAGCCATATTATACCAACGGGCTTTGGGATTGTCTTTCCGATTGACATCAGTACCTAAATGGATGTTTCTAATTATTTTTTTTACGTTAGCATAAAAATAACCAAAACCAATACCGAGTACAATAGCAAATAATATATTGTCTAAATAGCTCATAACTGCTAATTTTTAACTTTTGAAACAGCACCTTTTGCGGGCCCTACATAAACTGAATCTTGAACGGGACTTACATACGGTTTGTTTTTCTTTCCAAAAACAGAAACATTAATATAACGATTAGGATACAATCGAACATCTTGTAACAACAATTCCATTTCTTTTGTTGTTGCTTTTAAACTATTGTATAGCGCTTCGTCTTTTAACAACTTCCCTGCCGTTCCTTTTCCTGATTGTAAATCCAACATTACCCCATCAACTTTGGCTAAGGTTTTATTTAAATTCTTAACTGTTTTTCCTAAATCAGCTCTATTCAATGAATCAGAAATTTTAGCAAAATCTGTAGAAACCTTCTTAAAGTTAGTTATTACTCCTTTTAAATCTGATTTGTTATCATTTAAAATCGAACTCGCACTTGCTGAAGTAGCGTGAAGTTCTAGCATTGTTTGACTTAACTCAGACAAGGCTGTTTTTATATTTTCTTGAGATTTTTTATCTAAAATAGTATTAACTCCAGATAATAATCGATCTGTATTATTCAATATAGACTCTAATTTTGCTTGCAAAGGAACTAGCTTCTCTTGTACAGATGCACTTAAACTTAATTTTAAGTTACCCTTTAATTCCTGTCCATTAACAGCCAAGTCTTTATTTTTAAAATCGGGTTCAATTGCAATTTGTTTACCTCCAATCAAGCCTGGTTCATAAATGGTAGCTAAACTTGTACTTGAAATTGGGAAATCGGTTGTGATTTGTAACTCTACAATTAATTTTCCTGTAGACTCATCAATTTTAATATCATTTACTTTTCCAATAGCTAAACCATTTAAGGTTACAGGTGCGGATTTAGCTAATCCTTCGACATTATCATAGGTAACATAGTAGGTTTTATAATTTGCAAAAACTGCTTTACCTTTTAGGAAACTATAGCCCCAAATGAACAACAAAATTGAAGCTATTAACAGTACAGCCGTTTTAATTTCTCTTGATATTTTCAAAATCTAAATTTTTGAACAAAATTAATATAAAATAATGGACTAAAGCTATAATTTAAGTGCTTCTTGAATACTTATTTTTTTCCCATTCATAAAAGCGATTAGGAATGCCGAATTATATCCTTTGCTTTTGGCTTCCTTCAACATTTGCTTTGCCATTTCATAATCCGAAGTTTCTCCATACATATAAATATTAGAACTCTTATACGTGTCCATCGTTATTGGATCTAAACCTTTAAAATTTTTAGATTCTAAAGCTACTTTTTTAACACTTACCCCTATTTGAACTTTGTAAATTAAAGAGGAATCTGAAATTTCTTTTTTGAGTTCTGTTTTATTAATCTCGGGTGTTGTAGTAAATATCTCTTTAGACTTTTCTTGATTTACTGTGTCTTTAACTGGTTTATTGACAATTCTTTTAGAAGGTTTCAACTCTTTTATTTCAAGAGCTCCATCCCCAAAATATTCATTTCTATAACTCATAATGGCATTAGCAATTGCTTCTGCTAATTCATTCTGTCCCTCCTCTGAGTTTAAAAGATCTCCCTCAACAGGATTGGATACAAATCCCATTTCAATAAGAACTCTTGGCATATAAGCCTTATGTAATACCATAAAAGGGGCTTGTTTTACTCCTCCATGTCGCAATTTTTTTCCTAATTTCCCGAACTGCTCTTCTACTTTACTAGCCAACGAAATACTATTATCTAAAAATTCTTCTTGCATTAGAGTTAATCCCAGAAGTGATTCGGGAGAATTCGGATCAAACCCATCATATTTTTGCTTATAATCTTTCTCTTTTGTAATTACCGAGTTTTCCTTTTTTGCTACTTCTAAATTAGAAGCCAATTTATTCAAACCCATTACATAGGTCTCAGTACCATCAGCAGCTGTATTTTTATTAGCATTACAATGAATCGAAACAAAAATATCCGATTTCGCTCTGTTGGCAATATTAGCACGTTCAATTAAATCAATAAAAACATCCGTATTTCGGGTGTAAACCACGTCTATTTTTTTGGTTTTTTCTAGGATTTTACCTACTTTCAAAACAACAGCTAATGCAATGTTTTTTTCTATTCGCCCACTATAAACTGCACCATAATCATGAGCTCCATGCCCTGCATCCAAGGTCACTTTAAATTTTGAATTTTGGCCATACATTTGAGATGATAGCACTATTAGAACAAAAGAAAATAAAACCTTAATCTTATAAGTAAAAGACATAAATCTGTATGTTAATTTTAATTAAAACTCAATGGTTATAAATTATTTATTTGACTATTTTTGCCGAAAAATAATATGTAAGTTTGGCACATCAAAAAACAAACCATATTTTTACAAAAATAGCATTTAAACCTTTGCGTACAAACTTATTTAATATCGTTTTATTATCAATTTTCCTAACAATTGGATCTGGTAATTTGTATTCCCAAGATATTAAGAAAAAAACACCCTCAATTTCTTTAATTAAAGAAACTGAAAAAGCCAAAAACAGCACTATCAATCCTTTAGAACTGAACTCTAAAAAAATATCAGACACCCTAAAAAAAGACAGTCTAAAATCTAAAAAACCGTTTTTAGAAGGCAAGGTAAAATACAAAGCGGATAACTACACCAAAATTGATCAAAAGAAAAAGCATATTACACTATACGATAAAGCAGAACTATATTATCAAGATGTTGAACTAAAATCGGGAATTATTTTACTTGATTATGAAAAAAACGAAGTCTATGCAGGTAGAATAAAAGACTCTACTGGAAAATTTACTCAATTCCCCAATTTCAAACAAGGCGCCAACATAATCGAACCCGATTCTATCCGATTTAATTTCAAGACCAAAAAAGCTATTATTTGGAACTCCAGAACAGATCAAGGAGAATTCAAAGTAAAAGCTGCTTTTACTAAAAAAGAAAATGATTCGGTATACTTTCTAAAAGGAGCGCGTTTTACTACCTCAAAAGACGTAGATAATCCAGAATACTATTTCCAAACGAACAAGGTGAAATTTGTACCCGGAAAAAAAGTAGTTACCGGAGTTACTAATATGGTCATTGCTAATGTACCAACCCCTATTGCTTTACCTTTTGCATTTTTTCCAATGTCAAAAGAAACTAGTATTTCAGGCATTCTTTTGCCTAGCTATAATGATTCTAATACACGTGGATTTTCACTTCAAAATGGAGGGTATTATTTTGCTTTAAGTGATCATTATGATTTGACTATTCTTGGCGACTATTACACCAATGGAAGCTATGGAATGCGATTTGAATCGAACTATGCAAAGCGCTACAATTATAGAGGTAATGTAAACGTTCGTTTTGAAAATTTAATTACAAGTGAACGTGGCTATCCCGATTATAGTAAACAAAAAATCTATAATATTCAATGGTCCCATTCTAGAGACACTAAAGCCAGTCCAAATTCAAACTTTTCTGCCTCTGTTAATCTTGGGAGCAGTAAATATTTCAAACAGTCTATTAATCAAGTTAATATAGGTTCAAATCTAAATAACACTATGAGTTCCTCTGTCTCTTATAGCAAAACGTTTAATGGATCGGGGCCACAATCGCGATTATCATTAACGGCAACTCATTCTCAGAACACACAAACGGAACAAATTGACATGACCTTACCAACACTCCAATTTAGTGTTGACCGCATCTACCCATTCGTAAAAAAAGATGGAGTAAAAAAAGGATTCTTCAAGAATATCAACCTTCAATACGATCTAAGTGCTAAAAATAGTATTTCTACTACTGACTCCTTATTTTTTAAACCTCAAATGTTTGAAAATGCTAAAGTAGGTTTACAACATTCGATACCTTTAAGCACCAATTTTAAATTATTCAAATATTTTAGTGCATCCTCTTCATTCAATTATAAAGAAGTTTGGTATACTAAAACTATTAGTAGAAACTATGATGTTACACAAGGTAAAGTAATTGATACCGAAATCAAAGGATTTGATGCTTTTAGAACCTATTCATTTTCTTCAAGTTTAGGAACCACTATTTATGGTACATTTAATTTGGGTGCAAATAAAAAAATTCAAGCTATCCGACACGTAATGAGGCCATCTATTTCTTATGGTTATACCCCTAGCTTTGAAAAATATTACGACACTTATGCTGCAGATGGAAGCGGCACTATGGTAAAAGAATATTCTCGATTTGAAAATGGAATATATGGTGCTCCCGGAAATTCTAATTCAAACACCCTAGGAATTGATTTAAGTAATACAATTGAGGCAAAAGTTACTGATAAAGACAGTACCAAAACAGACCCTAAGAAAGTAATGTTATTAAACAATTTAAATCTATCTACTAGTTACGATTTAAATGCAGACGGAGTAAGAACACTTGCTTGGTCTCCAGTTCGTGTTAGTGGAGGTACTCAATTTTTTGACAATAAGATGAATGTCAATTTTGGAGCCACCTTAGATCCTTATGCTATTGATAACTCTGGCAAAAGAATAAATGTTTATAATATTGACAATGGAGGAAGTTTATTTCGAATGACTAGTGCAAATATGACCTTAAACTATTCTCTTTCGAGTTCGGATAAAGCTAAAAATATTGACTCTGACCAAACAAAAAGAAATGGAGGACGCGAAGACGATTTGTTTGGAAAACCTAATTTAGGAAATCACCAGAAAAGTCAGTTTGACGATACTGAAGATAAAGGAGAAGACACTATTTCTGAATTTTTCCACTCAAAACTACCTTGGGATATGACGTTTGCATATTCACTGACCTACGGAAATAATAACCGAGAAAAGAAAATAATTGGAAATTCATTAATGATATCAATCAATGCCGATCTAACACCTAAATGGAAAACAGGAATTTCAACCGGATATGATTTTGTTCAAAAAGGAGTAACTTACACACAACTACGTTTTGAAAGAGATTTATTGAGTTGGAGAATGGACTTCAATTGGTCGCCTTTTGGAACCTATGCCAACTGGGGATTCTTCATTGGAATCAAATCAGGTGTATTAAGTGATATTAAATGGGATAAACGAAGTACTTTAATTCGATAAATAAATAATTATGAAAAAAATAATTTTTACAGAAAAAGCACCTGCTCCAATAGGACCTTACAATCAAGCTGTACTGACAGGAAACACTTTGTATACCTCAGGACAAATTGCAATTAATCCCGCAACTGGAGAACTAGTTCTTGATACTATTGAGTTAGAAACCAAACAAGTGATGCAGAACATGAAAGCTGTTTTAGAAGCTGCCGGAATGACCTTTGAAAATGTAGTCAAGTCAACTATATTCATTTCAAATATGAATGATTTTGGAAGCATTAATTCAGTTTACGGATCTTACTTTAATGAAAAAACCGCTCCAGCTCGTGAAACGGTTCAAGTGGCTTGTTTGCCAAAAAATGTAAATGTAGAAATCTCTATGATTGCAGTGCAATAGCATTTAGTAATAATTGTGCCGTTGCTCCGTTAGTTGCTAATGGCACATTATGCACATCACACACCCGAATTAACATATTAATATCTGCTTCATGCGGATGGCTTGATAATGGGTCTTTAAAAAAGAACACCATTTGTGTTTTGCCTTCCGCTACTCGACCTGCAATTTGTGCATCACCCCCTAAAGGCTCCGAAAGCATTCTAGTTACTCTAAATCCGGCTTCTTCAGCCTTACCTCCAGTAGTTCCAGTTGCAATCAAAGTAATTTTTTCTTGCTGTAAAACCGATTTGTTTTTAATTAAAAACTGAACTAAATCAGTCTTTTTACCGTCGTGTGCAATTACAGCAATTTCCATCGTATATTTTTATTTATTAGCAACATGATAAGCAATCAAACCATCGATTGGTCGTCTTAAAACGTTTCCTAATTTAATTTGGTATTTTTCAAAAGTTACTTCTAATTCATCTTTTAGGTAAAAGGCTATTGAACCAACAAAATGAACTGGTACTTCTTGATAATTATCATATTGTCTGATGTAGTTTTTTACAAAAGATTTCATCCCTTTGTAAATGATTTTTTTACAAAATGGATCTTCTTTATGCTGAATTAAGAACTTAGCAAAAGTAGCTAAATAAGCATTAGGATTTGCTTCTTTATACAATTTACTCTTGATATAATCTGGAGTCATATCGTACTCTTTTTCAAATTCAACAGCCAAATGCAGAGGCATTTTATTGAAGTAATATTTTCTGATTAATTCTTTACCAAAAACGTTTCCACTACAATCGTCCATTACTATGTAACCTAATGATTGCACTTTTTGATGCAATTCTTTTCCGTCAAAATAACTACAGTTGGAGCCTGTACCCAAAATACTAACAATAGCTTTTTCATCTTTTGGAGTAGTAGCATATACTGCTGCATACGTATCTTCTTCAACTACAACAATAGCATTAGGAAAATAAGCTTGAAAAACTTGAGAAAGAAATACTTTCATTCTTTCGGTTCCACAACCGGCTCCATAAAAGAATAAATGAGTTGCCTCATTTTTATTTTGTAAAATATCAAAACGATCATTCAAACGCTCAACAACTTCAGTTTCATCAAGAATCTCTGGATTCAAACCTAAGGTTTGTGTTGTGAATAATACTTTTCCGCTATCGTCTATCGCAATCCAATCGGCTTTGGTAGAACCACTATCAACTATTAATTTCATCTTTTGGTTTTTTTTGGTTTTTTGGGTATTGGAAATCTGATTCCAAAGGTTATAAATTTAATCTTATTATAACATTTTGGCGGTATGAAAACAGTAAAAAAATAAAATCCCGTTACAATAACAATAACGGGATTTTATTGAAAAAGTATTGATTATTTTAAACCTGCAATATGTACAGACAAATCAATTAATTTACTTGAATAACCATATTCGTTATCATACCAAGAAATAATTTTGAAGAAAGTAGAATTCAAACCAATTCCAGCTT
>CAZOHO010000015.1:0-7589 GCA_964579755.1 uncultured Flavobacterium sp.
TGAATTACATCAACATACAAGAAATAGATTCGCTTCAAGAATGGGTAAAAGAAGCGATTGCAATCAAAAAAAATCCATTGCAAAACAAAGACTTAGGCGAAAATAAAACCTTAGGAATGTTGTTTTTCAATCCTAGTTTAAGAACGCGTTTGAGTACACAAAAGGCAGCATTAAATTTAGGAATGAATGTGATGGTGATGAACTTTACCAATGAGGGTTGGACACTTGAATTTGAAGATGGAGCGGTAATGAATCAAGGTGCTTCTGAACACATCAAAGAAGCAGCTCAAGTGGTGTCACAATATTGCGATATTATTGCTATTAGAGCTTTTGCAGGATTGACCGATAAAGAAAAAGACAATGCCGAAACCGTATTGTCAGGATTTTTAAAATATGCTACGGTGCCTATTGTAAACATGGAAAGTGCTACGGGACATCCCTTACAGTCTTTGGCAGATGCCATCACCATGGAAGAACACAAAACGGCTCACCGTCCAAAAGTAGTTTTATCTTGGGCCCCGCATCCAAAAGCATTACCACAAGCCGTAGCCAATTCATTTGTGCAAATGATGCAATTGCAAGACGCTGATTTTGTAATTACTCATCCTGAAGGGTATGAATTAAATCCAGAAATCACTAAAGGCTCAAAAATTGAATACAACCAAAACAAAGCCTTTGAAAATGCCGATTTCATTTACACCAAAAACTGGAGTAATTACAAAGAATACGGAAAAGTAACCAACTCCGATCCAAATTGGACCGTTACCGCTGAGAAAATGAAATTGACTAACAATGCCAAATTCATGCACTGTTTGCCTGTAAGACGTAATGTAATCGTGACAGACGAAGTGATTGATAGCGAAAATTCAATTGTGATTGAACAAGCCAATAACCGAACGTATGCAGCGCAATTGGTTTTGCAAAAAATATTGGAAGATGGAAAATAAGCAATCAGTATCCATTATAAAAATCGGGGGGAATATCATTGATAATCCTACGGAATTAGCTTCGTTTTTAGCTGATTTTGCTGCTTTGGAAGGCAATACTATTCTGGTTCATGGCGGTGGAAAATCAGCTACTAAATTAGCCCAAAGCATGGGATTAGTTCCTCAAATGATTGAAGGACGTAGAATTACCGATGCTCCTATGCTTGAAGTAGTGGTGGGTGTTTATGCCGGCCAAATCAACAAAGAAGTGGTAGCCCAATTACAAGCCAACGGTGCCAATGCCATGGGATTTTCGGGTGCAGATGGTAATTTAATTCTGTCTGATAAGCGAAATCATCCTACTATTGATTATGGTTTTGTAGGCGATGTAAAAAAAGTCAATACAAGCTTGTTAGCCAGCCTACTTGAAACAGGAATAACCCCTGTTTTTTGCGCCATCACTCACGATGGAAAAGGCCAATTATTAAATACCAATGCCGATACTATTGCTAGCGAATTAGCGATTGCCCTATCTAGTCAATTTGATGTAACCCTTACCTATTGCTTTGAAAAACCAGGTGTTTTGTTTGATGCAGAAGATGATACTTCGGTGATTGAACAAATCAATCCGGATTTGTATGCCAAATTAAAAGCAGAGCAAGCAATTCATTCCGGAATGATTCCTAAATTAGACAATTGTTTCAACAGCCTATACAAAGGAGTAAAACAAATCAGAATTGGACACCACCGGATGTTACAAAACAAAACGGCGACTTATACGACAATTACTTTATGAAGACTATAGAAATACTTACACAAGAAGCTATTGCCTTATTAAAAGCGCTAATTGAAACTCCTTCCTTTTCAAGTGAAGAAGATAAAACAGCACTATTAATTGAGAATTGGTTTACCCAAAATGGAATTCCTTTTCAAAGAGAGAATAACAATATTTGGGCTTTCAATCAACATTTTGACGAAAGTAAGCCAACTCTTTTATTGAATTCACATCACGATACTGTGAAACCGAACCAAGGTTATACCAATGATCCTTTTGAAGCCATTGTTAAAGAGGGTAAATTATTCGGATTAGGAAGTAATGATGCAGGAGGTTGTTTGGTTTCGCTTTTAGCCACTTTTGTTCATTTTTATTCGCAAGAAAATTTACCGTACAATATGGTTATCGTCGCTTCCGCAGAAGAAGAAAGTAGCGGAAAAAATGGTCTAAATAGCGTATTAAAACACTTACCAGAACTGGATTGTGCGATTGTGGGTGAGCCTACATTAATGCAATTGGCTATAGCCGAAAAAGGCTTGTTAGTGTTGGATGTTGTTGTCAAAGGAACTGCCAGTCATGCGGCACATCAAAATAAAGACAATCCTATTTACAATGCAATGCCAGTGATTGATTGGTTCAAAACCTATCAATTTGAAAAGATATCTGATGTTTTAGGTCCTGTAAAAATGACTGTAACTCAAGTAAGTGCTGGAAAACAACATAATGTAGTTCCTGCTGAATGTCATTTGGTTGTGGATATCCGCGTGAATGATTGTTATAGTAATGCCGAAATTTTGGCTACTGTAAAAAATCATGTCAACGCAGAAGTAAATCCTCGTTCAATGCATCTAAACGCTTCATCTATTCCGTTAGAACACGGTTTAGTTCAAGCTGGAATTGCTTTAGGAAGAACTACTTATGGTTCGCCAACTCTTTCAGATCAGTCGGTATTGAGTTGCCAATCCTTGAAATTAGGGCCTGGAGAAACGCTTCGCTCCCACTCGGCTGACGAATTTATATTTATTAACGAAATAGAAGAAGGAATTCAGTTGTACATCAAAATACTAACTGATTTTTTCAAGCAATAAAATTACACACATGAAACTCTGGGAAAAAGGAATTGCCACTGACAAACAAATAGAACATTTCACTGTTGGAAACGACAGAGAATTAGACTTAGTTTTGGCTAAATACGACGCATTGGGTTCTATTGCCCATGCCAAAATGTTAGGCCAAATTGGTTTGTTGACTGAAGTAGAAACCTCTTCATTGGTTGTCGCTTTGGAGGAAATTATTAAACAGGTCGAAGCCGGTAATTTTGAAATCGAAGATAATTTTGAAGACGTTCATTCCAAAATTGAATACCTATTGACTGTCAAGTTAGGCGATGCTGGAAAAAAAATACACACAGCGCGTTCTCGTAACGACCAAGTTTTAGTAGATGTACATTTATACTTAAAAGATGTTGTCAAAGAGCTCAAAAAACAGGTAAAAGTACTTTTTGATTTATTGATGGAATCGGCTGATAAGCACCAAAATGTATTATTACCTGGTTATACACATTTACAAATAGCCATGCCTTCTTCTTTTGGTATGTGGTTTTCAGCCTATGCAGAAAGCTTGATTGATGATATTACAATGCTGAATGCGGCATTAACAGTAGTAGATCAAAATCCATTGGGTTCAGCTGCGGGTTACGGAAGTTCCTTCCCAATTAACCGAACATTCACTACACAAGAACTACAATTTGAAACTTTAAAATTCAATGCTGTAGCTGCTCAAATGAGTCGTGGAAAAGCAGAAAAAACAGTGGCTTTTGCTATGAGTAGCGTGGCAGCAACTTTGGCGAAATTTTCTATGGATGTGTGTTTGTACATGAGTCAGAATTTTGATTTCATCAGCTTACCGTCTCATCTTACAACAGGCTCTAGCATTATGCCGCACAAGAAAAACCCTGATGTATTTGAATTGATTCGTGGAAAATGCAACAAAATTCAAGCGTTACCTTATGAGATCACTTTGATTACGAACAATTTACCAAGTGGTTACCATAGAGATTTACAATTATTGAAAGAAGGATTGTTTCCGGCAATTCAAAATTTAAAAGCTTGTTTGGACATTGCTATTTTTGCTATCAAAGATATTACGGTGAAAGAACATATTTTAGACGATAAAAAATACGACTATCTTTTTACAGTTGATTCCTTAAACGAAATGGTAGTAGCTGGAGTTCCGTTTAGAGATGCCTACAAAGCAGTTGCGGAACAATTGGAAAATGGCACTTTCCAATCGCCTAAAGCAACTAAACACACTCACGAAGGAAGTATCAATAACTTATGTTTAGATGCGATAAAAGACAAAATGAAACGTTCTTATTAATTTAAGATATTTCCATAAAAAAGCTCCAAGATATTGGAGCTTTTTTTATTTCTAAAAACGAATCTTATTTTTTAATCACCAATCGGAAACCTTCTCCGTGGATATTTAAAATCTCAACATTTTCATCTGATTTCAAATACTTTCTTAATTTGGCAATATACACATCCATACTTCGAGATGTAAAGTAGTTATCATCTCTCCAAATTTTGGTCAAAGCCAATTCTCTTGGCATCAAATCATTCTCGTGAAGAATCAACATTTTTAATAATTCATTCTCTTTTGGAGACAATTTAATTGGTTCGTCATTTTGATAAGTCAAGAAACGCAATTTAGAATTCAAATGGAATTTACCCACATTAAACTCAAACTGCACTTGTTCTGCTTTGACATCTGATGATTTTCTCTGAATGATGGCTTTGATTTTCATCAACAATACTTCAGAATCAAATGGTTTGTTCAAATAATCATCAGCACCTGCTTTATACCCTTTTAACACGTCTTCTTTCATCGATTTAGCCGTCAAAAAGATAATTGGCACTTCGGCATTTTTCTCTCTGATTTCTTTGGCTAAAGTATAACCATCTTTGTAAGGCATCATCACATCCAAAATACACAAATCATAATTGTCTTTTTTGAACTTCTCAAAACCTTCCATTCCATTTTTAGCTAAAGTAACATCAAAGTCATTTAGCATCAAGTAATCTTTTAGTACTGCTCCAAAATTAAGATCGTCCTCTACTAAAAGTATTTTTTTATTGGTATTTTCCATAGTCTAATTAATTAGTGGTAATTTTATAATGAAGGTACTTCCTTTCCCTTTTTCACTTTCTACATATACTTGACCGTTATGGTCTTCTACAATTCTCTTAACGTAAGCCAAGCCTAAACCATGTCCTTTCACGTTATGAATATCTCCAGTGTGTTCTCGGTAAAATTTCTCAAAAATTCGTTTTTGAGCCACCTTACTCATTCCTAAACCTTTATCCTGCACTTTTATCAACACCATATCTTTGATGTTTTCTGTGTAAATATCAATCTCTGGTGCTTCTGGCGAATATTTAATTGCATTTTCTAAAATGTTTACAATCACATTCGTAAAATGATTATCATTAATCAGTACCGTTGTTCTGGTAGCATCAAAATGGGTGGTAATACTTCCTCCTCTATCTTCTAAAATCAAATTAACGTGTTCAATAGCATCATTAATTACATCTTCAATATGATTGGATTCTTTATCAATTTCTAACTCTTTTTTCTCCAATTTAGAAATTCGCAATACATTCTCCACCTGAGCATGCATTCGCTTATTCTCGTCTCTAATCATCTGAAGGTAGCGCAATACTTTTTCCTTATCATCAATTATTTTTGGATTTCGAATGGCATCTAACGCTAAATTTATAGTAGCAATTGGTGTCTTGAATTCATGCGTCATGTTGTTAATGAAATCTGTTTTGATTTCGGAAATTTGACGTTGACGAATCAACTGACTCAAAGCACTCGTATAGGCTATAATAATAATCAAAGTAAAAATGATCGAGAGTATTGTAATACTCACCAATTCAGATAATAAGAATCGCTTTTTATGCGGAAAAGCGACCATTAATTTATATTGCTCATGCCCTTCATTATCTGTTAAAATCGGAATCGAATAACTGTTACTCTTATTGTATTTAAAATCTGCCGATTTTACTTTGGTAGCCAAATCATTACTATAAATTCCAAATTCAAATTTAGTGTTAACACCGTATTCTTCTAATTCTTTTTTAATCAACTTTTGGATATTGTCTGCCGATACTCTTTCTTCGAGAGGCATTGCCATCGCAATATCTTTATAGAAAATTTCAAATTGCGCATTGTCTAACACATCTAAATTTCCTGACTTCTCCGTGCGTTCATCTGGAATTAGACTTTGCCCTAATAGCGAATTATCTAATGGCTTATTATTGTAGACTTCGGTTATACGTTTGGAGCTGAAATTCTTAAATAATTTTGTATTGTCCGTTTTTTTGTCAAAGAGCGATGAATTAATATGAAAATCTTCGGCGATGATACTATTCGAATAAACAATAGTCTTGTTTGTTTTTAAGTTTTTTTGAACATAAGTAAACTCTAATAAATCATCTTTTTTAGGAATTTTACCTGTACTATCTTTCAAATGGTTGTACTTATCATAAAAACTATACGCCTCTTGTTTTTGCAATTTTTCGGCTACGTTTCCAAGTACTTGTTTAACATGAAATTTGAATTGTTCGTCATTGTTTTGAAAAGAGGTATTGAACCAATACACCTGAACGAGAATAATCCCAATTAGGGATAAACTCATCAACAAAACCAACAATCTAAAAAATAGCTTACTCATCAAAACAAATTTAGTATTTTAACAATATAGTAAATAATATATTAACCAAATATTAACATCTACCCTTCGTTTTGCTGAATCTTTAAAATTTTAAGAATTTCGTCAAGTTGTGATTTTGAAATTTGAGGGTCACTATTTTCAATTACAAAGTTACTTTTAGCCGCCCGTTGTTCATCGGTCCATTGCGCATTAATCCGATTCAAAACCTGTTCTCTCGAACTATTATCGCGTTGCATCACCCGTGCAATTCTATCTTCTAAAGGAGCCGTAATGGTTATAATATAATCACAGTTTTGATAACTACCACTTTCAAATAAAATAGCAGCTTCATAAACAACAAAAGGAGCCGACTGATTTTCGTCAAGCCAAATTTTAAATTGCCTTTTGACTGCGGGATGAATGATGCCATTGAGTTGGCTCAACTTTTCGGGATTAGAAAAAACAATCGAAGCTAATTCTTGGCGGTTCAATTGTCCTTTTTCAAAAACTGCTTCACCAAAAACAGCATTAATTTCTCTCAAAACTTCAGCAGATTGTATCAGTTTTTTGGCTTCATCATCGGCAATAAACACAGGTATTCCGAGCGATTCTATATACGTCGCAAGGGTAGTTTTACCACTGCCAATTCCTCCAGTTAGGCCAATTATTTTAGACATTTGCTATTTTTTAAAAAACAAATACGGAAAAGCGACTTGAGGTTGGCGTTTTAAAACAATCACTTTGATATACGATTCTAAAAATCCTAACCCGTAACCGTAAAATTGTTTCCAAACAGCAATTAACGACAAATACCCTATGCGCACACTCCTATTTTGAACACTTGAAGTTACGAACAAAATAAAGAAATACAACATATAGAGTTGTAAAAAATAATCAAACGTTAGTAGTAACAAGGCTACCGAAAGAAAGAATCCTAAAATAAATGCCGTTGGAAAGAAAAAAGTCAACTTGTTATGTTCTGGATACCAACTGTTCAAAATAGGTCGGGCTTTACCAAATTTACTTACTTGAACAGAAAATTTATCCCAATCAATTCTACGTTTATGATAGACAAATGCTTTAAAAAAAAGTCGAGTTTCAAAACCTAAATTCCACAAACGAATAGATAAATCTGGATCTTCGCCTGGGTGAATATTACCAAAACCTTTGG
>CAZOHO010000015.1:7599-20688 GCA_964579755.1 uncultured Flavobacterium sp.
GAAGCTTCAAAAGCTTTTCGAGACAATCCCATATTGAAACTTCTTGGTTGGAACTTTCCTATTTTCTCCGATCCACCGCGAATACCTCCCGTAGTTAAGAACGAGGTCATCGCAAAGTTGATGGCTTTTTGAATATCTGAAAAACTATCCAACGCTTTGTCAGGACCACCAAAACAATCTACATAATCGTATTTCAGAGCTTTGTCCACTTCGTCCAAATACTGAGCAGGAATTATACAATCCGAGTCAAAAATGATAAAATAATCGCCACTAGCCTTAGCCATACCGTAATTACGCGAATCGCCAGGACCCGAATTTTCTTTATAAAAATAAGCAATGTTCAATTGTGCCATGTACTTCTGAATCACTTCTCCGCACGGAATTGTGGAGCCATCTTCTACAATGACAATTTCAAAATCATTTTGATAAGTCGTTTTAGCTAAACTTTCTAACAACTCATCTACTTCGTCGGGACGGTTATACACCGGTATAATAAGAGAAAAATGCATATTTTAAGTTAAAATAATGATTCGTTTTTGGATTGATACACAAAGATAGTATTAGTAACAAGAATACTTAACAACGAGATAAAAAAAATGCACCCAATTGGGTGCATTTATATTTCAATTGAATGAAGCACTACGAAATACTTGGTACTTGTACCATTTCATCAGCTTCAGCCAAATAATCTACTCCTTCAAAACCAAAACCAAATAGGTTCAAGAAATCTTGTTTATATCCTGCTAAATCACCAATTTCTGGTAATGTTTCTGTTGTAGATTCTTTCCACAAAACTGCTACTTTAGCTTGTACGTCCTCGCGCATTTCCCAGTCGTCAATACGAATTCTTCCTTTATCATCTGTTGGAACGGCTTGACCTGTGTACAAACGTTGTTGGTACAAACGTTGGATTTGTTCGATACAACCTTCGTGAATTCCTTCCGCTTTCATGATTTTGTATAACAATGAAATGTACAATGGAATTACTGGAATAGCAGAACTCGCTTGAGTTACCAATGCTTTATTTACAGACACATACGCTTTACCATTCAAAGAAGCTAAATCTTTCGAAATTTCAAAAGCAGTCGCTTCCAAATGATCTTTAGCACGACCAATAGTTCCTTTTCTGTATACCGCTTCAGTAACTTCTGGCCCAATATATGAATACGCAACTGTTGTAGCTCCGTCAGCTAATACATTAGCCTCTTTCAAAGCATTCATCCACATTGCCCAATCTTCACCTCCCATAACCACTACGGTATTATCGATATCTTCTTGGTTGGCTGGTTCAATAGAAACTTGTGTTACATTTCCAGTATGGAAATCCACAGTTTTATTAGTAAACGTACCGCCAATTGGTTTCAAAGTAGAACGATGCAGTACTCCTGTTGTAGGATGCATACGCACTGGCGAAGCCAAACTGTATATTACTAAATCAATCTGACCCATATCAGCTTTGATTAAGTCAATCGCTTGTTGTTTTACTTCATTAGAAAAAGCATCTCCATTGATACTTTTCGCATACAAACCTGCTTTACTCGCTTCTTTTTCAAAAGCAGCAGAATTGTACCAACCAGGTGAAGCTGTTTTGCCTTCTGATGGTGCTTTTTCGAAGAAGACACCCAATGTAGCAGCATTAGAACCAAAGGCACTTGTAATTCTTGACGCTAATCCAAATCCTGTAGAAGCTCCAATAACCAATACTCGTTTTGGTCCATCAATAATACCTTTTGATTGTACATAAGCAATTTGATTTTTTACATTTTGCTCGCATCCAGCTGGGTGAGCTGTCAAGCAAATAAATCCTCTCATTCTAGGTTCTATAATCATATCTTAAATTCTAATTATTTACTGTTTGTGTTGTTTAATAGTGTGCAAATATAAACCAAATCTTTAGTTCAGCAAGGATTTGGCGTGATTTAGAGCGGAGTCAGAAACGACTGCTCCTGATAACATTTGAGCAATTTCTAAGACTCTTTCTTCTTCATTTAATAATTGTAATTCGGATTGTGTATCCTCGCCAAAGGTAGATTTGAACACTTTGAAATGCGCGTTTCCTTTAGCGGCAATTTGTGGCAAATGCGTAATGGCAAAAATTTGCATGGTCTGGCTCATCTCTTTCATAATTTCTCCCATTCGGATAGCAATTTCTCCTGAAACCCCCGTATCAATTTCGTCAAAAATCAAAGTAGGTAATTTGGAATACTGTGCCAAAATCGCTTTGACAGCTAACATAATTCGAGACATCTCCCCGCCTGACGCTACTTTTTTCAGTAAGCCAAAATCGGTTCCTTTATTCGCCGAAAACAAAAACTGAATTTCATCTTTACCATTTTGGTAATAGTTATCAGCCGCTTTAATTTCAATATTAAAACGTACGTTAGGCATTCCTAATGTGGCTAAAATAGCAATTAATTTATCTGATAAAACAGGGACGGCATTGGTTCTTTTATGATGAATCGCCAAGGCTAATGTATCCATTTGACTTGTTTTATCTTGAATCGTTTGAGTTAAAGTGGCAATATCACTTTCTAAATTACCTAGTTCAAATAAAGTATTTTCTAAGCTCGTTTGAATAGCCAATAATTCATTAACAGTAGTGACTTGGTGTTTCTTTTGTAAATTGAAAATCAATTGCAGTTTTTGACTAATCAAATCCAATTGTTCTGGATCATTGATTAGTTTTTCTGAACAATTAGTCAATTCATCTGAAATATCATCTAATTCAATAGCCAAACTTGTAATTCGTTCTAACAACAAAGCATATTCTGGAGCAAAAGAAGCAATTTTTTGCAAGGCAATTTTAATTTCTTTCAAAGTAGACAATGCTCCTATTTGCTCTTCGTTGGCCAAAGCCAAAGACTTATCCACCGCTTCTTTAATAGTTTCCACATTATTCAGTTTTTCAAAATCAGCTTCGAGCTGTTCTTGTTCACCGGATTTTAATTGAGCAGCAACTAATTCGTTCAATAAAAAGGTGTTGTATTCTTGTTCCTTAATGGATTCAGCTTGCTTTTTTAAGAGCGAATTCAAATTGGATTTATCTTCTTTGTAGCTTTTCAAAAGGGTTTGATAGCTTTCTATTTCGTGTTGATTGTCGGCAATCGCATCAATAATTTTGAATTGCACACCTTCGTCTGATAATTCTTGAGTTTGCTGTTGCGAATGGATATCAATCAAAAACAAACTTAAATCCTGTAATTCTTGTAAATTTACTGGACTATCATTAATAAAAGCTCTTGATTTTCCCGAAGGAAGAATTTCTCTACGAATAATGGTTTCGTCTTCGTAATCCAAATCGTTAGCTTCAAAAAAGGGTTTTAAATTGTATTTCGAAATATCAAAATACGCCTCAATAACACACTTTTCTTCTTTATTTTTAAGCGAAGTTAAATCGGCTCGTTTTCCTAAAACCAATCCCATAGCTCCCAAAATTATCGACTTACCTGCGCCCGTTTCTCCTGTAATAATAGAAAATCCTTTTGAAAAATCGATAGCCAATTTTTCAATCAATGCATAGTTTTTTATCGATAGCGATGTAATCATTTTGGTAATTTACCTTGGGTTAATTTTAGTATTTAATAGCACTCCATTTACTGGAATTCATCGGCGACACTCTATTTAAACTATCCACTAAATCAGTGATAGACAAACTAGGTCCTCCTGAGAATATAGAAACAATTTCGTCTGATTTGGCATCAAAAAACACTCTGGTTAAAAAGGCATTTGGTCGTATTGAATGTACTTTATTCAATCCTAACAAAGCTAATTTTATTTTTTCTTTGGCTACTTTCAAATCTTTACTCAAACTGTCTAAAGCCGTATTGTAATTAAATGAAGTAGTACGCACTTCACTAAACGTTGGCGACAACAAATCGTTAATCAAAAAATACCGATTTTGATTGCCATCTGATTGTGTCCAACCTTTATAGCCTCCTTGTTGCGCCATGTTGGCGATATTTTGTGCTACTTCTAATTGAGGGGTTCCAGATTGTTCAACAAAAGAATCGGCATCCAATCCTAGTATTATATTACAATAATAAGCAATTACTGCTACCAAATTAGAGTCAAATGCATTAGGGTTATATATTAAATTTTCAAATTCGACATAGCGAAAATTGAAATCCTTGTCATTAAAATTAAAGATTGGACTAGAATAGGTAGAATCAAAAATTGGACGCGATGATTGTACTTGAATTGATCCTGAGAATTGATCCGATGAACCCGCGGTTAGGTTGATATAAATAGAACAATTGATTTTTTCGTTTTGCTTCATCACTTGACCTGTCCAATCCGTTTTGTTGACAAAATCAGTTAAAGAGGATTGTAATGTTTTGAAAATTTGTTGATTAACGTTGGTAATTTGTTGTGAATTGACTGTAACCGTACAATTTAACTGCTGTGAATGTACAGTTATGCCAATCAAAAAAAAGAATACGACAATTAGATTACGCATTGAAATGGTTTATTACCTTGTTTATAATATCAGCTGCCACTGCTTCTTTAGATTTCAATTCCATTGGTTCAATATTGAAATTTTTATCAATAAAAGTGACCTTATTGGTATCTTTTTGAAAACCAGCCCCTTTATCTAGAAGCGAATTTAAAACAATCAAATCTAAGTTTTTTTTCTGAATTTTCAACTTTGCATTCTCAATTTCATTTTCAGTTTCCAAAGCAAAACCAATCAAAAATTGATTTTTCTTAGCCGCTCCTAAAGACGCTAATATATCTTTGGTTTTCTCTAATGCAATAGAAAATTCAGCATCTGATTTTTTGATTTTTTGTGAAGCCACTTTTTTGGGTTTATAATCCGCAACGGCTGCAGCTGCAATAGCTACATCTACTTGCGAATAATAGGTATGACAAGCCTCATACATTTCTTGAGCAGCAACAACAGAAACCAATTGTATGCCCGAATGATTTACTTTGCAATGGGAAGGACCGGAAACTAAAACTACCGAAGCGCCTAATTGTGCTGCGCACAAAGCAATATCATAGCCCATTTTACCAGAAGAATGATTCCCTATAAAACGTACAGGATCAATCGCTTCATAGGTTGGTCCCGCAGTAATCAATATTTTTTTTCCTTTAAGTGGTAATTTATTAGCTATATCCGCTTCGATAAAAGCAACGATATTTTCAGGTTCTGCCATACGTCCCTCTCCAGATAAACCACTAGCTAATTCGCCACTTTCTGCAGGAATTATGGTATTTCCAAATTCGTGTAACGCTTTAAAATTAGCTATTGTACTCGGATGCTTGTACATATCCAAATCCATGGCTGGAGCAAAATATACTGGACATTTTGCCGATAAATAGGTAGCTAAAAGTAAGTTATCACAAGTTCCTGATGCCATTTTTGACAACGTATTGGCGGTAGTTGGAGCTATCAACATTAGATCTGCCCAAAGTGCTAATTCCACATGGTTATTCCACACTCCTTCTGCTGTCGCATGTTGGGCTTCAGAAGTAACAGAATCATTTGTATCGTAAAAAGTAGAATAAACCGGATTTTTAGATAATGTCGCAAGAGTAAGTGGGGTGACAAAATCCTTAGAAGCAGGTGTCATGATCACTTGGACATGTGCACCTGCTTTTATAAATAGTCTTACCAATGAAGCTGTTTTATAGGCAGCAATTCCACCAGAAACTCCTAGTAAAATTTTCTTACCGTTTAAAACTGACATGGTAAATGTATTATTTGTTGGAGTCTCTGTGGTAGATTTTTCCGTCTAACCATTCTTGAACTGCTAAAGCGTGTGGCTTAGGCAATTTTTCGTAGAATTTTGACACTTCAATTTGTTCTTTGTTTTCAAAAACTTCTTCCAAACTGTCGTTGTAAGTAGCAAATTCTTCTAACTTCTCAGTCAATTCTTTTTTGATTTCAGAATTGATTTGATTTGCTCTTTTAGCCATAATGGTTATTGCTTCATACACGTTACCAGTAGGTTCTTCAATTACTGTTTTGTTGTAAGTAATTGTATTTACTGGAGCATTCGTCTTTTTTAAATCCATGACTTTATTTATTTAATATATTTTTGTAAATCTTTTTCCACACGGGCAAACATTTCGTCTGCTTGTTTTTTGTATTTAGTTTCGGCTTTGTACTTAATCAAATTGGCATAGGCCACTTTAGCTACATTTAAACGTTCTTCCATTTTGGCAGGCACACTGTTAATTCCTAACTGGTAAGCTGAATCAAATTTATAGAATAAAGCTTCTTCTTTAAAAGGAGTACCTGGATAATCAGCAATAAAATTATCTAATGCTACTAAAGCCGATTTGTAATCGGAAATGGTATTGTACCCTTTGGCATTTTCAAAAACCTTACGCTCTAATTTTTCATTAAGATTTTTAACAATTGAATTGGCTTCGGCTAAATAGGTAGAATTAGGATAGGTATCAATGAATGTTTGTAATTTTTCAATCGCCTTGGTAGTATCGGTTTGGTCTAAGGAATAAACTGGAGACAACATGGAATAACTTTTGGCGCCTAAAAAAGAAGCTTCTTGTACTTTATCACTTTTAGGAAAACTAGATACAAAACTTTCAAATTGATATCCTGCCAAATAATACTGTTTTGTTTTGTAATACGATTGTGAAAACATATAATACAAATTCTCTGATTCCGGTTTTCCTCGATAAACGGATGCAATTTGTTCAAAAATACGAATTGCTTTATTGTAATTTTTTGCTTCGTACATTTTAGTTGCCATTACTAATTTAACGGCAGGGTCTTCGGATTTCAGTGCTTTTTGGTATTCGTTACACGAAGCCAAAAGAACAATGATGATTAAGAGTGATACAATTTTTTTCATTAATATACTTTTAAATACGTTTAGTTCAGATTGTAATCAACCTGATACAAGCATACCGAAGTTAAGGTCGCAAATTTAGGTATTAATTTAGCGACTACAAAATATTTTTAAGTTAAAAAAAAGCAAAAGAAATTGACTCTAATTATTGCTTTTATGCACAAATTGATCTATTCGATTGGCCAGCGATTCATCTACTTTTACTAATGGCAAACGTACTGTATTATCAGCTATTCCTAAGGATTGAAACACTTGTTTAATCCCTGCTGGATTACCTTGCTCAAAAATCATATCAATACAAGAAGTCAATGCATATAAAATTTGAAACGCTTGATCCACTTTTCGATTCAATCCCAAGCGAATCATTTCTGAGAAAATGGATGGAAATCCTTGCCCAATAACTGAAATAACTCCTGATCCACCAGCTAAAATTAAAGACAAAGCTGTCATATCATCTCCAGAAATAACCAAGAAATCTTTTGGTTTTGTTTTTAATAAATGGATACCTTGAACTAAATCACCCGAAGCCTCTTTAATTGCAACAATATTATTGAAGTCAGTTGCCAAACGAACCACAGTTTCTGGCAACATATTACTAGAAGTTCTTCCTGGTACATTATATAAAATAACTGGTATTGGCGAAGCTTCAGCAACAGCTTTGAAATGCTGGTAAATTCCTTCTTGTGTAGGTTTTACATAGTAAGGAGATACCGACAAAATTGCAGCAAAAGCATTCAAATCTCGGGTTTGTAATTCTGCAACAACTTCCATTGTATTATTACCCCCAACCCCAAGAACTAAAGGCAATCGACTCTTATTAGCTTCGACAACTGTAGCGATCACTTTTTCTTTTTCCAACGCGCTTAAGGTTGCATTTTCAGCAGTGGTTCCTAATACAACTAGATATTCCACACCGCCTTCAATCGAAAAATTTACAATACGAATTAAGGCTTCAGTATCAATTGAAAAATCTGCTTTAAAAGGAGTTACAAGAGCAACACCAGTTCCTATTAATGATTGCATATTACAATTCTATTTTGTTTAATATTTTTAGATATTTAAATAATTCATGCGCAAAAATCGAATAATTACTAATTCGAGTTGTTATCGTTAAATGATTGAATCGTTTATCAATTGATGAAAGCCCAACTTTAAATTTGGCTTTAGAATTGTTTGTTATTAGCAATAAAATTGCTTTTTCTATTTCATAATAACTCACCAACAAATCAAATTCTGTTTGAATAAATTCAGTCACAACAGCATCCCCTATTGTACCTTTCCAATCCAAAATAGATGAATTAAAAGTATATTGAGAATAGACTTCCTTTTTATCAATTGTATCTCTATAAACTAGAATACTTACAGAATTAGCAGACAAACCGTTTGAAATCAATTCTTTAATTAATTGTTCTTTTTCAAAAAAATTAGTTTCGTCTATCAATAATCCAACTGAACGTATTGCGTTAGTACCAGATAAAGCACTGACATCCTGCCATTTATTTCTTAATGCATATTTTAATAATAAATTCTTGAAATAATTTAAAAACATAGTACATTTACCTAGTTACAAAACTAATTAATAATTGGCATTAGAAATGGTAAAACTAAAAAAGTATAATCAATTTTTCAAACTTTTTGTTATAATTATAACATCTTCAGTGGTTGTTTCATGCGGAAAACCTAGTTATCAATTAACTATAATTGAAGGTAAACGCATTCCTATTACAGAAACAATACAACAAACCCCAGAAATAGAAAAATATATCAATCCGTATCGCGAACATATAGATGCTGATTTAAGTGCTGTTTTAGCTTATAGCCCTGAAACTTTGGATAAAAGTGGCAGCAAATGGCAATCTCCTTTAGGGAATTTACTTGCTGATATAGCACTCAAAACAGGCGATAAAGTATTCCAATTAAGAGAAAAAAAATCGGTCGATATCTGTTTGTTAAATAGTGGCGGAATTCGTTCTATACTTCCTAAAGGGAATGTAACCGCTCGTACTGCATTTGAAATCATGCCGTTTGAAAACAGCTTGGTGGTAATTGCTTTGAAAGGCGAACAGGTACAAGAATTAGTAGATTATTTTATTGCTACTAAAAAAGCGCATCCAATTGCCGGAATCACTTTTACCATTCAAAAAAACAACACTCCTAAAAACATTCTAATCCAAAGAAAACCTCTTGATTTGAATGCTATCTATAATGTAGCTACCAATGATTACTTGGCTAACGGAGGAGACAATATGAATTTTTTCAAAAAAGGAATTCAGAAATATGATTTAGATTATAAATTACGCAATATTCTGATTGACTATTTCAAAGAAGTCGATACAATTCCGGTAATCAATGACATCCGAATTACTGAAGAATAAATTCCAAAAACAGAAAGATGAAAAGAAGAGATTTTATAGAAAAAACAGCAGCTGGTTCTGCATTTGTAGGATTGGGATTGTCATTGAGCAGTTTCAAATCGGACGATATTAAGAAAATTACTATTTTACATACTAACGATGTGCATAGTCATATCGACCCATTTCCTGCGGATGACCCTCGAAATGCCAATATGGGCGGGGTAAGCCGAAGAGCAGCATTAATAGAGAGTATTCGCCAAGAAACTCCCAATGTATTGCTTCTGGACGCAGGTGATATTTTCCAAGGAACACCTTATTTTAACTATTATGGTGGCGAATTGGAATTCAAATTAATGAGTATGATGAAATACGATGCTTCTGCTATTGGAAATCACGACTTTGACAATGGCGTAGATGGTTTACATGCACAGATGCCTCATGCTACTTTTGAATTTATTTCCGCCAATTACGATTTTAAAAATACTGTAATGGACGGGTTGGTAAAACCGTATAAAGTTTTCATCAAAGACGGAATTAAAATTGGAGTATTTGGATTGGGAATTGAGTTTAGCGGACTTGTAGACAAAAAATTGTACAAAGAAACGGTGTATAACGACCCCGTAGAAATTAGTCAAGATATGGTTCGTATTTTGAAAAAGGAACAAAAATGCGATTTAGTAATTTGTCTGTCTCACCTTGGCTATAAATACACCAAAGAAGATGCCGATAAGATTAGTGATTTAAAATTGGCTGCTGCAACTGAAGATATTGATTTAATCATTGGTGGTCACACCCATACTTTCTTGGATAAACCAACTGTAGTCAAAAACAAAGCCGGAAAAGAGGTGTTAGTCAACCAAGTAGGTTGCTATGGTATTAACTTAGGACGTATTGATTTTTACTTTGACAACAATAAACAAAATATTGCTAAAGGCAAATCGATTGTTGTATAATTTATATACTGCTTTATGAAAAATTTCTTCAACTTAAAAACAACTTGGACTAATGCCGAATTCATTCCGTTGAAATTGTGTATCGCTTCTGCTTATATTTTAATAGGTATTTATTTTGTCGATTTCTTCAAAACCTACTGGCAATTGGTAGCCCTTGTTTTTTTATCACGGTAATTGCGTCAATATCCATGTGGATAAAAAAGATGAAACAGAATAATTAAGCAATCATCGCTTTGAAATCTTCTTCTGAGATAATCGGAATGTTCAGTTTATTAGCTTTATCTAGTTTCGCGGGTCCCATATTGTCTCCCGCTACTACATAATCGGTTTTGGCCGAAATAGAACTTCCTACTTTTCCGCCATTATCTTCAATAGCTTGTTTCAATTCGTCTCTTGAATACAGCAAAAAAACACCAGAAACCACAAAGGTCTTACCTTGTAATTTATCAGTAGCATTGGGGTTTATTTTTTCTACGATTTCAAATTGGATACCGTAATTTTTCAATCTTTCAATAATAATTTGATTCTCTTGATTGTCAAAAAAATCAATCACACTTTGTGCTATACGCTCTCCTATCTCATCAACCAAAATCAAATCCATCAAACTAGCTTGACGTAAAGCATCAATGTTTTTATAATGTTTGGCTAATTTCTTAGCTACGGTTTCTCCCACATAACGAATTCCTAAAGCAAACAACACTCGCTCAAAAGGAATGTTTTTAGAAAGTGCCACACCATTGACTAAATTCTCCGCTGATTTCTGAGCCATTCGTTCCAAAGGCAAGATTTGCTCCACTGTTAATTCGTACAAATCAGCATAATCACGAACCAAACCATTGTTGAATAATAAAGTCACCGTTTCTCCACCAAGCCCTTCAATATCCATTGCTTTTCTAGAAATATAATGTTGGATTCGGCCAATAATCTGTGGTGGACAACCATAAAAATTAGGACAATAATGATTGGCTTCTCCTTCGTTACGTACTAGTTCGGTTTGACATTCTGGACAATGCGTTATATAATGCGTTGGTTCTGTAAATAAAGGGCGTTGTGCCAAATCAACAGCAATGATTTTTGGTATTATTTCTCCGCCTTTTTCAACAAAAACGGTATCTCCAACACGAATGTCTAATTTTTCAATTTGATCGGCATTGTGCAACGAAGCCCGTTTCACAATGGTTCCCGCCAATTGTACAGGTTCTAAATTAGCCACAGGCGTAATGGCGCCCGTGCGTCCAACTTGATACGAAATGGAATTCAACCGAGTAGCCACTTGCTCTGATTTAAATTTATACGCTATTGCCCAACGAGGCGATTTGGCAGTAAAACCTAATTCTTCTTGATGTTGGAATGAATTTACCTTGACTACTACTCCATCCGTTTCATACGGCAAGTTATGACGATGCGTATCCCAATAGTCTATAAAATGAAACACTTCATCCAAACTTTTGGCCAATTTCGCTTCTTTGGGTGCTTTAAATCCCCAAGCTCTTGCCGATTCTAAACTTTCAAATTGTGAATTAAAAGGCAATTGATTTCCAATTAAAAAATACAGTAAACAATCTAAAGGACGTTTAGCAACTTCGGTACTATCTTGCAACTTCAAACTTCCGGAAGCCGTATTTCTAGGGTTAGAATACGGAGTTTCTCCAATTTCAATTAACTCTTGATTCATTTTTTCAAAACCTGCAAAGGGCAAGATAATTTCGCCTCGCACATCAAATTTTGGAGGATAATTCCCTTTTAATTGTAACGGAATCGATTTGATGGTTTTAATATTATTCGTTACATCATCTCCCTGAAAACCATCACCACGAGTGACTGCACGTTGTAGTTTTCCATTCACGTATGTAATACTAATTGACGCTCCATCGTATTTCAACTCACAAGTGTATTCCAAAGGAACATCACCCAATACTTTTTGAATTCGTTTTTCCCATTCTAACAAGTCTTCTTTAGAATACGAATTATCTAAGGAATACATTCTATGTTCGTGAGCTACTGTTTCAAAATTCTTGGTAATGGTTCCACCAACGCGTTGTGTGGGAGAGCTTTCATCAAAAAATTCAGGGTGTTGCCTTTCTAATTCTTGTAATTGGGCCAATTTCAAATCAAACTCATAATCCGAAATAGTAGGTTGATCTAACACGTAGTAATTGTAGTTGTGTTGATTTAATTCCTCTCGTAAATTTTGAATCGTATTTTGAATGTCCATAGAAAATAAAATTGGCTATTTTAGTATTTGAAATAGTGTACTAAAATAGCCAAATTAATAGAAATACCAATACAATTACGATTCAATAATCGAATTTATTTGTTGGTACAATTGTCCGTCGCTCAAGAAAGCGCCTTGTTGAATTAGTCCAAATATAGAGGCATTTCGCTCTTCGGTAAATACTTTTTTACCTATTTTCATTTCAATGGTTTCTGTAAACATATTATCACTCAACCATTGTAACCCGTCTTTGGTTAAAAAATCCACTTCTGGAACTAATGATTTTAATACAATAGAAATCACATAGGTATCAAAACATTGAAAAAGGAAAATATGATTCTTAGAAAAATGTTCTAAATATTCCGCTTTAGTTAAAACCCCTTCCCAAATCAAATCAGAAAAAACGTCTAATTCTTGTTCAGCAACTTCGGGTTTATGTTCTTTTATTGTATCCCATTCAGCTTTATCAATCGATTGGCTTGCCAAAAAATTGATAAACTCAGGGTGTAGTTCTTCAAATTGTTCTTTAGTTAATCTTGAATATTTCATATCATTGAGGGAACATGCTAAACTAGTTCCAAATAGTTAAAAATAAAAAAATGAGATTGCTTCGTTCCTCGCAATGACATTAAACAAAAAAAATCCCGACTCGCATCGGGATTTTAAGATATAAGTTAAGAAATTATGCTTTTTCAGCAACAATTTCGTAAGCTAATTCTACGATAACATCTCTGTGTAAACGAACTGAA
>CAZOHO010000016.1:0-20350 GCA_964579755.1 uncultured Flavobacterium sp.
ATTTAAAGCCACTGTTTTTCCTTGTTGTGGAATATAAATAGGTCCAAAATTATCGCGATTCCATTTGTTGATATGTGGAAAAATACCCGGTTCCACTTCTTTTGAAATGATTTTTTGTACCCCAGTAATTCCAGGGATATGTTGTAATCTTTCGGCGTTAGCGGCAGTTAAAGCGGCGATGAATAACGTATCTCTTTTTTCGGCATCCATAAAACCAGCTCCGTCAGTGATGTCCATATCTTTTAGTAGGTATTCAAAATCAATAGGAGTTTTACCATCTAAGGCTACTTTGTAAGAGAATTGAGGTTTTGCTCTTTCTGGCAAAATCAATTCTTTTCCGTTTACAAATACAATTCCGTCTTTGATTTCTAATTGATCTCCAGGAACTCCCACACAACGTTTTACATAGTTCGATTTTTTGTCGATAGGTTTGTCTACTCTCAATCCTGATTGGTCTCTGAATTTGTATACGGTATCGACAGGCCAATTGAATACCACGATATCATTTCGCTCCACAGTTTGAAATCCAGGAATTCTGAAATAAGGTAACTGAGGCCAATTCAGGTACGATTTCTTTTTAGTCAAAGGGATGGTGTCGTGCACCATTGGTAAGGCTACAGTTGTCATAGGAGTTCTTGCTCCGTAGTTCACTTTACTAACAAATAAAAAGTCACCTACCAATAATGATTTTTCCAATGAAGAAGTTGGGATAGTGAATGGCTGAATAAAGTAGGTGTGAACAAAAGTAGCTACCACAATAGCGAAAAGCAATGAGCTGACAGTATCGGCAGTTTTGTTTACAGGTTCAGCACTTCTATCGGCACTATAGTTTAATTTTTGGGTATAACTGACATACGCGATATACAAACCGAAAGTAGCGATTCCTAAGACTTTGTCTAAGGTGGAATTTTTACCAAAACTACCTAAGGTTTCAACCCAGACTACAGGAAATAATATTAGGTTGATAATGGGCAAG
Organism: uncultured Flavobacterium sp.; assembly: GCA_964579755.1. GTDB lineage: Bacteria > Bacteroidota > Bacteroidia > Flavobacteriales > Flavobacteriaceae > Flavobacterium. The sequence continues at coordinate 977 of CAZOHO010000016.1, forward strand.
AAAAGTAAGATAGTCCACCATGTTGGGCGGCCAATTATTTTGAAAAGTACTATTGCATTGTAAACTGGAATAGCGGCTTCCCAAGCTTTTCTACCGGCACTTACGTACAATTTCCAAGTTCCTATGAAGTGAACTACTTGTATTAGTAAGAAAAAAATAAACCATTGTGATAGTGTCATAATCGTGGCATTTAAGTTCTAAAGTTTAGGATAAACTTTAAGAAATTATTTAAAATTTAATACGTCTTTCATTGTGAAAACTCCTTGTTTGCCAGCCAACCATTCGGCGGCAATTACAGCTCCTAAAGCAAAACCTTCACGGTTGTGAGCGGTATGTTTGATTTCGATGCTGTCCACTTCAGAATTGTAGGTTACGGTATGTGTACCTGGAACATCTGCAATTCGTAAAGCTTCGATATGAATTTCATTGTCAGCAGCTTGGTCTAATGTCCAATTGGTATACTTACTATTTTCAATAACACCTTTAGCCAAAGAAATAGCAGTACCACTTGGCGCGTCTAATTTTTGAGTGTGATGAATTTCTTCCATGTCAACAGAATAGGAAGTGTATGGCGCCATTATTTTGGCTAAATAATCATTCAATTCAAAGAATAAGTTGACCCCTAAGCTAAAATTAGAACTAGAAATAAAGCCTCCCTTTTTTTCATGGCAAAGCGCTATTATTTCGTCATAACGGTCTAGCCAACCTGTTGTTCCAGAAACTACAGGAACATTGGCGTGAAAACAACTAGAGATATTCTCTACAGCCGCCATTGGAACGCTAAAATCAATCGCAACATCTGCATTGGAGAGACCTTCATAAGTATTGAACTCGTCTTTTTTCAAGACAATTTCGTGACCTCTTTCAAGGGCAATTCGTTCAATCACTTTTCCCATTTTTCCGTATCCTAAAAGCGCAATTTTCATTTTTTATATTTTTTAAAAGTCATTTAGAAGTGAATTACATCCTTCTAAAAATTATAATTAAGTGTTAGTCCCACATTTGCTTTAAATGTTACAGCATCGGGATATACCACTGGTTGGAGTGATAAATTTTCGTTTACATTAAATTGTATCAAAGCTGCATCTACGTTGGCATCGATAATGTTCAAGGCATAAAATCCAACAACAAAAAGTGCTGATAAATCACGATTGCGTTGGTAGAATTTTTGTGCTGTAATTAGTCGGTTAGTGTCTAAATAGCTGAATTTATCATCACTATAGCCTTCTAATCTTCGTTTGTAAGCATCTCGATACTGATGGTATTTGTTGTTGCTATCAATATAAAAATAAAGACTGGTTCCAATAGCACCATATACCAAAGGGATTTTCCAGTATTTTTTATTGTAGGCTTGACCTAAACCGGGTAAGACAGCCGAATAAAAAGCGGCTTTTGCAGGGGTTAAAGGGTCGATATTGATCGATTTCAAGCTGTCTTTTGCTGTTTTTGGTGTAACGGTTTTAGCTTGTGCAAAAACGACGGTGTTTCCCAAAAACAAAAAGAAAATAGCTATGAAAAGAGTTTTATGCACTATCCTTTGATTAATTTGACAATTCTATTGAAGTCTTCTTCAGAGTGAAAAGGAATGGTAATTTTACCCTTGCCATTTCCAGCTACTTTGATGTCCACTTTGGTTCCGAAATAGTCGGTGAATTTATTTTTTTCGCTTGGAGCCACTTCAAAAGAAGCCGATTTAGCTTTAGTGGCTGGTTTTGGTTTCAAGCTGTCTTGATAGCTTTTAACTAAGGCTTCAGTATCGCGAACAGATAAATTTTGGCTTACAATTTTTTGGTAAATATCAGTTTGAACGTCCAAGTCTTCAATGTTGATAATAGCACGACCGTGTCCCATACTGATGAACCCATCGCGAATACCAGTTTGAATGATTGGATCAAGTTTTAACAAACGCAAATAATTGGCAATAGTAGAGCGTTTTTTACCCACACGTTCACTCATTTGCTCCTGAGTTAATTCAATTTCGTCCATCAATCGTTGGTACGAAAGCGCAATTTCAATAGGATCTAAGTCGTGGCGTTGGATGTTTTCCACCAAAGCCATAACCAATGATTCGTTGTCATTAGCAATTCGGATGTAAGCAGGAACCGTTTTTAAACCGACCAAAGCAGAAGCACGCAAACGACGTTCTCCCGAAATTAATTGGTATTTATTAAAGTCTAATTTACGAACAGTAATAGGTTGAATCACCCCCAATTCTTTGATAGAAGTGGCTAATTCTCTTAATGATTCTTCGTTAAAATTGCTTCGAGGTTGGAATGGATTGATTTCAATGGCATCAATTTCTAACTCAATGATGTTTCCAACAACTTTATCGGCGTTTTTATCATGTACTGATTTGATATCGTTTTCTGGATCCTTTAGTAATGCAGATAATCCTCTTCCTAAAGCTTGTTTTTTTATTGCTTTTGCCATACAATTAGTTGCTGTTTTTTTGAATTACTTCTTGAGCTAAATGCAAGTAGTTGGTAGCTCCTTTACTTGTAGCGTCATAATTTATAATGCTTTCGCCAAAACTTGGCGCTTCGCTTAACTTGATATTTCTTTGGATGATGGTTTCGAATACCATATCGTTAAAATGTTTTTGTACTTCTTCTACGACTTGGTTAGACAAGCGTAAACGCGAATCGAACATGGTCAATAATAATCCTTCAATATCCAATTCTGGGTTATGTATTTTTTGAATACTTTTGATGGTATTCAATAATTTTCCTAAACCTTCTAGAGCAAAATATTCGCATTGGATTGGAATGATTACAGAGTCTGATGCGGTTAGGGCGTTCAAAGTCAATAATCCAAGAGAAGGGGCGCAATCGATAATGATAAAATCATAGTCGTCTTTCACGCTTTGCAATGCTTGTTTTAGCATATATTCTCTATTTTCTTTGTCTACCAATTCAATTTCGATGGCAACCAAGTCAATATGAGCTGGGATTATATCTACATTCGGAGCCGAACAACTGATGATGGCTTCTTTTGGCGAATGGCTATGTTCTAAAATTTGGTAGGTACCAATTTCAACTGATTCGACATCAATTCCCAATCCCGAAGTGGCATTGGCTTGAGGATCAGCATCAATTAGTAGTACTTTTTTTTCTAGAACACCCAAGGAAGCAGCAAGATTAACTGATGTAGTCGTCTTTCCAACTCCCCCTTTTTGATTGGCAATAGCAATGATTTTACCCATTTATTTTTTTGAATTTTGAATGGTAAAAATACAATTAATTCTCGTTTCTGAAAATCTATTTTGTTAACATTTGTTACGACTTGATTTGTTGCTATTTGGCAACTCTAAAAAAGGTGTTTTAAGTGTAATGTGAGTTGCTTTTTTGGCTTAATCGTTATCTTATTGGAATAGGTGTAAAATAAAAAATCCCTTTTGCAAAGCAAAAAGGATTTTTGTCGGGGTGGCAGGATTCGAACCTGCGGCCTCCTGCTCCCAAAGCAGGCGCGATAACCGGGCTACGCTACACCCCGTAACGCGAGTGCAAAGATAGAATTAATTTTTATTTTAGCAAGTCAAAAGTAAAAATAGGTAGTGATTATTTTTAAATAACTAAAAATGATATTTTTTTGTTTGCCGTTTTTATTTAAAAACTACCTTTGTTATCTATAAAAAATATACAAATAAGTACTACTATGTCAGATACAATCGAAAAAATTAAATGCCTTATTATAGGTTCTGGGCCAGCAGGTTACACGGCTGCTATTTATGCTGCAAGAGCCAACATGAATCCCGTTTTGTACCAAGGAATGCAACCAGGTGGACAATTAACTACGACTAATGAAGTAGAAAATTTTCCAGGTTATGTAGATGGAGTGACAGGACCTGAGATGATGGTACAGTTGCAAGCACAAGCGCAACGTTTTGGTGCTGATATTCGTGATGGATGGGCTACTAAAGTCGATTTTTCAGGGCCAGTTCATAAAGTTTGGATTAATGAAAGTATCGAATTGAACTGTGAAACGGTAATCATTTCTACAGGCGCTTCGGCAAAATATTTAGGATTGCCTTCAGAACAACACTATTTGAAAATGGGTGGTGGTGTTTCTGCTTGTGCCGTTTGTGATGGATTTTTCTATAGAAATCAAGAAGTAGTTATTGTTGGAGCAGGAGATTCGGCTTGTGAAGAAGCTCACTACTTATCTAAATTGTGTAAAAAAGTGACTATGTTAGTGCGTAGCGAGAAATTTAGAGCTTCCAAAATTATGGAAGAACGTGTTCGTGCTACAGAGAATATCACCATTTTAATGAATCATGATACGGTAGAGGTTTTGGGAGACGAACAAGTGGTAACTGGTGTTAAAGCGAAAAACAAAACGACTGACGAAGTTTTTGAAATTCCAGCAACAGGTTTCTTTGTTGCTATTGGTCATCAACCGAATACCACTATTTTTAAAGAGTATATTACGCTTGATGAAACAGGATATATTGTCAATACTCCAGGTACATCAAAAACAAATGTAGCGGGAGTTTTTGTAGCAGGAGACGCTGCTGATCATGTGTATCGCCAAGCGATTACGGCTGCGGGTACAGGTTGTATGGCGGCTTTGGATGCAGAACGATATTTGGCAGCTAAAGGTCATTAATACCATTTTACACTAATAAAAAAAGTCCCGATTTTGGGACTTTTTTTATGCTTTTGTTTTTCCTTTTTATTTTTTGGTAGTAGGTTTTTTAAATAGTTTTGCTTCCCCAGCGAGTTGGCGAATTTCTATTTTTGGACTGCCATACAACTCTATTTCGGTTTTGTCAGTAGCATCAATTACTATCGTGTTTTCGGCTAATAGGCTACAAGAAGCACTTCCTTCTATGGATACATCTGTATTTTTACTATTAAAATTGCGCGCGGTTAGTTCAGCCGAATTGTCTAATCGCAAGGTAGTAGTGTTAGCATCACCTTCTAAAGCTGCTGTTGCTTTTTGGTACAAATCACATTTCAAATTAGCACTATTAATTAGAGCCTTTAAAGAAGTGTTTTTGCTTAGCTCAATAAAAGCGTTTTCTCCTTTTAGATTCAGTTCAATCTTTGATTTATCGTCTGCTTGTAGAATAAAATTTGCTGCATTTACATTTAAGAATAGTTTCGATTTATTTAGTGTTTTAAAAGTGATATTGTCTAAAATAATCTCCTGTATGGCATTGATAACGGATTCGTCTTTGGTTGTTACCAAATTCAAATCATTGGTGTACGTCACTTTTACAGCAAGTTTTTTGAAGTTTTGAGCTTCTTTGGAAGTCGAAATGATAAGAATTTCATCTTGTAAATTGAAGTTGATGATGTCGTGTAAATTGTCATCTGCTTCAATTTTGATTTCGTTTTTATCTCCTTTTTCTAGATTAATTTCCAGATTGTCTTCGACTTCAATAGCATTGAATGATTTGATCTCTTTGACCGAAGAAGTAACCACTCTAGACCCTTTTATTTTTTCTGCTTTTTGAGCTAGAAGCATGCTTGATGAAAAAATAAGCGCTATAATTGAAAGGTAGATTTTTGGTTTCATGGCTAGTAGGTTTTATACAAATATAAAAAAATCATTCACTTGTGATGAATGATTTTTCTTATTTTTAAATAGAAGTGATTAGTTTTGATTAATACTTCCGCCAGAACTTGATTTTTGATTAATAGTCTTTGGCGCATTATTGTAATTGATAGAGGCACCACTCGAAGCTTCGGCTTTTAAACTGACAATAGGATGGATTTCAATATTAGATCCGCTTGAACCATCTGCGATTACTTCATTGGCTAACAATTGAGAACACTTAGTAGTACTTCCGCTTGAGGCAGTTGATTCTAATTTTAATGTTAATCCTTTTAATTTAATAGTACTTCCACTACTTGAATTAGAAACAATAGCATCCATTTCGAGCTTATTCAAATTGATTGTAGCAGCACTTGAAGATTTTATATAAATTTGATTCCCTTTCAACGTATTTCTACTAGTAATGCTTGCGGCACTCGAAGCTTCTAATCCTTCAATTACAGGCATTTTTACAGATACTTTTCTGGTTCCGTTGTGTATGTTGGTATAGGATTTATTAGAAATAATTAACTTGCCATTTTTAACTTCGGTCAAGATGGTGTTTTGAAGATTATCATCTGCTTCTACTACAATTTCAGTTTTGTCAGACTGTTCAATTGTTAATTCGATAGCACTGCTTACCTCAATACCCGTGAACTTTTCTGTTATTGTTCTTTTCTCGGTAGTGATATTTCCACTTCCTTTTATGCTGTTATAGTCGAAATGACAACTGCTAAAAAATAGTGCAGTAAGGACTATTACAATAATTTTGGTAATCCAAGTGATAATTTTGATCATGGCGATTATTTTTTTATAATTATACCTTCTTTATTTACCGTAAGACCCTTTTTGGCTGATTTGTTTACAGTTACTACTTCGCCATTCACTTTAACTGTAGTGGTAACAACGGTATCGTTACCAGTTATATCTTCTGTAATTCCTGTTTCTACATCATTGTATTCGTTTTCATTTTCTGGGCAATTCAGGCATTTTACTTGCGTGCTACTTACTTTGTAAGTATAATCGTCAGAACTGTAATGCAGATTAAAAAAATCATTATCCGATTCGTCATAATGCTGAGCGGATTGGTCAACTTTAAATAATACTCCTTCAGGTAAGTACAAATAAATAGCTACTTCCTGATCACGGAATTTATCCGTTACACTAGTCAATAAATAATTGTCTAATAGTAATTGATTTCCTTCCAATTTAAATCCGTATTGAATTTTTTCAGCACGTTTTTTAGCTTCTTGGAATGATTTTCCTCTCGCTAATCTTTCAATTTGAATGAAAGGTAATTTTTCATCTGTTTTTAAAATTTCAAATCGAATGTTATTGGAGTAAATCAATTGGTTGTTTGAGGCATCTTGAACAAATCTAAAATTGTCGTTGTCATCAATGTCTTTCGTATAATATTCGTTGTATCTAAATTTAATTTGAAGTGTATCGGTAGGTTGTACATTCAGGTTTTCTTTTTGAACGGTCTTACCTTCGTAAGCCACCTCTGAAGCTTGCTGAATACCAATAGAAATCAATGCTGCAATAGCTAAAATCCATAACGCTAATAGGGTGTATTTTGAAATACTTCCGATAGATTTTATAGTAGGGGATAATAATCTAAATCCTAATAATGTTAGGAAAAAGAATGGAATTCCCACCGCTAAAAACATTAATAATCCAAATACCCAAATAGGATACTCTGTAAAATTACCTGCATTGACAAATTCTTGCCAAGGGAATTCAATAAATACACCAGTCCCTAAAGTGAAAATACCAACAAATAAGAAAAACAAAACAGTAAGTCCTGTAATAATAAGAATAACTCCTAAAAATTTTGCAAAAACTTTGAAAATATTGGTAATGATTTCGCTTAATGAACCCGCTAATTTGTCGGCTCCAGTTTTAATTTGATTGCCGTATTTGTCGTAATCTACATTTTTAAATTTCTCGGAAACCGAATCAAATTCTTCACGAACTTTTTTCTCAATACTCGAAATAGTTACCGGTTCCCCCGTCATTTCTAGTTTTTCTGAAGTAGTTTTTGCTTCAGGTGTAGCAATCCAAAGAATTATATAAGCTAAAACTCCAGTTCCAGCTCCAAATAGAAGTAATAGCATTATCACTCGAATCCACACCACATCAATACCAAAGTAATGTCCTAATCCAGCAGCCACCCCACCTATCATACCTTTGTCTTTATCTCGGTACAATTTTTTAGATTTTTTTTGTGCTTGATAAGCGGGTTCGCTTTTTGGTTCCTCTTCAATAATGTAATCTTCCGGTTGTCCCATTACAGCAATCACTTCGTCGATTTCTTTTAAACCAATTACGTGTTTGTCTGAAAGTAATTTTTCACCCAGCAATTCCGAAATACGCATTTCAATGTCTTTAATAATTTCGTCTTGTCCAGATGAATTCGTTAAAGAACGTTTGATAGCATCAAAATAGCGCGATAATTTTTGGTACGCATCTTCGTCAATATGGAATACAATTCCGCCTAAATTTATGGTTACAGTTTTATTCATGACTATTCGTTTTGATTGGTGATTAAGTTTACGGCATTCGATAATTCCATCCAAGTGCCGTTCAATTCAGTTAAAAATGTTTGTCCGTCTTCGGTCAAACCATAATATTTTCTTGGTGGACCAGAAGTCGATTCTTCCCAACGATAGTCTAATAAACCATCATTTTTTAGTCGGGTTAATAAGGGGTAAATCGTTCCTTCTACCACTAATAATTTGGCGTTTTTTAAGGTGTCTAAAATCTCGGAAGTGTAGGCATATTTCTCTTTTAAAACCGAGAGAATGCAAAACTCGAGAACCCCTTTACGCATCTGGGCTTTTGTGTTTTCTATATTCATAATTAGTTTATTTTTTGTTTGAAGCTAATCCCGCTTTGCGTTGCAATCTTTGTATTTCGCTACGCTCCATAAAAAGGATTTTCATTTCAATCGGGGCTAGGGGAATGCTTTATTTCATGAATTTGATGGTCAGAGGATAACTATAGTATTCTCCGTTTGCAGTCTTCACAGCTGCTCTAATAATTAAGAAAAATTCAACGATTTTTAAACATGCCAAAAAGAAAACGGCAATGGCTCCGGTAGTAATCAAACCAATGTTTTCTGAAAAGTTTAAGTCTTGTACTACAAAGTGTCTGTCATGAATCAATTCATCAAACGTCACATGGCTTAAAAAAGTAATCAGGAAGCTTGGAATAAAAATGGCTCCTAAAATCAAAGAATACAATAAAACGCTCAATTGAAAATTGATACATTGTTTGCCATTGTAATCCACAAAAGTAGATTCATTTTTTTTGGAACTCCAGATAATTATAGGAATTACAAAATTACCTAATGGGAAAAGGTATTGTCCAAAAGCGCCTAAATGAGTTACAGTCGCCCAATTTTTTTCTGTATTTGTTTGCATAATGAAAGTGTATAGTAATTTCTTATGCAAATATATATCTAAAAGACAGTATCTTGTTTTGCATAGTAATAAATATTAACATAAAATTAACATTTTAAAACAATAAATTTTGTGGTTATATTATTGATAATCTGATTATTAATTGGTTTTTTGATTGTATGTCAAAAATCCGATTCAATTTGCTATTTTTACTAAAAATTACTTCTTATGACAATTACTGCATCTAAACTAAATCGATTTTTGTTGTTTAAATTGCCTTCGGCTTACTTTTGCGGAGTCCGAGTACAAACCATAGACGCTAATCAATGTGTAGTGTCGGTTAAACACCGTTGGATCAACCAAAATCCGTTTCAGTCCATGTATTTTGCAGTTCAAGCTATGGGGGCTGAGTTGAGTACGGGTGCTTTAGTGATGTATCATATTCAAAAAAGCGGTCGTAAGATATCGATGTTGGTAGCCAATAATAAGGGGAATTTTACTAAGAAAGCAACGGGACGCATCACGTTTACCTGCAATGACGGTCATTTAATTGAAGCAGCGATTCAAAACACAATAGCCACAGGTGAAGGGCAAACCTTTTGGATGAAATCCATTGGAATGAATGAACAAGGTATTCAAGTCTCCGAAATGGATTTTGAATGGAGCATTCGTGTTAAATAAAAAAAGCCTCTTTATAGAGGCTTTTGTATTCTAAAATAAAATGGCAAGGATTATTTCTTTGCACAACATTTTTTACCTGATGCTGTTTCCATTTTAGCATCACATTTTTTACCTTCTGCTTTGCATTTGGCTTTGCATTTAGCCACTTCGTCAGCACTCATTTTTTTATCGTGCTTCATGGTTACACTCATTTCTTTTTTCTCTTGTTTTGTTTCTTGAGCATTCATACTTACAGTAAACAAAGTCAAGGCTAGAATAGCTACTACTTTTTTCATAATTTTATTTTTTATCTGTTTGATTTTTAGTTTTCAATCTCTTACAAAGATAAAATAAATTTCAAGATTGATTTTTAAAATAAAGTTAATGTTTGCTTAAATCCATTATTGGTTAAAATACTTTTTTCTCCACCAAAATGCGACATTCACTAAAGTAATTAAAGCAGGAACTTCTACTAATGGTCCAATCACACCCGCAAAGGCCTGTCCACTATTAATACCAAAAACACCTATGGATACTGCAATGGCCAACTCGAAATTATTCCCAGAAGCGGTAAATGATAAGGCTACAGCATCACGGTAATTGGCGCCAATTTTTTTGCTCACAAAAAACATTAAGGTAAACATAATGGCAAAGAAAATTACTAGAGGTAAAGCGATACGAAGTACGTCCAAAGGTAAATCGACAATCATTTCGCCTTTTATACTGAACATTACCACAATGGTAAACAGTAAAGCAATCAGGGTTATTGGAGACACAAAAGGAAGGAACTGTTGGTTGAACCATTTGTCGCCAATGAATTTTTTAATAGCATAACGGCTAGTTAGTGCTAATACGAAAGGGATGCCTAAATAGATTCCGACGGTTTGTGCAATTTCAGCAATAGTAATGTTCAGCGCTAAGCCTTTGATACCAAAAAGAGGCAACATAATTTCTAGATAGAAATAGGCATACAAACTGAAGAGAAAAACTTGTAAAAGGCTATTAAGTCCTATTAATCCTGCGGTGAGTTCGCGGTTGCCTTCGGCGAGTTCGTTCCAAACAATGACCATGGCAATACAAGGTGCTAGCCCAATGATGATGAGTCCTGTCATGTATTCGGGATAATCTCTTAAGAATAAAACCGCTAATGAAAACATCAAAAATGGCCCTACAATCCACGTAATGAAAAAGGAAGCGGTAAGGAGTTTTGGTTTTTCAAACATTTGAGGAACTTTCGAAAAGTCAATTTTAGTCAAAGGCGGATACATCATTAAAATCAACCCGATAGCCAAAGGAATATTGGTTGTTCCAGTAGAAAAAGAATTGATAAAATCAGCGGTATTTGGGATCAAGTAACCAATAGCAACGCCAACTAGCATGGCTAAAAATATCCATAGGGTTAAAAATTGGTCTAAAAAATTAAGTCTTTTTTTCATATTTGTTAAAGTTAATTGTCAGCGGTCAAATATGTTATCGCTGTTTAATTATTGAATTTGCTATCGCAAACTAGCTTTTAAGAGCGATTTCATAGTTCATTATAATGCACGAAGCAATCTCATTTATTGTTAATTAAAATACCTACAAGGTTTTTATAACCTTACAGGATAGTTGATTTTCGAAAAAACATAATACAGTTCTGAAGCAATTTCCAAGCTACGCTCAGTATATTTTGCATCCATTAAGTCGGTTCCGTCAAAGGCTTTAGGATCGTCGTAGCGAATGGGTAAGCGTTTTTCGGCTCCCGCAATGAAGGGACAACCTGCATCGGCAGAGGAACACGTCATAATGGCTGCAAAGGCACTGTTCGGATTGAAAGCGTCATCAAATGTTTTCGAAAAACAAATAATAGCCGCTTCATTTTCGTCGTATTTTACAGCATATACAGGATTTTTGTCACTACTTAATTGTTGAATTTGAAATCCTTGATTGACTAATATTTCCCCTACCTTAGGAAACATAGCGGTAGCTTCTGTTCCACCCGAATAGCAGAATATATTTTTAATTCCGAAGTGAAATGCCATCGTTTGTGCCCAAATTTGAGATAAGTGACTACGTCTTGAATTGTGTGTGCAAATGAAGTTCAACCGAATTGGTTGTTGTGTGTCGATTTTAGTTTGTATATAGTCAATTAAAGGTTGTAGCACTTCTTTTCGTTCATTAGAAAGAGTAGTTTTAGAAATGCTTGCTGTAGTTGTAGTTAGGTTTTGGAACATTTTTATTTATTTTGATTTAACAACAATTGGAATCAGGTGTGCAACAAGAAGTAGCTTTCGCTTTCCATTGCCCTACTTTAGGTTGTAATTGAGTTTCAGAAATACCGCAATTGTCTTTGGCTAGGCAGTCAGTTAATTTGGAGGTTAATTGAAAATGTGTTCCGTCAAACTCTAATCCAAATTTGCCAATGCTGTCTTTCATTTGGTATTCGACTTCGATTTCTAAATCAGGAAGACCCAATGTTTTTTCTGATAATTCAATGATGCTAATTAGTTTTTCGGGCTGCAAACGATGGTAGTAATCGTTGGCCTCCCATAATTGAAAATTAGCCACTTCTTCTGTTCGAACTGTGCCGCCACAGTCGATGAAATGTTTGGTCACTTTGCCTACTTCTGTCACATGAAAGTGAGGCGCTACGAGTTCGCCATTTGGCAATTGAAATGCAATAGTAGTTGCTTTTTTTAGTTCGGATTTAATTGCTGAAAGTGTCATAGTTTTATAATTTTAGTTTAACAACATTCCTTCTTAATAAGGTACGCATTAATATTTTGAAAAAAGCCTTTTAATTTGTTAAAACCTTCTTCGTTAATACAATAGCAAATGGAAGTGCCTTCTATATTTCCTTTGATTAGACCTGCGTTTTTCAATTCTTTTAGATGTTGCGAAACGGTAGGCTGGGCGAGAGGTAATTCATTGACGATATCGCCACAAATACAAGAATCCGTTTTTAATAGGTATTCGATTATTGCAATTCGCGCTGGATGTCCTATGGCTTTGGCTAAAATAGCCAATTCAATTTGCTCTGCTGTAAATCCTTCTGTTTTAGTAATTCCCATTTGTTATATTATTATATTGCAATATTACGATAAATAATTTAAAATTTATTGATTTAATTTTTTGTATACTTGTTGAAGTAATAATCACCAAATCTTTTTAAAATGAAAAAAATTATTTTTTGTAGTTTTCTATTAGTTTCAATAGGATCACTTGCGCAAGCTTACAAGTATAAAATTGTTACCACTATCGAATCTGTTGTCCCAGGGGGAGTTGGTCGTTCTAGAATTATTGAAAATGGAGCTGAAGTAGATTATACACAATTCACAACAGTTAGGACTAAGGATGGTAAGGACAAAACGGATAAGGATCGAAGTGATGTTAAAATTGACGATCTTAAAGAGTCGACTTTGGTTAACTTTTTTAGTTTAGTTGGGATTAATTTTCAAAATATTGCTTCAAATGATGCAATGGTAACTTCTTTATTAAACAAATATAGTAGTGAAGGTTGGGAATTAATCAATATTGTTAGTGGTGTTGAAAGTGATGCTGGAAAAGGCGACGGAGATGGAATATTTATCACTCGTTTTTATTTCAGGATGAAATAAAATTTATTTATAAATAAATAAAACCCTTAACTATTTATGGTTAAGGGTTTTATATTTTGTAGCGAAGACGGGAGTTGAACCCGTGACCTCAGGGTTATGAATCCTGCGCTCTAACCAACTGAGCTACCTCGCCATTCTTATTGGTCATACATCTCTCAATGCGGGTGCAAATATAGAAATAATAATAATGTTTGCAAGTATAAATGGAGAAAAAAATATTTTTAAAAACACTTTTTTTTTGAGTTTATATTCTTATATTTCACAAAAAATATTAAACAGTATTCATGGATTCAAAAATACGTTACGAGATAGAATTTCCTATTAATTCTTCACCTCAATTATTGTATCAATATATTTCAACTCCATCTGGTTTGTCAGAGTGGTTTGCTGATAATGTAAACTCTCGAGGTGAATTCTTTACGTTCATTTGGAATGACTCACAAGAGAAAGCTAGATTAGCCTCTAAAAAATCAGGAGAGAAAGTGAAATTCAAATGGGTGGATGATAATGGAAAAGATACAGAGTATTTTTTTGAATTGCATATTCTTGAAGATGAAATCACTAAAGACGTTTCGTTATTAGTCATTGATTTTGCTCTAAATGATGAATTAGATGAAGCCAAACAATTGTGGGAAAATCAAATTTCAGATTTGAAACATCTTATAGGATCGGTATAATAAATTGTATTTTATAACTTATATTTGCCCTGAACAAAATTCAGGGCTTTTTTTATGATCAATTTTAACGGAGATAGTTGCGCACAAGAAAATATGTTAACTCAAAATCGTGCTTTTTTATACGGCGATGCGGTTTTTGAAACTGTAAAAATTGTAAAAGGGAAAATTCTATTTTTGGAAGACCACTATTTTAGATTGATGGCTTCTATGCGTATTCTTCGAATGGAAATTCCTATGAATTTTACCATGGAATATTTTGAAGAGCAACTACTATCTGTGGTAGAAAATAACGGCTATTCTACTTCGGCTCGTGCCCGAATTACAGTTTATCGTAATGATGGAGGTTATTATTTACCTACTACTAACGAAATCTCATTTTTAATTCATACAAGTCCTTTGGATAATCAATCTTTCGTTTTTGTAACTAAGGAATGTGAAGTAGATTTATATAAAGATTTCTATATTAGTAAACAATTACTATCGACTTTAAAAACCACTAATAAAGTTGTTCAGGTTACGGCCAGTATTTATGTCAATGAAAATGAATTAGACAATTGCATTATGCTAAATGATAGTAAAAATGTAGTTGAGGTTTTGCAAGGCAATATTTTTATGTTACAGGGGAATACGTTGATTACACCGCCCATTTCAGAAGGTTGTACTAATGGAGTTATGAGAAAGCAAGTGATTGCTTTGGCTAAAAAAATAGAAGGATTGGAAGTAATAGAAGAAATAATTTCTCCTTTTGATCTTCAAAAAGCAGATGAGTTGTTTTTTACTAACGTTATCAAAGGGATTCAGTCAATAACTAAGTACAGAAAAAAAGAATTTGTCACTACAACAGCGAATGCGTTAGTTCAAAAATTAAATGAATTAGTAGCGGAAAATTAATTCAAATATGGATTTTCGGGTGCATTTGACCAAATGAGATAATCTCCTCCTAACTCAATAATTTTTTCTTTCCAAAAATCAATAGTGGATTTACCAATAATTTTGTTTTCATAACTATTTGTTGTGACAATCCATGAATTGTGTTCCATCTCTGATTCCAATTGATCTTCTTCCCAACCGGTATAGCCAAGAAAAAAACGAATGTTATTCTTGTTGATTTTTCGTTGGTTAATCAATTCTTTTACGGATTCAAAGTCGCCACCCCAATAAATACCATTGGATATTTCTACGCTATTTGGAATTAATTTGGGAACATTATGAATGAAATACAGATTATCTTGTTCTACAGGCCCTCCGTTATATACCTTGAAAGATGCCTTTATGTCTGGAAGTAAATCATTAATAGAATATTTGAGCGGTTTATTGATGATAAACCCTACAGAGCCTTCTTGATTATGATCGGTTAATAAAATTACAGATCTATCAAAAGATGCGTCACCAATGATATAAGGATCGGCTATAAGAAGTTGTCCCTTTTTTAATTTTGCTGAAATCATGGCTTCAATTTTTATTAAAATTAACAATAAAAATCGTATGCGGTTAAATTTAATCGATAAAAGGTATAAAAAAACCTTCCAAAAGGAAGGTTTTTGTTATATCAGGAAAACTTTAATTAGTTTACAGCTCCTTCTAATTCAGCACCAGCTTTGAATTTTACTACATTTTTAGCAGCGATTTTGATAGTTTTTCCAGTTTGTGGATTTCTACCATCTCTTGCAGCTCTTTTAGAAACTGACCAAGATCCGAAACCTACTAAAGAAACTCTTCCACCTTTTTTCAAAGTCCCACCTACATTTCCTAAAAATGATTCTAAAGCTAATTTTGCAGCTGCTTTAGTAATTCCTGCGTCAGCAGCGATAGCGTCGATTAATTCTGATTTGTTCATAATAATTAGTTATTAATTGTTGGTTAAAAAAAAATTGTTAAACAAATTTAGCAGGAAATCCTTTCTGTGCAAGGAGAAAATACAAATTAGGGCTATTTTGTTAATAACTTGAGATTTTTGTTCATAAAGCAAGGGCTCTTTAGTCCGAAAACGTAATAAATACTCACTTTATTGAGTATTAATGGGCTCTGGCGTTTTCGGTAAATTGAATTCCATTTAATAATTCGGCAGTAGTCATCTTCTTTTTACCAGGAAACTGTAAACTTAAGATTTGAATGAATCCATCTTGCACAGCAATTTTCAGTTCTTTTTTGGTACAAACTAATTGGCCAATAGTCAAAGAATGTGATTCGTAAACGGTACTTGCTTCGTATATTTTGACGTTCCATTCTTCTCCTTTGTCACTAACAAAACACCACGCAGCTGGATAAGGACTTAAACCTCTTATAAGATTATGGATTGTTGAGGCTGGTTTTGTCCAATCAATTTTACAATTCTCTTTATTTAATTTGTAAGCCGTTTTAATATCAGCAGTTTCTTGTTGAATGGTCGTAGCTACATTTCCTTTTTCAAGCAATGATAAAGTTTGGATGACCGTTTCGCTACCCAATTGCATCAATCGGTCGTGCAATTCTCCTGCAGATTCGATTTTGCTAATAGGAGTTTCGGCATTCAATATCATGGCTCCTGTATCTATTTTATCATCAATAAAAAAGGTAGTTACACCCGTTTTGGTTTCTCCATTGATAATTGCCCAGTTGATGGGTGCTGCACCTCTGTAATTAGGTAGGAGTGAAGCGTGAAGATTGAACGTGCCAAGCGACGGCATTTCCCAGACTACCTTAGGTAGCATTCTAAAAGCAACCACTATTTGTAAATTGGCGTTTAATGCTTTCAATTCGGCTAAAAAACTTTCGTCTTTTAAATTAGTAGGTTGTAATAAAGGTAGCTCATGTGCCAAAGCATATTCTTTTACGGCGGAATATTTTATCTTTTGTCCGCGTCCTGCAGGTTTATCCGCAGCGGTAATTACTCCAACCACTTCGTATTTGTTTTGTAAAATAGTGTCTAAAATGCCCACGGCAAATTCGGGAGTACCCA
Organism: uncultured Flavobacterium sp.; assembly: GCA_964579755.1. Classification (GTDB taxonomy): domain Bacteria; phylum Bacteroidota; class Bacteroidia; order Flavobacteriales; family Flavobacteriaceae; genus Flavobacterium. Next base: position 17,790 of record CAZOHO010000016.1, read on the forward strand.
TAAAGACGATTCGTAATTTCTCCATTAGTGATGAATTGTATATTTGTTGTTCGCTTTAATGGCGATTTGTTCTTGTTCTAATAAATGTTGAAGCGCTTCGATAACGGCATTGGTATCGGTTTGGGTTTTTTCTTGAATTTCTCTTGACGTTAACTCTTCAGTTTGTAATAATGTAAGTATAGTATTAGAAAGAGTTTCGGTATTATTTGTTGCTTTCTTTTTGCTAATACAATACGAGCAAACCCCACAATCAGCATCCGATTTTTCGCCAAAATAAGCCAAAATTAATCGGTTTTTACAAGTTTGCTTCTCATTTACATAATGTACTACCGATTGTAATTGTTCCTTTTTTAATTGATTTTGTCTTTCTAAATATTTTGCTACCCGATTAATGGTTCGTTCGTCTTCGCGAATTTCGTTAAAGAGGATTGATGAATCATTGTTTTTTGAATGGTACTCAATTATGTCTTTTTCGTTTAATTTTTGTAAAACAGCCTGTACTTCACTCGATGTATGATTCGATTTTTTTGCAATAAAGTCTAAGTTAAAAGCGGTTTGCATTTCATAGATGCCAGGGTAGGTTCGTAAAATGGTTAGGATAATTTCCTCGTCATTGGGATTCAAACTGATGTAGCGAATAACTTCTTTAGAAGGAATCAAAAATTGCAAACTTATCTTTTCTGAAAATTCTTGCGACAAACTAATGATGCCTTGTCGGTCTAAAAACTGAATAGCATTGTAGGTCTTTAGTGTCGGGAAGTTGTATTTTAAACAAAAATGATTCAGGTTGAAAGCAAATTGTTCGTCGATGCCTTCTCCATAAGCGATTTGAAAATAGTTACACAATTTGATGTACACCGCGTTTAAAAAAGGCTTGTCGGGTAAATTGGATAAAAACTGATTTTCGGCTTGTAAAACATCCGAAGGGCTTGTTAATAAAACAGCAAAAGCTTTTTCTCCATTACGTCCGGCACGACCTGATTCTTGGTAATAATTTTCGATATTATCAGGCAATTGAATATGTATAACCGTCTTTACATTGGCTTTGTCAATTCCCATTCCAAAAGCATTGGTAGCTACAATTACTTGCGCTTCTTCCTGCATCCACAACGCCATATTCTTGTCTTTTTCTTTTGGCGAAAGTCCACCATGATAGTAAGTCGCTTTAAATCCTAGCGCATGTAATTGATTGGATATATCAATACACGAACGTCGGTTACGAACATATATAATAGAAGGCTGCGGATTTTTTTTAAGGATTTGTTCTATTGTATAGAGTTTGTCCTCGGCTTCAATCACCATATAAGCAATATTCTCTCTTGCGAATGATTTTTGAAAAATAGATGGATTTTGTAATCCTGTTTCGGTGATAATATCTTCTTTGACTCTTGGAGTTGCTGTGGCTGTTAAGGCTAAAAAAGGGATTTTTTGAAAATGTTTTTTTAAATCGGAAATTTTTAAATAAGCCGGTCTAAAATCGTGTCCCCATTGTGAAACGCAATGTGCCTCATCAATAGCGATAAGATTGATAGGAAGATTTTTAATTCGGTCCAAAATCCAATCCGACTGCAAACGTTCTGGCGATAAATACAGGAATTTGTAATTACCAAATTGGCAATTGTCTAACAAATCAATCATTTCTTCAGAACGGATTCCGCCGGTTAAAGCAATAGCTTTGATATTGCGCGCTTGTAAATTGGCTACTTGGTCTTTCATCAAAGCGACTAAAGGAGAAATGACCAAACAGATTCCGTCTTTCATTAATGCAGGTACTTGAAAACAGATGGATTTTCCACCACCTGTTGGTAGAATAGCTAAGGTATCCTTGCCGCTAATAACAGAATCGATGATTTCGTTTTGTAGCGATCGGAACTGATCGTGTTTCCAATATTTCTGAAGAATAGCTAGTGCTGTTTGCATAGATTTCAGGGCGCTACGTTGGGTTTTCAATGCAAAAGGGAATCATTTTTACATTGTATTATTTTAGTTTGAAATTTTATCTAAGATAAAAAGAATTCTTTTATCAACACTATCTTTAGGAACCTCAATCAGTTCGTATCCGTATTTTTGATAGGTTTCTACTAAATGATTGTGAATCAATTGGGCTTGTTCGAAGTTTTCATAGCGTTCTTGGTCGCTTACATAAATGTCTTCCCAAGGAGGTAAAATAAATATTTTAGAATAAATATGTTCTTTACAAGCTGCATCAAAAAAAGGGGGATAGCTGTCGCCAATGTAGTGCATATAGGCTAAAACATCAGGTATGCCTCGATCTAAAAAAACAATATTGTGAGGTTCTTGGTGCGCGTCACGGAATTGTTTTTTTCTTCCTTCTAACAAGAGTTCGCTAAAAAGCAAAGGTTTCTCCAGGAACAATTGTTCAATTCCTTGTTTTTGTGCTTCGGCAGTAACTTGTCTAGAAATCTCAGGATAACAACAATAACCACTTTGGACTAATCCGTCAATGATCGTCGTCTTTCCTGTTCCGGGTCCGCCAATAATTACAATGATTTCTTTTTGCACTTTTTGTAAATAAGTCGCAAATTTACCTAAAGTAATTG
>CAZOHO010000017.1:0-4451 GCA_964579755.1 uncultured Flavobacterium sp.
TTTTTATTTATTTTTAGAAAAAAGATTGATTTTATATGTTGACAAAAGTTTTTGGAAGTGCTGTTTTTGGGGTTGAAGCAACTACGATTACAGTTGAAGTAAATATAGACAAAGGAATAGGCTACCATTTAGTAGGTTTACCTGATAATGCCATTAAAGAAAGTAGTTATCGAATTGCTGCTGCATTGAAGAATAATGGTTATGCTTTACCAGGAAAAAAAATTACCATTAATATGGCTCCTGCCGATTTGCGCAAAGAAGGTTCTGCTTATGATTTGACTTTAGCTATTGGGATTCTAATCGCCTCCTCTCAAATTAAAGGAGATGAAATTGAGCGGTACATAATTATGGGCGAATTGTCTCTTGATGGAAGTTTACAGCCTATTCGAGGTGCCCTGCCTATAGCAATAAAAGCCAAGGAAGAAGGATTTAAAGGATTCTTTTTGCCCAAGCAAAATGTAAAAGAAGCCGCTATTGTCTCTGACTTAGACGTGTATGGTGTGGAAAATCTCCAAGAAGTAATTGATTTTTTTGAAGGCAAAGGAACTATAGAACCCACTACAATTGATACTAGAGCCGAATTTTATAAAACTTTAGATTTTCCAGAGTTTGATTTTTCGGATGTGAAAGGGCAAGAGAGTATTAAACGTTGTATGGAGATTGCTGCAGCGGGTGGGCATAATATCATTTTGATTGGGCCACCAGGCGCTGGAAAAACTATGTTGGCCAAACGATTACCGAGTATTTTACCACCCATGACTTTGCGCGAAGCTTTAGAAACTACTAAAATTCATAGTGTTGCTGGAAAATTAAAAGAAGTTGGGTTGATGAACCAGCGTCCGTTTCGTAGTCCGCACCATACGATCTCAAACGTGGCTCTTGTCGGCGGCGGGAGTTATCCACAGCCTGGAGAGATTTCGATGGCACATAATGGGGTTCTTTTCTTGGATGAATTGCCAGAGTTTAAGCGCGATGTACTCGAAGTAATGCGACAACCTTTAGAAGACAGAGAAGTGACTATTTCACGAGCTAAATTCACGGTTACCTATCCATCTTCGTTTATGTTGGTAGCGAGTATGAATCCGAGTCCGAGTGGTTTTTTCAATGATCCGGATGCTCCTCAAACTTCTTCTCCCCACGAAATGCAACGGTATATGAATAAAATATCCGGACCATTATTAGACCGAATTGACATTCATATTGAAGTAACACCCGTTCCATTTGATAAATTATCAGACGACAGAAAAGCAGAAAGTAGTGTCGATATTAGGAAAAGAGTAACTAATGCTCGCGAAATACAGTCGGCTCGTTTTGAATTGATTACAACCATTCATTACAATGCTCAAATGAGTACCAAACAGATTAGAGAATTTTGTGCATTGGATGAACCTTCTAAAGAATTACTGAAAAACGCAATGGAACGATTGAATCTTTCCGCTCGAGCGTATGACCGAATTTTGAAAGTAGCCCGAACAATTGCTGATTTAGAAGCTACTGAAAAAGTAGCATCCCATCATATTGCCGAAGCGATACAATACCGAAGTTTAGATAGAGACGGTTGGTTGGGTTAGTTTTCTTCTGATTCGGGAACAACAATTTCTTCATTTTCGATACCAATAACTGTATCATAGATAGCGTATTGCATTGACATATTGAAAGGTATAGTAAAAAGAACACCGATGCAAAAGCCAATCAAACCTACTAATGATCCTAAAAAGGCAACAAATAAAAGTAGAAATAGCATTAGAAATTGTGAGCTAGTTAAACTGATACTTGCTTTTATAGCTGCAATCGCTTTTTGTTTGCCAAAAATAATTAAAGGGGTACTCAAAACAGTAAATATTCCGATTGCGAAAGAAATAATTCCTCCTAATACAGGAATTTTATAGAAAGTTAATGCACTATCGATTCCAGTACTCAAAAGAGTAATGATAAAAGTAGCAACAAATAATTCTTTGAAATACGTCCATTTGTAAAAAGAGAAAAATTGACGCATTTTAAATTCCATGTCTTTATCAGCAGATTCAGCCATTTTTAAAAAGCCTGCACTAATTGGGCTAAAAAGGCTATTGATAGCTAATACAGCTATAAATTGGTAACCAAGGTATTCTTGTTTTAGCATTTTAGCTTCAAATTGTTTTATCGTATTTTCATTCAAATGCTCCGCGCCTACAAAACTAACTACTCCAATAGCCGCAAGAAAAATGAAAAGAAAACCAAAAACCAAAATAGCTAAACCTGCATAAAGTGCTATTTTTTTATAGTTTTCAAAAGCTTTATTGAATACCTCTTCAAATTTTAATTCGTACCCATTTGCTTGTAAGTGTGCAATTTTTTGATTGATTGTTTCCATTCTTTAGTTAATTCATTGATTATTTTTTGGCTTACAGCCAATTTAATATTTTCTTTACTGATGCTAATTTATCTTTATAAGGTGCATATCGTAACGGTAAGTCTATCCAAGTTGCTTTTTTGACTACTCCCTTATGGTGCGAAAAAATATCAAAACTTAACTTTCCATGGTAAGCCCCAATGCCACTATTTCCAACACCTCCAAAAGGCAATTGCTTATTAGAGAAATGAATCATAGTGTCGTTAATACAGCCTCCTCCAAAAGAATGTGTAGCAATTATGTTGTTACAGAATGATCTTCTCTCGCTGAAAATATACAAAGCCAAAGGTTTTTCGTATTTTGAAATAATACTATCGATTTCAGTTTCCTCTTCATAGGTCAGAATGGGTAATAATGGACCAAATATCTCATCCTGCATAATTAAACTATCAATATTATTTTCCTCAATTAGAGTAGGAGAGATGTAATGGGTTTCACTAGTGTATTTACCACCAAAAAGAACTTTAGTATCCTCAATCATTTCGACTAAACGGGACCAGTTTTTAGTATTGATTATTCGAGCAAAATCTGGAGAAAGTTCAGGATTTTCACCATAAGCTTTGGTAATCTCCTCTTTTAAAAATTGGATAAAATACGATTTACTATTTTTATGAACCAAAATATAATCCGGTGCTATACAAGTTTGTCCAGCATTGATGAATTTTCCCCAAACGATTCGTTTGGCTGCCAATCTTAAATTAGCGGTTTCATCAACAATACAAGGGTTTTTACCTCCTAATTCTAAAGTAACGGGAGTTAAGTTTTTCGCAGCTGCTTTTGCAATGATTTTACCAACTGCTACACTACCCGTAAAGAAAATATAATCCCAACGTTGTTCTAGTAAACGACTTGTTATTTCAACACCACCTTGTACTACTTCCACATGATGGGTTGGGAACGTTTTACTAAGGATAGTTTCGATAATTTCGGCGGTTTTGGGTGTTAACTCTGAAGGTTTTAAAACTATTTGATTTCCTGCTGCAACAGCTGCTATTAAAGGACAAAGTGCCAATTGAAAAGGGTAATTCCAAGGTGCAATTATTAATACTTTTCCGTAGGGTTCTTTGTAAATGGTATCTGAAGAAGGAATGTTTAATACAAAAGGGAAAACTTTTTTTGGTTTTGCCCAACGGGATAAATTTTTAATAGTGTATTTTAAATCAGAGATAACATAACTCGTTTCGGTAACTACAGATTCAAAAGCAGGTTTGCCAAAATCCTCTTGTAATGCCTTTACAATTTCATTTTCATACGAAATGATAGTACTCAACAAACGAGTCAGAATTTCTTTGCGGTAACCAATGTTGCTTTTGTAATTCATGTTTCAATACTACTTAAAATGCTATGCAATTTAAATTTTAAAATGGAATAAAATACCATTTAGTGATTAAAATTAAATGGCATTCCAAATAACATCATCGGGAGTAGGAGCAATTATGGTTAAAGCTTCTTTGGAAACAGGGTGAGTAAAACTCAGTTTTCTGGCATGTAAATGAATTCCTCCATCAGGGTTACTTCGGTCAAAACCGTATTTCAAATCCCCTTTAATAGGAGAACCAATTGCAGCCAATTGCGCTCTAATTTGGTGATGTCTTCCTGTATGAAGATGAATTTCTAAAGCGGTATAATTGGTTAACTCTTTAATAATTTGGTAATCCAAACTAGCTAATTTACTATCAGGTACTTCTTTTAAGTGTGCTTTGGAAGTATTATTTTTTTCATTCCTTTTGAGGTAATGAACTAGCTTGTCTTGAGATTTTTCAGGTTTGTTTTTTACAACAGCCCAATAGGTTTTTTGAGTTTCTCGATTACTAAAAAGCTCATTCATTCTGGACAACGCTTTACTCGTTCTTGCAAAAATTACGATACCAGTTGTGGGTCTATCCAAACGATGCACTACGCCTAAAAACACTTCTCCCGGTTTGTTGTATTTTGCTTTTATGTATTCTTTGACAATTTCGCTAAGTGGTTTGTCTCCCGTTTTATCTCCTTGAACGATATCACCAACGCGCTTATTGACTACGATGAGATGATTGTCTTCGTGAAGCACTTGAAGGTT
>CAZOHO010000017.1:4551-20318 GCA_964579755.1 uncultured Flavobacterium sp.
TAATATTGTTCATTGGCATTAGGGAAATCAGTTGATTTTACATCTTCTACATATTGGCTTATAGCCGAAGTCATTCCTTCGTACAAATTCAAATAGCGTCTTAAGAAACGAGGGCTGAATTCATTGTTCATTCCTAACATATCATGGATAACCAATACTTGTCCGTCAACACCTCCACCAGCACCAATTCCAATTACAGGAATAGAAACGCTTTGAGCTACTTTTTCGGCTAAATGTGCAGGGATTTTTTCTAAAACTATAGCAAAACAGCCTAGGCTTTCCAAAAGTTTTGCGTCTTCCATTAATTGTTCCGCTTCTGCATCTTCTTTGGCACGAACGGTATACGTTCCGAATTTATAAATGGATTGTGGGGTTAAGCCCAAATGCCCCATAACAGGAATTCCTGCGTTTAATATTTTTTTGATAGAATCTTTAATCTCGCTACCACCTTCTAATTTTACAGCGTGTCCACCACTTTCTTTCATAATTCGTATAGCAGAACGCAAGGCTTCTTTTGAATCCGATTGGTAACTTCCAAAAGGTAAATCGACCACAACTAATGCGCGTTCAATAGCACGAACTACTGAGGAAGCGTGGTATATCATTTGGTCAAGAGTAATAGGCAAAGTAGTTTCATGTCCTGCCATAACATTGGATGCAGAATCTCCCACAAGAATTACATCTACCCCAGCAGAATCTACTATTTTTGCCATAGTATAATCATAGGCAGTAAGCATTGAAATTTTTTCGCCATTGGCTTTCATCTCAATCAATGACTTGGTAGTAATTCTTTTGTAATCTTTTTTTGCGACTGACATAGTAATGTATTTAATTGCGGTAAAGGTAATAAAATGTAATTTTTTTAACTCAAAATCGCTGATTAATATTATTTGTAACAATAAGTTTATTTAAATTCGTAACATGAAAAAAATACTATTTGGGTTTTTGTTGTTCATAACAGGATCTGTCTACTCGCAAAATCAAGAAGTCAAAAATGTTATTGAAACTTTTTTTCAAGGGTTTCATGCTAAAGATTCGGTTGTAATGCAATCAGTTTGTTCCAATCAAATGATTTTACAATCGGTAATTTCGAATACACAAGGAACTAAATTAATTAATGAAAATCCAAAAGATTTTTATCATTCCATTGCAACTATTCCAGTCGCCACTCTTTTCGAAGAAAAGCTATTGGATTATACTATTCAAGTTGATGGAGCAATGGCTCATGTCTGGACACCGTATGAGTTTTACTTCAATGGTAAAATAAGCCATAGAGGAGTAAATGCTTTTACTTTATTTAAAGAAAACAACCATTGGAAGATTATTTATATCATCGATACAAGAAAAAAATAGATTAACAATCGGCCATATTTACCGCTACTGCTAATCCTCCTTCTGAGGTTTCTTTGTATTTTGAGTTCATATCCTTAGCGGTTTGCCACATAGTATCTACTACTTTATCTAAAGGCACTTTTACATTTTTTGGGTCGGTAGCCAATGCTAATTCGGCAGCATTAATTGCTTTGATAGCCCCCATAGTATTTCGTTCAATACAAGGAATTTGAACCAAACCTCCTACGGGATCACAGGTTAGTCCTAAATGATGTTCCATAGCAATTTCGGCCGCTATCAATACTTGGCTAGGACTTCCGCCCATTAGTTCACACAAAGCCGCAGCTGCCATAGCTGATGAAACACCTATTTCTGCTTGACAGCCTCCCATAGCAGCTGAGATTGTAGATCCTTTTTTGAAAATACTACCAATTTCACCTGCTACCATCAAAAATTGTTTGATTTCTTTTGCTCCACCTTGGTGGTTTTCGATTACTAAATAGTACATTAATACTGCAGGAATTACTCCAGCACTACCATTGGTTGGTGCCGTAACAACACGGCCTAAAGATGCATTTACTTCATTAACTGCCAAAGCAAAACAACTCACCCATTTTAAAATTTGGCGAAATTTAACCTCTGTTTTTCGGATTTGTTCTAACCAAGTTTGAGGTGAATTATAATTGGATAATCCAATCAAATCTTGATGCATATCAAAAGCTCTTCGTCTAACATGCAATCTGCCAGGTAGTATTCCTTCCGAATGACAGCCAATGTACATGCATTCCAACATCGTATTCCAAATACGTAGCAGTTCATTATGAATTTGATCTTCGGAACGCATTGATTTTTCGTTTTCAAAAACAATCTCTGAAATTGTCTTATTTTCTTGAAGAGTGTAAGCCAATAATTCAGTGGCTTTTTTAATTGGAAAAGGGAAAGCGCATTTTAATACTTTTTTCTTTTTGGCATTAATTCGCTCTTCTTTCACAACAAACCCACCACCTATAGAGTAATAAGTGGCTTGGTACGATGTATTGTTATTTATTAAAGCAGTAAATCGGATACCATTAGCATGAAAAGGAAGAAATTTTTTATTGAAAATAATTTCACTTTCAGGAAAAAAGGGGATTGACTTTTCATTTCCTAATCGGATTGACTTTTGTGTTTGAATTTGGGTAGTTATAGTTGTTATTTCATCAACTGGAATTGTTTCTGGATCTTGACCGCTCAAACCTAAAAGTAGCGCTAAGTCAGTAGCATGACCTTTGCCCGTTAATGATAATGAGCCATACAAATCAACTTGAATTTTTTCGGTTGAAGCTAATAAGTTTTCGCTTCTTAGTTCAGACAAAAATCGTTCGGCAGCACGCCAAGGACCTAGAGTATGAGAACTTGATGGACCAACTCCAATTTTTAACATATCAAATACTGATATACATTCTTCCATAGAATCGTTTTTTAATTGGAATTAATAAGGAATAGCAATGATGAATTATTTGTCTTTTAGTCGCAAACCAAAAGGTACCATCAACACTCCTTTTTCGTAAATGTTTAGATACAATACAACAGGTTTTTTTTGTCCTTCCCATTTTAGTTCGTACACAACTAAAAAACCAGCTCCCATATCACTTCTTTTAGTAGGGAAGGGGCAACAGCTTTCTAATTTGGTATACGTGATTTTCTCTCCTTTTGGCCCAGCCAAAGCATTCAAAAAGCGTTCTTGATTAGCATCGGATTTACTGGTTTGATAAAAAATATTAATGGGATAATCTTTGTCGTATCCGTATTTTTTGTCGGTACTAAATAATTTGATATCAAAGGTATTATTGTTATTTAATACTAAATCAGGCGCAGTGTCGTCTACATTTTTTAAAGTAGATCTTGTACTTACGCAAGAACAAAGTATAATTGAAATACTTAAAACAAATATGATTTTTTTCATAATAGGTTATGTATTGAAAAACAAAATTAATTTAAAAAGTTCCAATACAAATATAAAGAGAACTTTAAACGCTTTTTAATTTGTGACAACAATTATGCTTAAATTAATTGTTTTTGTTTGCAGAATAGAATTGTTATTTTTACCAAAAAATAGAATTTATGGATATCTTTTTTCAAACATGGCCTTGGTATATCTCAGGATTTGTAATAGGTATGATTATGTTGAGCTTAATTTATTTTGGAAAACAATTCGGCATGTCCTCTAATTTAGAGACACTTTGTTCTATGTCAGGACTAGGGAAAAAAATAACCTATTTTAATTTTGATTGGAAGTCTAATAAATGGAATCTTATTGTTGTATTAGGCGCTATGCTTGGCGGATTTGTGGCAGTACATTTTATGAGTGACCCAACGAATGTGTCGATTAATCCAAAAACTATTGAACAATTAGTCACACTTGGAATCGATGCACCCAACGGAAAGTTAGCTCCTGATGTTCTTTTTGGAAATCAAACTTTTGAATCTCCTAAAAGTATTTTGATTTTAGTAATAGGTGGGGTTTTAATTGGATTCGGTTCTCGTTATGCAGGAGGCTGTACTTCGGGGCATGCGATTTCAGGCTTGAGTAACCTACAATTACCTTCTTTGAAAGCCGTTATAGGATTTTTTATCGGCGGATTAATAATGGTACATTTTGTACTACCTCTAATTTTTTAATTATGAAATTCATTAAATTTTTAATAGTAGGTTTTATTTTCGGAATTGTTTTGACCAAATCAGAAGCGGTGTCTTGGTACCGTATCTACGAAATGTTCCAATTTCAATCGTTTCACATGTACGGCATTATTTCGGTAGCTATTGCAATGGGTGTAATTGGAATTCAAATCATCAAAAAATATCAATTAAAAGCAATCGATGGTGCTACAATTGTGATCAAAGACAAAGAAAAAGGTTCGGCTCGTTATTGGATTGGTGGTATCTTTTTCGGTTTAGGCTGGGGATTAGTCGGTTCTTGTCCTGGACCAATATTTATATTGTTAGGTGCTGGAATTTTACCTGTAATTTTAGTTCTTATCGGGGCTTTAGTTGGAGCCGTTTTATATGGTGTTTTAAAAGATAAATTACCACATTAAGAATAAATACAAGTTATTAGAATAGCATTTTCGTATTAATGAGAATGCTATTTTTTTTGATTTAAGTTTAGAATCCCCCAAACTATACTATACTGCGCTAGTAAATAAGTAATCATTATTGAGAAGGAAGCTTGAGGAATGGGGTGGTAGAATTTATTAAAAGCCAAAATACTATCTGAACTAATAAAAAACACAGCACCTATCAAAACGGAATTATACGGAATGGAATTCCATTGATAACTTCCTTTAAGTGCATAATATAGCATAGTGCTTATTACTACAGCGTAGATAACTACAGGGAGTGTAAGCGAACCTAGTTTAGGACCTAGCGTTCCAATCATCACTGAAAAATAAATTAGAATCAATCCAATTCCGGCTCCAAAACTTAATTTGTTGCTAATAGACTTAATAATAGTTTGTTTGTTAAAAAGTACAATGTAAAACAGATGGGAAATTAGGAATGCTACAAGTCCTAATATAAAATAGATTTCACCTTTATCTGCAAAAAGCAAAATCACATCTCCTATCCATGAGAAGATCAATGCCGTCATTACTATTTTTTTGGTTTTAAAGCTTTCTGAAAAATAAACCGCAACTAGTAAAATAGGAAGTAGAAAAGGTTTTACTACTCGGGCAATTTCTTCTTGGTTGAATGCTGTGATTAGTAAGTAAAAAACACTACAACCTAAGTAGATGGATAAGAATAACTTGTTTTTCATTTTGTTTTGTAATTTAGGCTAAAGCCAATTTTTCAGATTTGAACCCCGAGCCTACAAAATAGATGTTGATAATTAAAGAAAGAGATAGATATCCCATTATTAAGTAGGTTCCAAAAGGAATCATAGCGTCAATTTTAAACCAATTTTCGAGAGAAATAATTATCCCAATTCCAAAAGCAAATCGGATACTTTCCCAGAATAAGGAATAATTGTTAGCGTCCATTAATTCGGTGTAACTATACACACTAATAAAAATAAAAGTTCCGTAGACGAAAATATGTTGAATGTCTATTCTTGCAATAGAAAGGTATAAATAGCTTACTAATCCTAAAGTGACAAATAATTGTACCACAGACCAATACATCAACGTTTTCGAATGTTGTGTTCCATATTTATGGAAATTATAGACGTTCGAAATTTTGGTTACAGGATATTTTTCTTCAAAATTTTTAGGACGCCAACCGGTTGGTTTGAACCAAATAGTCAATTTGTCTTTCCAATTCTCCGCTCGCCAAGCATCGCAAATTAACAGCCAAAGATGTTGAAAGTTAATTCGGAACGGATTCCAAGTTTGTGCAGGTCTTGTAATTCCAAAAACAGGAGGTACAGTATCTAGTTCTTCTTGATAGGTTCCGAATAATTTATCCCAAAAAATAAAAATTTGACCGTGATTTTTGTCAATGTATTCTGGATTAATGGCATGATGCACTCGATGGTGCGAAGGGGTAATTATTATTTGTTCTAGAATTCCCATCTTTTTAATATGTTTGGTATGATACCAAAATTGCAAAAACAAATGAATAGGTAAGGTGATGGCTATAACTTTAGCAGGAACACCAAGTAAAGCTGCTGGGATTAATAAGAAAGTAAATAGGTTGACAAAACTGGATACACTTTGGCGTAAAGCACAAGACAGATTGAACTCTTCGCTACTATGATGAATAGCATGTTTGTTCCACAAAAAATTAATTTGATGTGACCATCGATGCGACCAATAACCATAAAAATCGATGACTATAAAACCAATACAGTAAGCAAGAATTGTGGTGTCTTGATGCAATAGTGCGATTTTCGGTGCCATCCATTCATAAGAAAGTAACGTCACACTTAATCCCAATACATCTTTTAAAGAATTGATGATTCCAGAACTGATACTTGATACAGAATCCATAATAGGAGCTGTATTTTCTCCTTTAAAATAGCCGTATAATTTTTCGACAATTATTAATGCCAAAAATAAAGGCATAGCATATAACAAAACAGTAGCATATTCTTTCATAAATACCTATAATTTTAATCAAATATAGAATAAAACTATAAAATTTATGAAGAAATGATAAAAAATGTAAAGTACTAGATAATTTCGGCACTCAATCCAGCTTCCAGTAGCTGAATGCATTGTGGTTTGAGTTTGTCATACACGTCAGTTTTGACAGTGCATTTCCCGTTGTAATGAATAATAAGCGAACATTGCTCGGCTTGTTCAGGAGTATGGTCGCACACTCGAACCAAGGTGTCAATTACGTGATCAAAAGTATTGACATCATCATTATAAACAACAATTTCATTATTTACTGTTGTTGCTTCTTTGAAACTGACTCTTTCTCTTACTTTTTCTTTAGTACTCATTTGAGGGTAGGTTTTGTACTTTGGTAATTATAAAACTAATTTACATATTTTAAGGAAACCCAATTGTTTCTTTGGAACTTTTTAATGTAAGTTAAGCCTTTTTCGGTGCAAGAACCATCAATGAACGGAATGTCTTCTTCGTAGAAACCACTAAACAAAATAGTTCCTCCAGGGTTCAAACAATCCACGTACGATTGCATATCATTTAATAGTATGTTTCGGTTGATATTCGCAATGATCAAGTCGTATTTTTTGTCTTTTAGCAAAGTTGCATCTCCTTCATACACGCTAATGTGTTCGCAATTGTTACGTTCCGCATTTTCTATAGAATTCAAATAACACCAATTGTCAATATCGATGGCATCAATAGGTTGGGCGCCTTTCATCTCCGCTAAAATCGCTAAAATTGCAGTTCCGCATCCCATATCTAAGGTTTTTAAACCTTTTACCTCCATTTCTAAAAGATGCTGAATCATCATGTGTGTAGTTTCGTGGTGTCCAGTACCAAAACTCATTTTAGGTTCGATAACAATATCAAACTCAGCTTCAGTTTTAGGGTGAAAAGGAGCGCGAACATGGCATTTACCGTCTACCTCAATAGGTTCGAAGTTTTTTTCCCATTCTTCATTCCAATTGATTTGTTCTATTTCTTCGTAGGTGTAGTCAATGGTAAATTCTTCCGATTGTAAAATGTAAACATCGTCAAGAATTGTATCGTCCCACAATTCTTTTTGAACAAAAGCATCAATTCCTGTTTCCGTTTCCGTGAAACTCTCAAATGCTTTTTCGCCTAATTCGGCAATTAGAATTTCTGAACCTAATTCTTTTGGCTCGATAGTAAAATGGTATCCGATATAACTATTTGACATATTTATTTTTTTTGCAAAGGTACAGTTTCTCTTTATTTATTGTAACCAATAAAAACAAAAAAAAGAGGTTTGAATGAACCAACCTCTTTTTATAATTTAGAATTGTAAAATTTAGATAGCGTTGATAATCGCAACGAAATCATCTGCTTTTAAAGCCGCTCCACCGATAAGACCTCCGTCAACATCTGGTTTAGAGAAAATTTCTTTTGCATTTTCAGGCTTAACACTTCCTCCGTAAAGGATAGAAACATTCTCAGCTACATCACTTCCAAAAGATTTACGTACCGTTTCTCTGATGAATTCATGCATTTCTTGTGCTTGTTCTGGAGAAGCAGTTTCTCCTGTTCCGATAGCCCAAACAGGCTCGTAGGCTAAAACAACATTTTCCCAATCGTTAGCACTAATGTGGAATAAACCATCTTTCAATTGATTCTCTACAACGTTAAAATGAGTGTTAGATTGACGGTCTTTTAATTCTTCACCAAAACAGAAAATAACAGTCATATCGTGTTCTAAAGCTGCATCTACTTTGCTTGCGATTAAAGCATCTGTTTCGTGAAAAATAGCTCTACGCTCAGAGTGTCCAAGGATTACTGTGTTTACACCAATGCTTTTCAACATATCAGCAGATATCTCTCCAGTGAATGCACCGCTTTCAGCTTGGTGAACGTTTTGAGCAGCTACATCAATATTGGTAAATTCTAAATGGTCAACTGCCGAAGCTAGGTTTACAAAAGTAGGTGCTACAATAACTTGTGCAGCACTATCTGTAGGTACTTTAGCAATTAAATCATTCAATAAATCTTCTGTTTGCTCTGCGTTTTTATGCATTTTCCAGTTTCCTGCAACAATCTTTTTTCTCATTTTAGTTGTATTTATTTTAATAGTTTTTAGTTTATTTTAATTTGTTTAATGTCTCATTAATAAGGTCGAAATCAGTTTCAATAGCTCGGTATACTACAATTTTTCCTGTTTTGTCGAGGATAATATATCTTGGAATCCAATCCAAATCTATCGCTTTTCCAAAAACACCTTTCATCTGGTCATTCGCCATATAATGGTCTCCTTTTAATTCGTGTTTTTCAATTCCAGCTAACCATTTGTCGGATGTTTTGTCCATCGAGATAAATGTAAAAGCTACTTCTGGGTGATTGGCTTGTAATTCTTTTACCTTAGGCATTGCTTTGACACAGTCTCCGCACCAAGACGCCCAAACTTCAATTACTGTAGTTTTTCCTTTTTGTTTCTTGATAATATCTTTAAAGGCCACTTGGCTTCCGTCGGTTGCTAATAGCGATTCAGACAAAGCAGTTTCTGAAAATGTTTTCTTCTGTGCGTTGCTTGTACAAGAAAAAGTTGCAAAAGCAATCAATAAAGCGACTAATTTTTTCATCTTAATAAATATTTACAAAGTTAATTTAAACTCAATAGAAAGTTTGTTTTTGGTTGAATACTACTTGATTTCAATATCGTTATAGTTAATAAATAAGCGACTTATTAACGATGAAATGAGTTATAATTTCAAATCTTCAATATCATTATAATGTACTTTTTGTTTTACAGTACCTTTTTCTAAAATAACAATACTTGGATTGGCTCTTTCAATGGTTTTTAAAGCGGTAGCGTCACAGAAGTAAAAATCAAATGTGAATCCAAATTCTTTCTTTGTTTTTTCTATTTGTTCAGGTGCAGAACCCGTCATACCGATAACTGTATATCCTTTGGCGGCAGCTTGTTGTTTGAGACGTTCTAATTGGGCTAACCCTTCTTTGTTGGCAATAGCCAAATCATAAGTAACAAATAGCATTAATTTTGGATTTTGCAATAACTCGTCTTTATAGTCAGCACCGTCTTTTTCCATTGCAAAATCGTGAATAGGAGGTACATACCCTTCTACAATGACTTTGTCTTTTCTATCCACAAAAGTAGCTCCTGCTGGTATTTTCATTAAATCCTTTTCTGTAAATTCAGTATCTATTCCGTTTACTTTGTAGATAAAGGTCATTTCTACAACCGATTGTGGCGCTCCTTCTGGAATTTCCATTCCTTTTTGAATATTGTTGCCCACTTTAAAAGGTCTGAAGTCAATTATTGGTAAATGATGCAATACCCAATACGCCATAAAACTACATAGTCCAATACTAATAAGGACTAAAACATTCTGGATTTTGGCTTTGAATAAAGGTTGAATTAATTTGACATTGAAAAATAAAATCAAAATAAAGAATAACAAAACAACATCTTTTGTAAAGGATTGCCAAGGGGTTAAATGCAAAGCATCTCCAAAACAGCCACAATCTTTTACCACATTAAAATAAGCCGAATAGAAAGTTAGGAAAGTAAATTTAATGATAAGAATCAGTAAAAGCCAAACGGTTAGTTTTGATCGATAACCCAACAAAAGCATAATTCCCAAAACGACTTCAAGAATGACTAAAAAGATAGCTATTGCTAATGAAAACGGAACGAAAAAAGGTAAGTTAAACACAGGTTCTCCAAAATATTCCGCTAATTTATAAGAGAAGCCTAGAGGATCATTCAATTTAATTAATCCTGAAATAATAAAAAGGATTCCTACGAAAATTCGGGAAAATTGGGTGAGTATATTTTTCAGCTTTGTCATAATGTAGAATTTGAGATACAGATTGCTTTTATTTCATTAAAATCAATGCAAAAACGGCATAATTGATCATATCTTGGTAATTTGCATCAATACCTTCTGATACTAATGTTTTTCCCTTGTTGTCTTCAATTTGCTTTACGCGAAGTAATTTTTGCAAAATCAAATCCGTCAAGGAACTCACACGCATATCGCGCCAAGCCTCACCATAATCATGGTTTTTATTTTCCATTAATTCTTTGGTTTCCTTGATTTTGGCATCGTACAATTCGGTGGCTTTAGTGACATCCAAATCAGGTTGGTCAGCAATTCCTAATTCCAATTGAATTAATGCCATGATAGAATAGTTGATGATACCGATGAATTCTCCCGACTCATCTTCGTTTACTTTACGAACTTCATTCTCTTGTAAACTTCGGATGCGTTGGGCTTTAATAAATATTTGGTCGGTAAGTGATGGTAAACGTAAAATGCGCCAAGCACTTCCGTAATCTTTCATTTTATTGATGAATAAAGAGCGACATACCGCAACAACGGCATCATATTCTTGTGAAGTATTCTTCATTATTGATGTATATTTGTATTCAAAATTTTTCAAAAATAAGAATAATTTTTCTGAAAGAAGAAAAACAAGGTCTTTAAAACCAGAATGAAATGACGATTAATTGCAAAGGACAGCTCATCGATTTATCAAAGCCTAAAGTAATGGGAATTCTGAATCTAACTCCCAATTCTTTTTTTGATGGTGGAAAGTATAAAAACGAAACTGAAATTATAGTGCAAGTTCAAAAAATGCTTTCAGAAGGGGCTACTTTTATTGATATTGGCGCCTATTCAAGTAAACCCAATGCTGAATTTGTATCTATAGAAGAGGAAATGGCACGAATTGTTCCTGTAGTTGAACTATTAGTACAACAATTTCCAGGTATCTTGATTTCAATTGATACGTTTCGCTCTCAAGTGGCTGAAGCCTGCATACAAAAAGGAGCTGCATTAATCAATGATATTTCAGCAGGAAAATTAGATGATGCAATGTTAGGTGTTGTAGCCAAGTACAATGTACCTTATATTATGATGCACATGCGAGGGACTCCTCAAACGATGTCAACACTCACGCAATATGAAGATGTAGTCAAAGAAGTACTTTTGTATTTTTCAGAACGAATAGCTGTAGCCCGAAGTTTAGGCATCAATGATTTGATTGTTGATCCTGGATTTGGCTTTGCCAAAACACTAGAACAGAATTATGAAATGCTTCAGAAGATGGAATTATTTCAGCAATTAAAATTGCCAGTTTTAGTTGGAATTTCAAGAAAATCAATGATTTATAAAGCATTGAATAATAATGCATCTGAATCTCTTAATGGAACTACAACTTTAAATACGATTTCATTGTTGAAAGGAGCGAATATTCTTCGTGTTCATGATGTAAAAGAAGCGGTGGAATGTGTCACTTTATTTAATAAAATGAATTCATGAAATACATCAGTGTGTTGTTGTTTTTTGTTCTGTTTTCTTGTGGAAATAAAGAAACGATATTGTTGCCAAAATCAAACGTAACTCTTATTAAAGACGTTCAGGATTATTCGCCAATTTATTTGTTTTTTAAAACCAAAGGAAAAGACACTTTGGTAGAAGTAAATAGAAAGAATTCCATTAGTTCGACGAATTGGATTTTTCATATTGACAAACGATTGCCGTTGAGTTTGGTGATGCCAGAAATCATCAAATTACAAGCTAAAAAGGAGGGAAGTGCACACAAAAGCGAAACTTCGGAGAATTATTTCTCCTATTCGGACAGTATTCACAAGAATTTAGCCTTCATGCCTTTTACGAAAGTAAAATATCAATTAACAAATCCAAAGTTGGGAGCCATTGCGTATTTTTCAAAAAATGATTTTTCGCTTCAAAAGTTAAAAAGTATTTCAGGTAAAATTACTTTGGGGTTTGATAAGAATTTAAGTTTTGGAAACTATCTTCAATATAAAATTGCTGTTCAAAATTTACATTTGTCTAGCGTTTTACAAGAAGAATTCGTCTACTAGTACTCTGCTCAAAATCGTACATCGTAAATCGTATATCGTAAATTTACTGATGATGATACGGTTCGTTTCTTAAAATCGTAAATCCGCGATACAGTTGCTCAATAAAGAATAAACGCACCATTTGATGTGAAAATGTCATCAGCGAAAGTGCTATTTTTCCTTGCGCTTTAGCGTATACGGTATCCGAAAATCCGTAAGGGCCACCAATTACAAAAACTAAGGTTTTGATGCCGGAGTTCATCTTCTTTTGTAACTCTTCTGAAAAACCAACGCTTGAAAAATTCTTTCCATTTTCATCCAATAAAATTAGCTGGTCTGTTGGAGTTATTTTAGCTAAAATCAACTCGCCTTCTTTCTCTTTTTGTTGGCTTTCGGATAAGTTTTTTACGTTTTTAATATCAGGGATAATATCCAACTCAAATTTGATGTAAAAAGACAATCGTTTGGTGTAATCGTCAATTAACGATTGCAATGCTTTGTTGTCCGTTTTGCCAATAGCGATGAGTTTAATATTCATAATTTGAACTGATTTTGAACTGCAAAGATAGAGATTTATGAAAAAGAGTAAGACTAAGTTTTTAATCCCCAAAATATATCTTATTTTAGCAATTCTTAAAAAAATAAGAAAATGATTAGTGATTCCCAATTCAAAAATGAGTTAGAACTTTTGATTGCCAATGCCATACGTGAAGATGTGGGGACGGGTGATTATAGCTCTTTAGCTTGTATTCCCGCTTCAGCCAAAGGAAAAGCTAAATTATTAGTGAAGGAGGACGGAATTATTGCAGGAGTTGCATTCGCCAAAATGATATTCGATTATGTAGATGCTGGTTTACAGTTGGAAACGTTTATTGAAGATGGTACAGCTGTGAAGAAAGGCGATGTGGTTTTTCACGTTTCGGGAAGTTCACAATCTATTTTGAAAGCCGAACGTGTGGTGCTGAATTCTATGCAACGCATGTCGGCTATAGCTACAAAAACAAATGAATACGTTCAATTATTAAAAGGGACCAAAACCAAAATTCTTGATACTCGTAAAACTACTCCAGGGTTTCGTGCTCCAGAAAAATGGGCAGTAAAAATAGGCGGAGGTGAAAATCATCGTTTCGCTTTATACGATATGATTATGTTGAAAGACAATCATATTGATTTTGCAGGCGGAATTACTTTGGCTATAGCCAAAACCAAAGACTATCTTAAAGCGAATAATTTAGATTTAAAAATTATAGTAGAAGCTCGGGATTTAGATGAAATTAAAGAAATTCTAGAAAGCGATGGGGTACATCGTATCTTGATTGATAATTTTAATTACGAAGATACTCGAAAAGCAGTTGCTTTAATTGGAGATCAATGCCAAACAGAATCGTCAGGAAATATAGATGAAACTACCATTCGACACTATGCGGATTGTGGTGTGGATTATATTTCTTCAGGGGCTTTGACACATTCAGTTGTTAATATGGATTTAAGTTTAAAAGCATTTTAATATGTCGAAGGCGATAGAAAGTAGGCTTTTAAAAGTGCCAATACTAAAAAATTTAGTTCAGGTGTTACAACGAATCAAATTACCTTGGTTAGAAGGTTTGTCGTTGTATGATTTGATGGAATTGTATCTTCTTGGAATAGTTGAGGGTGGTTTGACCTATCACGCTAGTGCGGTCGCTTTTAGTTTCTTTATGGCTTTGTTTCCTTTTGCCTTATTTATCTTGAACTTGATTCCGTATATTCCGATTGAAGGGTTTCAATCTGATTTTTTGGAATTTGTTAAGGAAGGGGTGCCTCCTAATACCTATGATGCGATTTATAAAATTATTAATGATATCTTGAATAACAGTCATTCGGGCTTGTTGTCTTCAGGATTTGTATTGTCTATTTTTTTAATGGCCAATGGAATTTCGGGAATCATAAGCGGTTTTGAATCTTCTAAACACGTTATAGTAAAACATGGATTTTTACGACAATATGTTGTGGCTTTGGGTATTTCAATGGTATTGTCTATTTTGTTGATTGTAACAGTGGCTGCCATCGTAATATTTGAGGTTATTATCCAACAAACGATTATTCAAGATGTGTTGAATGATCAAGTGCCTTTAATAGAAATGGGACGTTATGCATTTGTAATTTTGATGATATTAATTACAAGTTCCATTTTGTTGCGTTTTGGAACAAAACAATTTCATAAACCTCGTTTTATTAGTATAGGTTCTGTTTTTACCACAATTTTAATTATTATTTCGTCTTATTTCTTCGGAATTTGGGTAATTAAATTTTCTAAATACAATGAGCTATACGGTTCAATTGGAACCTTGTTGATTTTGATGTTTTACATTTGGATTAACTGTATGATTCTTTTGTTAGGTTTCGAATTGAATGCTACTATTGCCAAATTGAAAAAACAAAACGCAGCCCAATTATCATAACTCAATCCAATTTTAATATGTATAAATTTTGTGTTCTTTTATTGTTTGTGTTCTTCTCAATTAATGTGAATTCTCAATCTATTCTTGGGAAATGGAAAACTATCGATGATGAAACTGGAGAAGCTAAGTCTATCGTTGAAGTATTTTCTAAGTCAGGAAAGATATATGCAAAAGTAGTTGAAGTGTTGGATTTGGCTCATAAAAATAGTTTGTGCCAAAAGTGTGTTGGCGAAGACAAAAATAAACCCATTTTGGGCTTAACCATTATCAAAGGATTGTCAAAAGACGGTTCTGAATACAATTCAGGTGAAATCTTGGATCCTAAAAATGGGAAGTTGTACAAATGCGCACTTTCTTTGGAAACAAAAGATAAACTTAAGGTTCGTGGTTATATTGGTTTTTCGCTATTGGGAAGAACACAATATTGGCATCGAGTGAATTAATTTATAATCAGTACATGTATTTTGTCGAAGTAATTTTACCACTTTCGCTTGCTAAAACCTTTACGTATAAGGTTTCAGAAGCTGAATTTCATTTTGTAAAAAATGGAATGAGGGTGGTAGTGCCTTTTGGTAAAAGTAAAATGTACACGGCTTTAATTATCGATAAGCATCAAAATGAGCCGTCGCTATATGAAGCTAAAGAAATTGATCAAATACTAGATGAAAAACCGATTGTAACCGAATTTCAAATTGCACATTGGCAATGGATTGCGAGCTATTATATGTGCGCAATTGGTGATGTGTATCGAGGCGCTATGCCGAGTGCTTTGTTATTAGAAAGTGAAACAATTATTTCGCAAAAACAATCTGTTGTAGTTGACGAAAGTTTGCTTTCGGATGAGGAGTTTTTAATCTATCAAGCCTTACAGCAACAAAGTTCGTTACGTATTCAAGATATTACGGCTATTTTGAACAAGAAAAATATTTTTCCAGTTGTTCAGAAATTGATTAACAAAAATATTTTGGTGCTTCATGAAGAAGTTCAAGAATTGTACAAGCCTAAATTAGTTCGCTATGTGCGACTGCATTCCCAATATGATTCTAATTCGGGCTT
>CAZOHO010000018.1:0-6418 GCA_964579755.1 uncultured Flavobacterium sp.
AATTTCTTTAGTTAAATACATTCCAATATTATTTAAATGATTATTATGTATGTTATATAGCTATTATATAACGGTTGCAAAAGTAATACAAAATATTGAAACTTTCAAAATAAATTAATTTTAGTTCAATAATGGTTAAAACCTATACTGAATAGTAATGGGTAAAGAATACATAACTCGAACTGGTACGCCTCTTTGTTTTCCAGGTAGCCATTTTTCATATTTTGACAAAACTCTAATAGCTTCATCTCCTGTTCCAAATCCAATATCTCTTAAAATTCTGATATCATTTATGCTGCCATCTTTTTCAATTATAAAACTTAAATATATTTCGCCATTTAATCCAATCATATTCGGCGTATTGAAATTATTTCCAATAAACTTGTAAAAATCTTCAATTCCTTTTTTGGGTTTTGGTTTTGTTTCTATTTCAGTGTATGTAGTTTTAACGCCTAATGAATCGATTCTTGTTCCCGAAACTAATTTTCCATTTGAAAATTCTTCTGTGAAATTAAATTTATCTTGAGGTGAATTACCTATCCAAATACCTTCTTTTGTAAAATTTCGTATAAGGCCTTTAGAATATATGGTGTTTGGACTTTTACTTGTCATATTGTGAATCTCCATATCTTCATATTCTCCTTCCCCGTTAATTACTTTTTGTTCATTGTTTGAATTCCAATAATGAATAATTTTAGTAGTTGATTTCTTGGTTTTTTTGTCATAGATAACGTCACTTTCTAATCTTAAATGGCCATTTTCATACCATTCAAATTGCTTCCCATTTATTTTTTTATTGGAATAATTCACAATTCTTTTTCGATTTCCGTTTTCATAAAAATAAATCCATAACCCTTCGTTAGTCATTAAAAATTTATTTGTAACATTGCCTCTTCTTTCTAATTTCCCCGATCTGTTGTAAAAGGATACATCATAAAGATCTTTTTTTTGAGTAAAATCTTTTATTACTCTGATGTATTTAAAATTTTCTTCATTGCCAATATTGTTGAGAGAGTCTAAATAAACGGCATCATCATTAGGCCCAAACTGACAATGCCCAAAAAATGAGATAAATAATAAAAATAAAGTAATGATTTGTTTTTTCATGGGGCTGGGATTTTTAAATTTTTAAATATTGAAAAATTCAAAATAAATGAATTTTGTTTTTAAATCAATAATTGGATTGGATGGTAATAGGTAGCGAATACATTACTCGTACTGGTTCTCCTTTGAAAAGCCCTGGAAGCCATTGGTCAAATTTTCTAATCACTCTTATAGCTTCTGCACCAGTTCCATAACCAAGGTCTCGTATTATTTTGATATCAGCTGGTTTGCCATCTTTATCTACAATAAAAGTGGCTAATATTACTCCTTTTAAACCCTGAACTAAAGGAGGATTGAAATTTTGGCCCACAAAACGATAAAAATCATCTATCCCATTTTTGGGCTTGGGGCGCTGAAAAACTTCATTATATGAAATTGTCACACCTGAAGAATCGATTCGTTTACCGGATATCAGTTTTCCATTTTCAAATTGCTCATAAAAATTATATTTAGGATTTTCTGATTCCCCTGTCCATAGACCATCTTTAAAATAATTCTTAATTTTGCCACTCGATTTGATATTAAATTTAGTAAAATTGGAATTTGGAACAATTTCAATTTCCTCGTATTCACCTTCACCATTAATTACTTTTTGTTCATTGTTGGTATTCCAATAATGAATAATTTTGGTAGTTGAATTATTTGTTTTTTTATCGTGTACAACTTCGCTTTCTAATTTTATAGCGCCATTTTCATACCATTCATATTGTTTCCCATTTATTTTTTTATCTGAATAGGTTTCCATTTTTTTTCGGTTACCGTTTTCGTAGTAATAAACGCAAGGCCCCTCAAAAGCCATAAAATACTTATTAGTGGTTTGTGATCGTCTCTCTATTTTTCCTGATCGGCTGTAAAAAGCAACATCATAAAGTTCTTTCTCTTCTGTAAAATCTTTAATAACTCGAATGAATTTGTAATTTTCAGCTGTTCCCATATTGTTCAAAGAGTCTATAAAAACAGCCTCGTCATTTGGACCAATTTGGCTAAAGCTAATAAATGAAGAAAAGAAAACTAATAAAAGGCTGATTTGGGATTTCATATTGTAGAGAATTAAATTAAAATAAAGTAGCTACTTCAGTATTTACAAATTCTAAAAAACGTTCGTCTTCTACAGTAAAAGGATCTAGAACATGACTGTCAATATCAATTTGTCCAATGTTGATTCCGTTAACAAATAAAGGCACCACAATTTCTGATTTTACTGTAAAACTACACGCAATATAATTGTCTTGAGCAGCAACATCTGGCACTACAAAATTTGAGTTGGATTCGGCTACCTGACCACAAATTCCTTTTCCAAATGGAATTACGGTGTGATCTGTTGGCGCGCCAACATAAGGTCCTAAATGCAGCGTTCTGTTTTCGTGATTGGCAAAATAAAAGCCTACCCAGTTATAATGAGCCACATTCTCGTTAAGTAATTGGCAGATGGCTTGTAGTTTTTCGTCTCTCGAAAGTAGGTTGTCTACAATGATTGTTGAAACTCTTGGTTGTAATTCTTGAAATGTCATGTACTATGATTTTTAAACAAAAGTATTAAATTAAAAAACATAATATTTATTTCGTACCTTTAAAAAAGATATAAAGAGTTTTGTTATGAAAATTGTGAAACATTCAGGGGATATAGTCGATTTTGATCCAGAAAAACTCCGAACCTCTCTTTTAAAATCTGGTGCAGAACACCAAGTGGTAGCGTCCATTTTAAAGGAGATAAAAAAAGAACTTTTCCAAGGAATGACGACCAAACAAATTTATAAAATGGCTTTTGGTCTATTAAAAAAAACAGCTAATGCACATGCTGCACGGTACAATTTGAGAGAATCTATCCGATTGTTAGGACCTGCAGGTTTTTTCTTTGAAAAATATATAGCACGACTTTTTGCTTCAGAACATTTTGAAACGATGACAAACCTTACACTTCAAGGGAAATGTGTCACTCATGAAATAGATGTTCTATTGAAAAAAAACAATTCTATTGCTATGGTAGAATGTAAATTTCACCAAGGTAGAGATGCGGCTTCAGATGTGAAAGTGCCTATGTATATTCTATCGCGATTTAATGATTTAAAAGAAAGGTCGCATCCTGTTTTTGATGATAAAGCGCATATTACGAAATGTTGGATTGTTACCAATAATCGGTTTACGCTAGATGCTATGACATTTGCCAACTGTTCGGGCTTGAATTTATTGAGTTGGGATTTTCCCAAAAATAATAATTTGAAAACAAAAAACGATAGTAACGCCTTGTATCCAGTTACTTGTTTGACCACATTATCTCTTGCAGAAAAAGATAAATTACTGATTTTAGATGTGATTTTGGTAAAAGAAATCATTAACAATTCGGATTGTTTGGAAAAAATAGGTATAAGTCCTAGCCGAATAAAAAATGTGTTGAAAGAGGCTACAGAATTATGCCGGTATATGTAAAACGAGGAGGAAACTTTAAAAAATAAAAAGATGAAAGTAAAATTTATAGGAGGAGCCGGAACAGTTACAGGTTCAAAAACACTAATAGAGAGTAATGGAATCCGTATTTTAGTAGATTGTGGCTTGTTTCAAGGTGTAAAAGCGTTGCGTGAGCTCAATTGGGAACCATTACCTATATTGCCTTCGAGTATTGATTATGTGTTGTTGACTCACGGGCATTTGGACCATTGCGGCTGGTTGCCACGATTAGTAGCCCAAGGTTTTCAGGGTAAAATTTATTGTAGCGGTCCTACGAAAGAAATTACCAAATTGATTCTCTTGGACTCAGCTAAAATTCAAGAAGAGGAAGCGCGCTTAGCTAATGAAAAGAAATTCTCTAAACACGAAATAGCAGAACCATTGTATACGGTGGATCAAGCTAAGGCAGTTTTTCCGCTTTTCAGAATTGCTGCGATTGAAGAACAAATTCCTTTGGATGCCGAAATTAGTGCCGTTTTTACCAATGCGGGTCATATTTTGGGAGCCTGTAGTATCGCTTTGCACATTGAAAACAAAATAGTAGTTTTTTCTGGAGATATTGGTCGTGATAATGATATTTTGATGTTTCCACCTACCAAACCAAAACAGGCAGACTATATTTTTCTTGAAAGTACGTATGGGAATCGAATTCATCCTACCTCAGATGCTAAATTTGAATTGGAAACCTATGTCAATAATGCGGTTGATAGAGGAGGAACTCTGATTATTCCAAGTTTTGCGGTAGAAAGAGCACAAACCTTAATGTATTTGCTTTGGCAATTGAGAGAAGAAGGTCGCATTCCTAATATCCCATATATTATAGATACACCGATGGGAATTAATGCTTTGGATATCTTTTCGAATAATAAAAAATGGCACAAATTATCGTTGGAAGATTGTGAGGCAATGAGCAAAATGTTTCTTTTGGTTTCTGATTACCAAGAAAGTGTGTCAGTTATTTTTGATCAACAACCTAAAGTAGTTATTGCCGCTAGCGGAATGGTAACAGGCGGGCGTGTATTGAGTTACTTAGAGCACTATATTAGTTTGCCTGAAACTACAATTATTATTGTGGGCTATCAAGCTGAAGGGACACGTGGTAGAAAATTATTAGAAGGAGTTAAGGAAATTAAAATTCACGGAAAATACCATCCTGTCTTAGCTACCGTTTTAGAAATTAAAGGACTTTCGGCACACGGAGATCAAAACGATTTGTTACATTGGCTTTCGGATTTGGAGGTGAAACCTAAAAAAATATTCATCGTTCACGGAGAAAATGAACCTGCCGATGAACTTCGTATCAAGATTCAAGAAAAATACGGTTACGATTGTTCCGTTGCCATGATGGGACAAGAATTTGAACTTTAACAGGATTTTAAATTTAAGGGATGTAATATTATGTAAATTTGCAGTATGAATTGTAAAAAATACATCGGGTTATTTTTAGCGTTGCTGATATTGGTTTCCAATGTTGGTTTGGCTTTTACAATGCATTATTGTGGAGGCAAAGTAGCTTCTGTATCTGTTCAAACTTTAGCCAACACAACGGATTCCGAAAAAGGGTGTTGTGCTAAAAAACCAGTCGCAAAAGACTCTTGTTGTAAAAATAAAATAGTTCATTTTCAAAAAAAATCGGACAATGCAACTTTAAAAGCATTTTCTTTTGAATCGTATGTTGCTTATCTAGTTCCCGAAAATAAAGTAGAAATAGCTACTTTACAAGCTGCTTTTATAAATAAACCCATTGCAACATATTATTGTGATGCCAATGCACCTCCTTTATTTAAGTTGTACCATCGCTATATTTTCTACGCCTGATTTTTAATGTTGTTAAAAGTCAAGTCTTTTTATGACTTGAAGTTTATTTTTCACAAACATTAAAATCATTTTATATGCAAAAATCAATCTTGTTTTTTGTACTCTTTTTACTGGCAACTCCCATTTTTGCACAACAAAAATTGGAAGAAGTAAAAGTGGTCACAAAGCGTAAAGGACTTCAAAAGTCGTTTACAGTTACCGGTAACACCACCTTGGTAACGAGTAAGGAATTACTCAAAGCCGCCTGTTGTAATTTAGCAGAAAGCTTTGAGACTAATCCGTCTATTGATGTGAATTTTTCAGATGCTTTAACAGGGACAAAACAAATCAAAATGTTAGGTTTGACCAGTCCTTATTTATTAATTGCTGAAGAAAACATTCCGTCTGTTCGAGGCGCTTCGCAAGCCTATGGTTTGTCTTTTACCCCAGGTACTTGGGTAGAAAGTATTCAAATTACAAAAGGAGCGGGGAGTGTGGTAAATGGCTATGAAAGTATTTCGGGGCAAATTAATACTGAACTCATAAAACCGATTAACGACATTCCATTTTTTCTGAACGCTTATGGTTCAACCGACTCAAGGTTTGAATTGAATACGCATTTCAATACGCATCTTTCAGATAAATGGAGCAGTAGTTTGTTTTTACACGGCAACACTCGTACGGCCAAAATGGATAAAAATGAGGATGGGTTTTTAGACAATCCATTGGCAAAACAAATCAATATTTTGAACAGGTATCAGTATTATGATGCTGAAAAAGGCTGGGTGAGTTTTATCAATTTTAGATACATGAATGATAAAAAACAAACGGGACAAATTAATTTCAATCCAGATAAAGATAGAGGGACAACCCATTTTTGGGGTTCAGAAATCAATACGGAACGTCTAGATGTTGCTACCAAATTGGGTTATGTCTTTAAAGACCTGCCGTATCAAAGTATTGGTTTTCAAAACGCATTCACGACTCATAATCAGCAATCGTATTTTGGCTTGAGCCAATACAATATCAAGCAAAATAGTTATTATTCGAACTTAATTTTTAATTCGATTAT
>CAZOHO010000018.1:6518-20080 GCA_964579755.1 uncultured Flavobacterium sp.
CAGTCTTTTTTGCTTTTTGGCAAAAGTGCCGATGTGACTCTCGATTGGTACCGTACCGATTTTCAGAATCAAGTCGTGGTGGATGTAATGCAAAGTTCACAACAAGCTTTGTTTTACAATTTGAAAGGTAAATCATTTGCGAATAGCTTTCAAATTGAATTCAATTATGAGATGGTGAAAAATCTTCGATTGCGTTCGGCTTATAAAATGTATGATGTGCAAACGGATTATCTTTCGGGCACTTTTCAAAAACCGTTACAAGCCAAAAACCGATTTTTTGGAAATCTAGAATACGAAACTGCACCGAGAAATAATTCACAACACTGGAGATTCGATTTTACCTACAATTGGATTGGCGAACAACAATTGCCTAATACGCAATCGAATCCAATTAGCAGTCGATTACCTGATTTTTCTCCTGCTTATTCGTTAATGAATACCCAAATTACCCGTGTGTTTTCGCCCGTATTTGAAATGTATGTAGGTGGAGAAAACATCGGGAATTATATGCAGTCCAAAGCTGTTTTAGGAGCAGAAAATCCGTTTGGAGCAATTTTTGATTCTTCCATTGTGTATGCGCCCGTTTTTGGGCAGATGTATTATGCTGGGTTGCGATTTAAGATAAAATAAACGGCAATGGCAATAGCAAAAATCAATGTCAATAACAATAAAAAAAATAAAAATAGAAATCATGAAAAAAATAATTGCAATAGTGCTTTTAGTATTCGTTGGATTTACGACTCAAGCACAAGTGAAGAAAAATAAAAATGCAAAATACGTTACAGAAGTAAATGGAAATTGTGAACAATGTCAGAAACGAATTCAGAAAGCCGCTTTTTCAGTTGAAGGTGTAAAATCAGCAGTTTGGAATATCCAAACGCATCAATTGAGCGTAATTTTGAATGAAGAAAAATGTTCGCTTTTGGATGTAAAAAAAGCCATTGCTAAAGTAGGACACGACACCGATGGGGTGCGGGCTAAGGATGAAGTGTACGAAAGTTTACACCATTGCTGTCTGTATGAACGAAAATAATTTTAGAATTATCAAAGCGTTAATAAAATTCTAAAAGCTAGCTATAAATTGTGGTTGCGCTAAATTATTCTTACTTTCACACCCGAGATATTAACTAAATTCAAGTGTATGAACAATTTTGATTGGACTCAATTACTTAATCCAGAGTTTTATATTACCTTATCAATTGGCGGGGTTCAAGTTGGGTTGTACATTGTTTTATTTATCATTTTTGCCGAAACCGGACTTTTTGCAGGATTCTTCCTTCCTGGAGATAGCTTGCTTTTTTTATCAGGAATCTACAGTGGAGATCTTGTGGGTAATATAATCGTAATCGAAAGTGATTTCGTCAACGTAACCTTATTAGCTTTATTAATTGCTTTTTCAGGAATTGTTGGAAATACAGTTGGTTATTGGTTTGGAGCCAAAAGTGGATATTATTTGTTTAAAAAAGAAGATTCTTTTTGGTTCAAGAAAAAGTACTTATTACAGTCGAAAGATTTCTTTGAAAAATATGGTGGTAAGGCGATAATTTATGCGCGCTTCTTGCCTATATTCAGAACTTTTGCACCAATAGTTGCAGGGATAGTTTCTATGGACAAAAAGAAATTTATGTTTTTTAATACCTTAAGTTCGTTTTTATGGTCTTTCGTTTTGGTTTTTTCAGGCCATTATTTGTACGGAGTGTTTTTAGGATTTGGAATTGATTTGAAAGAACATATTGAAATGATAGTGATTGGAATAATTTTGATTTCCACTTTTCCTGTTTTTTTGAAATTATTGAAAAAACGCCCTCAAGATAAGTAATATAAAAACAAAAAAATCCGAAGTGAAAACTTCGGATTTTTTGTTTAATATTTACTTCATACTTCGTATATCGTACTTCGTAAAAAGAGAATAAAAGACTATAAACTACAACCCTAAAAAATCTGTAGTTTTTTTATTAAGTTTGTTTAAAATAATAAAAAGCACGGATTGCAAATCCGCGCTATCGGGGTTATTAAATTTCATTGTTAATTATATGAATATTAGAGAATTTAAAATTAAAGTAGAGGAATTTAAAGTTCCGGATAGTTGGTATTCTATAAATAATGGAGTTAAATTTAACGCTTGTGTACTAACAGATAATAAATCATATTGGGAATCTTTTTATTTTGATGAAAAAGGAGAGACTCATAATTTACATTTATTTAGTACTGAAAGTGAAGCATTAGATTATTTATGGGGAGAAATAGAAGAAATGATCAAATTGTATCATTGGAATCCCAGCTCCTGATGAAGAGATTAACACCCCACTGCTTCCCGAAATGAAATTCGACGAAGTTAATCCTATCGCGTGGTAAGTGGTTTAAAAAGTAGTAATCAACCTAGAAAGTTCGGATTGATTTAAAGCAGCACATTGAAAAAATTGTAATCGGAATTATTTTGATATCGACTTTTCCAGTTCTGTTGAAATTGTTGAAAAAACGCCCTCAAGATAATTAATATAAAAAATAAAAAATCCGAAGTGAAAACTTCGGATTTTTTATTTAATATTTACTTCGTACTTCGTATATCGTACTTCGTAAATTGAATTACATCATTCCTGGCATACCTCCGCCCATTGGACTTGGTGCCGATTCTTCTTTGATGTCGATTAAAGCACATTCTGTAGTCAAGATCATTCCAGCAACAGAAGCCGCATTTTCTAAAGCTACACGAGTTACTTTCTTAGGATCAATGATTCCTGCTTTTAACATATCAACATATTCATCTGTTTTAGCGTTGTAACCAAAATCACCTTTTCCTTCAGCAACTTTTGCAACTACTACTGAACCTTCTAAACCAGCATTTTCAACGATAGTTCTTAAAGGCGCTTCTACAGCACGAGATACGATTTGTATTCCAGTTGCTTCGTCAGCGTTGTCTGCTTTGATTTTGCTTAAAACTGCTTTTGCTCTTAATAAGGCAACACCTCCACCAGCAACAATTCCTTCTTCAACTGCTGCACGAGTAGCGTGAAGTGCATCGTCAACACGGTCTTTTTTCTCTTTCATTTCTACTTCAGAAGCCGCTCCAACGTACAATACTGCCACACCTCCAGCTAATTTAGCCAAACGCTCTTGCAATTTTTCTTTATCATAGTCAGAAGTAGTAGTTTCCATTTGACCTTTGATTTGGTTGACACGATTTTTGATTGTATCTGCATCACCAGCACCACTCACAATGGTAGTGTTGTCTTTGTCAATGTTTACTCTCTTCGCAGTTCCCAACATATCGATGGTTGTGTTTTCTAAAGTGTATCCTCTTTCTTCAGAGATTACAGTTCCACCCGTTAAGATAGCAATATCTTCAAGCATGGCTTTTCTTCTATCTCCAAAACCAGGTGCTTTTACAGCTGCAATTTTCAAGGCGCCACGTAATTTGTTTACCACTAAAGTAGATAACGCTTCGCCATCAACATCCTCAGCAATAATTAATAATGGTTTTCCAGATTGTGCTACAGGCTCTAATACTGGCAATAATTCTTTTAATGAAGATACTTTTTTGTCGTATAATAAAATGTAAGGACTGTCTAATTCAGCTTCCATTTTTTCTGGATTAGTCACAAAGTAAGGAGAAAGATACCCTCTGTCAAATTGCATCCCTTCAACAACGTCAACAAATGTATCCGTTCCTTTAGCTTCTTCAACAGTGATTACACCTTCTTTACCTACTTTCCCAAAAGCATTAGCGATTAATTCACCAATAACTTCGTCGTTGTTTGCTGAAATAGAAGCAATTTGTTTGATTTTTTCAGAATCGCTTCCAACAACTTTAGCTTGTTTAGTTAAGTCTTCAACAATAGCTTCTACTGCTTTGTCAATTCCTCTTTTTAAATCCATTGGGTTAGCACCAGCTGCTACGTTTTTCAAACCTTCTTTTACGATAGCTTGTGCCAAAACAGTTGCAGTTGTAGTCCCATCTCCAGCTAAATCATTTGTTTTAGAAGCTACTTCTTTCACCATTTGAGCTCCCATATTTTCTAATGGGTCTTGTAATTCGATTTCTTTAGCTACGGTAACCCCATCTTTAGTTACGTTTGGTCCACCAAAAGCTTTTCCAATAATAACATTACGTCCTTTAGGTCCTAAAGTTACTTTTACTGCATTCGCTAATGCATCAACACCACGTTTTAATCCGTCACGTGCTTCAATATCAAATTTTATATCTTTTGCCATTTTAATGTTTATTTGTTGATTAGTTTATTTGATTTAGATAATTGCTAGAATATCATCTTCGCGCATGATTAAATAATCTTTACCTTCTAATTTCAATTCGGTACCAGCATATTTTCCGTAAAGTACGGTGTCGCCAATTTTTACAGTCATTGTGTGGTCTTTTGTTCCATTACCTACGGCAACAACAGTTCCTTTTTGTGGTTTTTCTTTCGCAGTATCTGGAATAAAAATTCCTGATGCAGTTTTAGTCTCTGCAGCAACTGGTTCAATAAGAACGCGGTCTGAAAGTGGTTTAATGTTTAATCCCATGATTGTATGTTTTAAAATTATTTTATTTGAATGCTTCTGCTATTTCAGAAATTGTGCCATCCCATTTTGACTGACATTTTTTCCTAAAAAAAATGCCAGCTTTGACAGGCTGGCATTTTTGTATAATGAATACTACTTATTTTGTAGCAGGAGCAGCAGGAGCAGTTGGTGTTGCTGGCGTTGCAGCAGGAGCTTCTGATTTTTCGATAATTTTAGAATCGGTATCACTTAATGAACCAGTAAAGCTTAAGCTTGAAAGTAAAATAAGTGCAATTAAAATAGTAGCCAATGTCCAAGTACTTTTATCTAAAAAGTCAGTAGTTTTTTGTACACCACCTAACATTTGAGATCCACCAATAGAAGAAGATAAACCGCCTCCTTTAGGGTTTTGAACCATGATTACTACTACCAATAGAAAGCAAACTATTGTAATTAAAACTAAAAAAATTGAAAATGTGCTCATTGTTAATTATTGTTATTTTGTTGTAAAATCTTAATATCCGAAATGCGGTCTGCAAAGAAAGTAATTTTTTCTGGATATTTCAAAATTAATATTTCATAAGCTTGAATTGCTTTTTGATATTTTTTTTGTTCCAAATATACCTTGGCTAAGGTCTCGGTCATCAACATCGAATGGTCTTCTTTGTTCAAATCGAATGCTGCATTAGTAACAGTTCCTTGTTTTACTGCTGGAATTTTCGGATTGGTTTCGATAAATTTATCGATTAACTCCAGTTTTTTCTTTTGCGTTTCGTTTAGCGATACAGCCGTTACTTTCTCTTCTTTTTCTCTAACAATCGGTTGAATTCTGGAAAGTTGAAGCCATTCTTGGAAAGAGTGTTTTTCATTGGTAGAAAAATCCAAAGGTTTACCAATCTCTAATTTTTCTTCAGCAGCTTTAGTTTCGGTTGTTTCGGCTTCTTTTATTGATGTAAGAATTGAGGCTTCAAGAGTGTCTTTACTTTCGGTCTTTTCTTCAAAAGCGATGATTTCACTATCAATTACATTAATATCAAGAAGTTCCAATACTTTTTTGTCGTAATATCCTTTTTGAATTGCGGTAAAAGTATCTGAAGTAATAAAATCAAATAAAACGGTTCGGTCTGTGGTGTGAGCCGCTGTAACTTTTAGAGCATAATTGTATTTGAAACTATTTTGATTGTACAAACCTTTTAAACGTAAAGCTCTTGCGCTTTGGAAATAAGGGAAATCTTCCAAAACATGGGTCAAAACCTCCGTTTGCTTTTCGTTGATAGCATCGGGTTTGTTAATTAAAAAAGTATAATCAGTTACGTTCATAAAGGTTATTAGTTTATTTGGGGATTTGGTTATGGTAATTCGAATCTACAAATTCCCAAATCATCATTTTAGATTACCACTTGGCTAATGATTCGTTAAAAATATCTTGTGTAATTCTCTCAAAAATCTCATCGATCGCTTTGTTTAACGTGCTGCCATTAAGTTGTGTAGTCGCTGGATAATCATAATAAAACTCAAATGTTTTTTCAAAATCATCTTTTTCCGTTTTTTTATTGGTAAACCGAACATTGACTCTAATTTTTAATCGGTTTTGTGCTGCTTGCTGGTCTGCAGTAGCCGTCATTGGGCTTATTCTGTAATCTATAATCTCGCCTTCATACGTTAAATCAGCACCATTCTTAACTAGATTTAAATTAGTTTGGTTTTGAATTAAATCTTGTAAAGTTAGTGTAAAAGTACGGTCTATACCTGGCTCAATTAATTCGGCATTATTCTGAAAAAAGTTTACCTGGAATGTTTTAGCATCAATTTTCCCGGTTCCTGTAAAATTATAGATAGAACAACTTGTAAAAGTTAGTGCGATTACAACAATATAGAGGTAATGTAATTTTTTCATTTTCATTTTAAAAAAGTCAAAGATATTCAAAATCAATTGATAATTATTAAAGGTCAAATTGTTTTATTTTTCGGTACAAAGTACGTTCTGAAATTCCCAATTCATCCGCTGCAGCTTTTCGTTTGCCTTTGTTTTTCTCTAAAGAGCGTTTAATCATTTCGATTTCTTTTTGCTCTAATTTTAGAATTTCTTCTTCGGCTTCAATAGTTTCTGCAAAAAGATAATTGTCTTCGGGTTCATCATATTCCTCCACTTCATTAGTTGGGGTAGTAATTAAAGCCGTTCTTGGTCTTTCTTCAAAATCTATTTCATTATCGCTTTCTTGAGATCCGTATATTTTATTGATTAGATTCTGATTCGTTTCTTGTACTTTAGAACTGCCGTTTTTCATCAATTCTAAAGTTAGTTTTTTCAAATCATGCAAATCACTTTTCATATCAAAAAGCACTTTGTACAAAATTTCTCTTTCGGTATTGAAATCGCTATCGCTTTTTTTGTCGCTAATCACAGAAGGTAAATTAGTTCCTTCTGTAGGTAAATAGGACTGCAATGTGGTTGCAGTAATATCTCTATTGGTTTCCAATACAGAAAGTTGTTCGGCTACATTTCGCAACTGACGAATGTTACCACTCCAACGAAATTTTTGCAACAATTGAATGGCATTTTCATCCAGTTTTAGCGGCGGCATTTTGTATTTATGAGCAAAATCAGCGGCAAACTTTCTAAACAATAAATGAATATCGTCTTTGCGTTCGCGGAGTGGTGGTAAACTAATATCGACGGTACTTAAACGGTAATATAAATCTTCTCTGAACTTTCCTTTTTCGATAGCGTTGAACAAATTTACATTGGTGGCAGCCACAATTCTAACGTTAGTTTTTTGGACTTGTGAAGAACCCACTTTTATAAATTCACCGTTTTCCAAAACACGAAGTAAACGAACTTGGGTGGTTAAAGGTAATTCGCCTACTTCATCTAAGAAAATAGTTCCACCATTGGCCACTTCAAAATACCCTTCACGAGTGCTTGTAGCTCCTGTGAACGCCCCTTTTTCGTGTCCAAAAAGTTCACTGTCAATAGTACCTTCGGGAATAGCCCCGCAGTTTACGGCAATGTATTTTCCGTGTTTTCTATGAGAAAGGGAATGGATTATCTTTGGAATACTTTCTTTTCCAACTCCACTTTCACCAATTACTAATACCGAAATATCGGTAGGAGCAACCTGAATTGCTTTTTCTATGGCACGATTTAATTTGGGGTCATTCCCAATAATTTCAAATCGTTGTTTTATTGATTGAACTGTTTCCATAATGTCATTGCGAGGCACGAAGCAATCTCTTTTTGTTAGCCTTATCCCGAAGTTTCGGGACGCAGATTTATTTTAAACTATTCTTTATTTATTCAATTCATTTCACTTAAACCAATAGCTTCACCTTTTAAGGTGCCGCTGGTGCAAGAAGTGATTTTTACATTGACAAAATCACCTATTTTGTAATTTTCTTTTGGGAATACTACTGTAATACTTTGTGAATTGCGTCCTGAAAATTCTTCTTTTGATTTTTTAGATACTTTTTCAACCAAAACTTCTACCGTTTGCCCGATGAATTCTTCTGATCGGAACCAAGCGTGAGTTTGTTGTAAATCCACAATTTCTTGTAAGCGTCTTGCTTTTGTTTCTTCAGTAACATCATCTTCCATTTTGCGTCCAGCCAAAGTACCAGGGCGTTCTGAATAGGAATACATGTATCCAAAATTGTATTTTACGTATTCCATTAAACTCAAGGTATCTTGATGATCTTCTTCTGTTTCAGTTGGGAAACCCGCAATCATATCTTGTGAAATAGAACAATTTGGAATGATAGTTCTGATTTTGTCAATTAAAGTCATGTATTCCTCACGCGTATGCAAACGGTTCATTTCTTTTAAAATACGATTGCTTCCAGATTGCACAGGCAAGTGAATGTGCTTGCAGATATTCGGATATTTTGCAATAACATGAAGCGCTTCTTCGTGCATGTCTTGCGGATTAGAAGTTGAAAATCGGATGCGCATTTTAGGAAAAGTAACAGCAACGTTTTCCAACAATTGGTCAAACCCAATAGCCGTTGCTTTTTGCATTTCGCTAGCGTTCTCAAAATCTTTTTTCAATCCGCCACCGTACCATAAATAACTGTCTACATTTTGTCCTAGTAAAGTAATTTCTTTAAATCCGTTGTCCCACAAATCCTGAATTTCTTTCATAATACTTTGTGGCTCACGACTGCGTTCACGACCTCGAGTGAAAGGCACTACACAAAACGTACACATATTATCGCAACCACGAGTGATAGAAACCAAAGCAGTTATTCCGTTGCTCATTAATCGAACAGGAGCAATATCTCCATAAGTTTCTTCTTTAGAAAGTATCACATTGATAGCGTCACGTCCCTCTTCGACTTCGGCAAGTAAATTCGGCAAATCTTTATAAGCATCTGGACCTACTACTAAGTCTACTATCTTTTCTTCCTCTAAAAATTGACTTTTCAAACGTTCAGCCATACAACCTAAAACCCCTACTTTCATTTTAGGGTTGATTCGTTTTACGGCGTTGTATTTTTCCAAACGTTTGCGAATAGTTTGTTCTGCTTTATCACGAATAGAACAGGTGTTCACCAAAACCAAGTCAGCTTCTTCAAGCGTTTGGGTGGTGTTAAAACCGTTTTCGGATAAAATAGAAGCTACGATTTCACTGTCTGAGAAATTCATAGCGCAACCATAACTCTCGATAAAAAGTTTTTTTGTGTTTTCTTGTTTATGTTCTAAAACAAGACTTTCACCTTGTTTGCTTTCTTCAATTACTTTTTCCATTTCCTGTTTTCAATAGTGCAAAGATACGTCAAATTAGAGAAATATGACAAGATGGCAGTTGAACTTTTAACAGTATTTTATATGCTTCTAATAAAAATATGAAGAGTAGCACGTATAAATATAGTGACTGAAAAAAGTAATTAATTTAAGATTAACTATTTTTTTAGAATTTAGAATCGGTGAAAAACGTTTTTCACCGATAAAATTTACTTTTAAAATTTAAAAATCTTAAAATTTAAAAAAATCCCATACTTTTGCGGACACAAACAAACGGGATATGGCAAAGAATTTAGTTATAGTGGAATCACCTGCAAAGGCTAAGACAATCGAAAAATTTTTAGGAAGTGACTTTCAAGTTGAATCAAGTTATGGACATATTGCCGACTTGCCTTCCAAAGAAATTGGTGTAGATGTTGAAAATGGTTTCAAACCTAAATACGAAGTTTCTGCCGATAAAAAAGCATTGGTTAGCAAACTAAAAACATTGTCAAAAAATGCCGAAATGGTTTGGTTAGCTTCCGATGAGGACCGTGAGGGAGAAGCTATTTCTTGGCACTTATCCGAAGAATTAAAATTAGATAAAAAGAAAACAAAACGTATAGTCTTTCACGAAATCACCAAAACGGCTATTCTTAAAGCTATTGATAATCCTCGTGAAATTGACTATAATTTAGTAAATGCACAACAAGCGCGTCGTGTTTTAGACCGTTTAGTAGGGTATGAATTATCGCCTGTTTTATGGAGAAAAGTGAAGGGCGGACTTTCAGCAGGTCGTGTGCAATCCGTTTCTGTTCGTTTGATTGTAGAACGCGAACGCGAGATACAAAACTTCAAAGCTGTTGCAAGCTACTCCGTTACCGCTGAGTTTACCAATGAAGCAGGAAAAACGGTAAAGGCGAAGTTGCCTAAAAATTTCAATACTAAAAAAGAAGCCGAAGATTTTTTACAAAAAAATATAGCTTCAACCTATAAAGTAGGAGAGTTAGAAACGAAACCTACTAAAAAATCACCAACAGCTCCATTTACTACTTCAACTTTACAACAAGAAGCAGCTCGTAAATTGTATTTGCCTGTTGGAATTACTATGCAATTAGCGCAACGTTTGTATGAGGCGGGGTTAATTACTTATATGAGAACCGATAGCGTGAATTTGTCTAAAGAGGCAATGGATGCGGCTCAGGCAGAGATTATTAAATCGTACGGGAAAGAGTTTTCTAAACCACGTACGTTTGCTAATAAAAGCAAAGGCGCTCAAGAAGCTCACGAAGCAATTCGTCCAACAGACATGTCGCGTCACACCGTAAATATTGACAGAGATCAAGCGCGTTTGTATGATTTGATTTGGAAAAGAACCTTGGCTTCGCAAATGAGTGATGCCGAGTTAGAGCGTACCAATGTGAAAATTGAAGCCAATAATCATAGTGAAGTGTTCACGGCTTCGGGAGAAGTATTGCTTTTTGAGGGTTTCTTAAAAGTGTATTTAGAAGGGAATGATGATGACGAAGAGGAACAAGAAGGAATGTTGCCAGCACTAAAAGTAAATGAACGATTAGAGAATAATTACATCACAGCTACCGAAAGATATTCAAGACCTGCCGCGAGATATACTGAGGCTTCTTTGGTTAAAAAGTTAGAAGAATTAGGCATTGGCCGTCCTTCTACTTATGCGCCAACAATTTCTACGATCATCAACAGAAACTATGTTGAAAAAGGAAATTTAGAAGGTCAAGAAAGAAAATATACACAATTGACTTTGCAATCGGGTCAAGTAGGGGAGAAAGTATTAAAAGAAAATACAGGTTCTGATAAAGGGAAGTTAGTGCCTACTGATATCGGAACGATTGTTACTGATTTCTTAGTGAAAAATTTCGGAGCTATTTTAGATTATAATTTCACGGCAAAAGTAGAACAAGATTTTGACGAAATTGCTGAAGGAAATATTGAATGGGCTACCATGATGCAGGAATTCTACAATAAGTTTCACCCTAATGTGAAAGATGTAGAAGCCAATGCAGATAGAGAAAGTGGAGAACGAATTCTTGGAACAGACCCAGCTACTGGTAAACCAGTTTCGGTTCGTTTAGGAAA
This sequence comes from uncultured Flavobacterium sp., assembly GCA_964579755.1. GTDB lineage: Bacteria > Bacteroidota > Bacteroidia > Flavobacteriales > Flavobacteriaceae > Flavobacterium. The sequence continues at coordinate 17,851 of CAZOHO010000018.1, forward strand.
ATTTGGACCCATGGCTCAAATTGGAGATGCTGAAGATGAAGACAAGAAATTTGCTAGTTTAAAAATCGATCAAAATATCGGGAACATTACTTTAGAGGATGCTTTGAATCTGTTTTTATTGCCTAAAAATTTAGGTTTGTATAAAGGAGAAGAAGTAGAGGTAAGTAATGGGCGTTACGGACCTTACGTTCGTCACGGAGCCGCTTTCATTTCTTTGCCAAAAGGCGAAGATCCGTTGGATGTTTCTATGGAAAGAGCGCAGGAATTAATTGATGAAAAAGCACAGGCTGATGCACCAATTGCTACTTATAAGGGTTTAGGTGTGCAAAAAGGGGTGGGGCGTTTTGGCGCTTTTATCAAATGGGATGGCCTTTTCATCAACGTAAGTAAGAAATATAATTTTGACAACTTATCTCAAGCTGATATCGAAGAATTGATTGAAGATAAATTGCAAAAAAATATCGATAAAGTAATTCATAATTGGTCAGCAGAAGGAATTTTAGTAGAAAAAGCCCGTTGGGGACGTTCTGTGATTACCAAAGGTAAAATCAAAATTGAATTGAGTAAAGATGTTGATGCAAGCAAATTGACATTGGAAGAAGTTCAAGAACTGATTGCTAAGAAAACACCAGCAAAAAAGGCGCCAGCTAAAAAAACGACTGCTAAAAAGAAATAAAAAATGGAATTTGATTTTCTTTCTCCTTTAGATACAGAGATTATCGACTATATAGATGGTTTGTCTTCTCAGCAATTGGGAAGCAAGGTAGTTTTGCATACTTCGGAAGCATTTCCAGAAGTAAGTAAGGTAACTATTGGAATTATTGGGGTGTTAGAAAATCGAGGAAACAAAAATGGTAATCCTGAGATTGATTTATTGGCAATCCGAAAAGAATTGTACGGATTGTTTCCCGGAAACTGGGATGCTTCTATTGCTGATTTCGGAAATATATTAGCTGGGAATTCTAAAGACGATACGTATTTTGCTTTGAAAAAAGTTGCTTCGTATTTAATTAAAAACAAAATTATTCCTGTTGTAATTGGTGGTTCTCAAGATTTGACATACGCGCTTTATAGAGGGTATGACGATTTAGAGCAAATGGTGAATTTAGTCGCTATTGATAGTAAATTCGATTTTGGAAAAGAAAGTGATGCTATTTCAGCTTCTTCGTATTTGACAAAAATAGTAATTGAAGAACCCAACAATTTATTTAATTATTGCAACATTGGCTACCAAACCTATTACAACTCACAAGAGGAAATTGATTTGGTAGAAAAATTGTTTTTTGACGCCTACCGATTAGGAGAAGTTTCCAATACTATTGCAATTGCTGAGCCTGTTTTTCGCGATGCGGATTTAGTAAGTATTGATATGAATTCAGTTACATCATCAGATTCTGGAAATTTCGCCCATTTTGTCCCAAATGGTTTTAATGGTAAAGAAATATGTGCTTTGTCAAGATATGCAGGTATCAGTGATAAAGTTACGTCGTTTGGGGTTTTTAATCACAATGATACCGAGCAAGAATCAGTTTTGATTGCCCAAATCATTTGGTATTTCATAGAAGGTTTTCATTACCGTTCGAATGAATATCCTTTTGGAAGTAGAGAGAATTATTTGAAATATATTGTTCCTTCTGAAGACGAAGAATTGATCTTTTATAAAAGCGATAAAACAGGCCGTTGGTGGATAGAAATTCCTTTTATAACGAATGGCAATAATAAATTAAAAAGAAACACGTTATTACCATGTTCTTATGAAGAATATCTAGCAGCCTGCGATCAAGAATTGCCAGAAAGATGGTGGAAGGCACAGCGAAAAAATAGTATATAAAATCATTATTTTTTGTAAATAAAAGCTTATGAAATAAAAAAATTGGTTTTTAAAAAAATAATAAATAGGTTTACACATTGAAAAATAAAGAAAATATAACTCAAAATTATATGAAGAAGTTCATTGCATTTACAGCAATTTTGACACTATTAATTAGTTGCGGAAAATCTGGAGATAAAGGAGAATTGGTTGGGGTAAAAGGAGCTAAATGGCATCCTGAAAAACCATTCGGAATGTCTTTAGTTCCTGGGGGTTCGTTCATTATGGGTAAGTCAGATCAAGACTTAGCTGGGGTTGAAGATGCGCCTACAAAAACGGTAACCGTTCCTTCTTTTTATATGGACGAAACAGAGATTACCAATAGTGAATACCGTCAGTTTGTAGAATGGGTAAAAGATT
>CAZOHO010000019.1:0-3780 GCA_964579755.1 uncultured Flavobacterium sp.
GCTCCAAAACCTGAACGAGTATCTTTACTTCCTGTATTTGTATATTTTTTCATTTTTCTCCCCTAACCCCTTTTTGGGGGAATTCCTATTAGGGTGAATAGGTTTTTAAATAGTCTTAATTTAATGTTTTCTTTTTTTGTGTAAGTACACTAAAAGAAAATTAATAATCTGAGTTGCCTCCAGTATTATAATTTTGTTCCAAAGCGTTTTCTAGTTGCGCATCATTTGGGGCTTTGCCATGCCAAGCATGACTGTACATCATGTAATCTACTCCGTTACCCATTTCTGTATGCAATAACACACAAACTGGTTTTCCTTTCCCTGTTCTTGATTTCGCTTCGTTCATTCCAGCTATAATGGCTTCGATGTTGTTTCCTTCTGTTATTTCAAGAACGTCCCAATCAAAAGCTTCAAATTTCGCTTTCAAGCTACCCATACACAATACTTCGTCAGTAGTACCATCAATTTGTTTTCCATTAAGGTCAACAGTTGCAATAAGGTTGTCTACTTTTTTTGCAGAAGCATACATGATCGCTTCCCAGTTTTGACCTTCTTGCAATTCTCCATCACCGTGTAAAGTATACACTAGGTGTTTGTCATTGTTTAATTTTTTGGCTTGAGCTGCACCAATTCCAACAGATAATCCTTGTCCAAGAGAACCAGATGCCATGCGAATTCCAGGTAAACCATCGTGAGTAGTTGGGTGACCTTGTAATCTCGCGTTGATTAAACGGAAAGTCGCTAATTCAGCTACTGGAAAATACCCGCTTCGAGCTAAAACGCTATAAAAAACAGGAGAGATATGTCCGTTAGAAAGGAAGAAAAGATCTTCTCCAATTCCGTCCATATCAAAGCCTTCCTTGCGCTCCATTATATTTTGGTATAAGGCTACTAAAAATTCAGTACAACCTAAAGACCCCCCAGGATGACCTGAATTGACAGCGTGTACCATTCGAAGAATATCTCTTCTAACTTGGATAGTTAAATCGTTTAATTGTTGTGTGTTAGGCTTCATTTGATGTGTAAAAGTTAAACTGCTGCAAATGTAATTTTTATTTAGGGTTACCACAAACGTTTTTTTGAATATTTGTCTTTGTTTTATTAAGAAAAGGTGAGAATTATCAACAAAAAACTAAATTCAGTAAAAAAACAAAAAAGCCTTCCGAGAAGGAAGGCTAAAGGCAATGATTTTATGATGTGTTATAATTTATTTTGTAAGCTTGACCAGCCTCCACCATTGTGTACGTTCTTGTATCCGTGTGATTGTAAAATACTTTTTGCTGAAGCACTTCGCATACCTGAGGCACAACAAGTAATGATTGTTTTGTCTTTATCTTTTAGTTGTCCTAAATGATTATTTAAAACATTTACTGGAATATTAATAGCTCCTTTGATGTGTCCGCCGGAAAACTCTGCTTTTGAACGTACATCCAATATTATAGCCCCTTGTTGTACTAATTCAGAGTAATTAACGCTTGGTCCAAAACCCAAAATCTTTTTTAAAGTAGTTATCATGAAATTTATTTTGATTGATAGTAATTTACGTCTAGCCAAGATCCTCCATTGTAGCAATCTACTCCGTGTTGCGAAAGATAATGTTGCGCTTGTCCGCTTCTGTTTCCCGAAGCACAACAAAGTATTAAAGGCATGGTTAAATTTTTTAATTCTTCCATTCTGTCTGAAATTGTTTGTAACGGTATATTAATAGAACCGGCCACATGACCACCCATAAATTCTTCGTGCGATCGAACATCTACAATGGTGCATTTATGGTCTTTGATGATATTTTCTAATGTCATATTGTAAGGTTATAGATTGTTAATTTTTCCTATCATACAACTAGAATAACTTTTTAGTTTTAATAGTAGCCCATTTTTTTCGGTAGCTTCTGGATAACCAAGGTGGTGTAATTTGTCTATTATGCTGCTTCTAACTTCGTCTTTGTAAGTTACAGTTATCGAATCGTTGTCGTTATCTACTTTTACTTCGTTAACTCCGTCTAATTCTAAAAGCTCTTTTTTTATAGTGGTAGCACAGCCGCCACATTTAAGATTTGCGATTTTAATTTCTTCTGTTTTCATAGTATGTGAATTTTACTTCTGCAAATTTATGACAGCTGAAACCCATATACAGTAACTTTTGTTACATAAGGTTTTTTTAAACGACAAAAGGCAAGATTTATAAAATTTTGCCTTTTGTCGTAATTTGTATGAAAGTTATTTTGCGACTATTTTCTGAATCGCTTTTTCTAGCAAAGGTTCCATTGTTTGGTATCCTTTTAAGTTAGGATGTACACCGTCATTAGAAAATTCTTTAGGCAAGCCATTTTCAGCGTCAGCCATAGCAGTATGGTAATCAACATAAGGAATATGATGTTGTTTTGCATACGAATGGATCAATTGATTCAAATGAATGATAGTTTCGGCTGCTTTGTCGTTGGGTCTCCAATAAAAATCATTGGCTGGTAAAACAGCACATAAAATTACTTTTATTGCATTGGCTTTCGCCAATTCGACCATAGATTTAATATTTCCAATAATTTTCTCGGGAGTCGTAGGGCCTGTGTTTCCAGCAACGTCATTTACTCCAGCAAGGATAACGACCACATCAGGTTGTAAATTAATTGCATCAGGTCTAAAACGAATGAGCATTTGAGAGGTGGTTTGTCCGCTGATTCCTCGATCTATGTATGGCTTGTCTTTGAAGAACTCGGGGTGGATTTGTAGCCAAAACTCAGTAATGGAATCTCCCATTAAGACAATTCTTTTTTCGCCAGATTTTTTAGTCGTAAATAAGGCGTTTTCATTTTCGTATTTAGCCAAATTAGCCCAGTCTTGAGCGATAGATTGTTCGGACATACCTAATAATAAAAAGAATGATATATAGAGAAGTGTTTTCATACAATTCTAGTTTTAGACAAGTAAAGATATGAAAATAGTGCTATTTTTAATCAAATAAATCAGAAGACAAATAACGATCTCCACGATCACAGATGATTGCTACAACTACTCCTGATTCTAATTGGTTGGCTATCTTTACAGCCGTAGCCACAGATCCTCCACTGCTCATTCCTGCAAAAATTCCTTCTCCTTTAGCTAGGCGTTTTGTCATTTCTCGGGCTTCTTGTTCGCTAACTTCCATAATAGTGTCCACTTTTGAAGCGTCAAAAATTTTAGGAAGGTATTCTTGAGGCCATTTTCGAATTCCTGGAATTTGAGAACCATCGCTTGGCTGAGCACCAATAATTTGAATATTTTTATTTTGTTCTTTTAAGTAGGTTGAAGTGCCAATGATAGTTCCTGTAGTTCCCATCGCTGAAACAAAATGAGTTACAGTTCCTTTAGTATTGTTCCAAATTTCTGGGCCTGTCGTTTTGTAATGCGCTTTCCAGTTGTCTTCATTGGCAAACTGATTTAGCATTACATAACCTCCTTCGGCCATTTTTTTATCGGCATAATCGCGTGAGCCTATAATTCCTGTACTCGCTGGGGTTTGTGTTACTTTGGCACCATAGGCTAGCATGGTTTGTGTGCGTTCTTTGGTAGAATCTTCGGGTAAAACCAGTTCGATTTCAATGTCAAATAACTGCGCAATCATGGCTAAGGCGATTCCGGTGTTACCGCTCGTTGCTTCAATTAATTTGTCTCCTTTTTTAATATCGCCACGTGCTATTGCAGAAGCAATCATGTTGTAAGCCGCACGATCTTTAACACTTCCTCCAGGATTATTTCCTTCAAGTTTTAATAACAGTTTTACGTTAGGATTTTGAACTAAATTACG
>CAZOHO010000019.1:3880-19966 GCA_964579755.1 uncultured Flavobacterium sp.
TGTCTTTTGGAATTTTTCATCTCTTTGGTAATGCTCAGTGCTCCAAGAGTTACTCCTTGATATATTTTTACGTTTTTCTCAATAACAGTAGTTTCGCCAATCACTATTCCTGTGGCATGATCTACAAAAAATGGGGAGGCAATAGTGGCTCCTGCATGAATATCGGTGCCTGTGATGCGATGTGCATATTCACTCATCAAGCGAGAAAACAACAATAAATCCAAAAGATATAATTCATGACTCAAACGATAAATCGCAATGGCATAAAAACCGGGATAAGCCAAATACACTTCTTCAATGCTGTTAGAAGCGGGGTCATTTTCTAAAATATAGGCTGCATCTTGATTTAGTTTTTCAAGAACAGAAGGTAATTGGGCCAGGTATTTGTCCCAAATCGAATCGCATAAATGGCTTGGTTTTTTGCAAGCAATAGCTGAGATTTCTTTGAAAAGGACTTCTAGTTCATCAATGCTTTTATCCAACGAAGCACTACCGTCAAATAAGGTATAGAAGAGTTTTTCAGTAAAAGTCTCGGTCTTTGTTTTTATACTATAATTCATTGAAAAATTACTTTTCAATGAATTGATATTTTGGATAATCTGATTTTTTGTCACGATTATAAAATTGATTCGGTTAAATGAGCTGTAAAAGTAGGTGTTTTTTAGAAAAGTGCCGAATAATTTTTTTGTATTTGGATGCTAATTTGTGAATTAGTTTAAAGTATTGCGTTCGTATTAATTGTGATTTTAAATATGTAAATTAGCCAGTAAATTAATTTAGATTGAAAAATGGCTAAAAAAAAACAAATTGTTAATAAATTGAAACGTTTTTGGCAACTACTTGGACCGGGTTTGATAACAGGGGCTAGTGATGATGATCCCTCTGGAATAGCTACTTATTCTCAAGCGGGAGCTGCTTACGGATTGTCTACTTTATGGACAGGTCTTTTGGCTTTTCCTTTAATGGCAGCGATTCAACAAATGTGTGCTAAGGTTGGTTTAGTTACTTCGTTAGGGTTAACAGGAGCATTGAAAAAAAACTACCCAAGACCTGTTTTGTATTTGATGTTATTGTTTAGTTTTCCAGCTATTGTGATGAATATTGGTGCAGATATCGCGGGAATGGGAGCGGTTGGGAATTTATTGTTCCCTTCAATTGAGGCTACTTTTTTTAGTGTGTTTTTTACAGTACTGTTATTGGTTTTGATTATCTATTTGCCGTATTTAAAAATTGCAGCAATTTTAAAACACCTCTGTATTGTGCTTTTGGTGTATTTAGTAGTTCCATTTTTATATGATCAAGATTGGGGGCTAATAGTGAAAAATACATTTGTTCCAAATATAGAATTCAACAAAGAGTTTGTGGGTATATTGGTAGGAATATTAGGGACAACGATTTCACCCTATCTATTCTTTTGGCAAGCCACTATGGAAGTGGAAGAGATGAAACATAAAAATCACTTAGTAGTCGATAAAAAAATCATTAGCGACATGAAGCAGGATGTTGATTTCGGAATGACTTTTTCGGGATTAGTAATGTATTTTATTATCTTAACCACAGGGACAGTTTTGTATAATGGTGGGATTCATCAAATTGATACAGTTGAACAAGCTGCAATTGCGTTGAAACCTTTGGCGGGAAATTTAGCTTATTTACTTTTTGCTATTGGAGTTATTGGCACGGGATTATTGGCTATACCTGTTTTGAGTGGTTCGCTCTCGTATATTATTACTGAGACATTTGGTTGGGAACAAGGGTTAGACAAGAAATTTCACGAAGCTAAGGCTTTCTATGCGGTGATAGCTGTTTCGTTAGTTTTAGGATTGTCTCTAAACTACATAGGAATTTCTCCAATTAAGGCTTTAATTTACACAGCAATTTTGTATGGGTTGACTGCGCCGGTATTGATTGCTATTATTCTGCATATTTGTAATAACAAAAAGGTAATGGGGCAATATACGAATAGTAGAAAGTCTAATATTCTTGGTTTTTCGGCATTAATCATAATGACGATAGCGGCGGTTGCTTTACTTTATTTGCAATTTGTTGCTTAATTGGAACTACAAAAAGTGTTTGTAATAATATCCGCCAATCATAATAATGCCATTTAGGATAGCTAAAACGGTTAGTGATTTTTTATAATTTCGCTTCGAATCAGCAAAGTGTAATCCGATAAAAAGTATAAAAATAAGGCAAGAATAAATAGCAGGATACAGCTTGAAAGCAGCTTCAAAATTGCCTTGCAAAACGAGTATTAAAGCACGTTGAAAACCACAGCCCAAACACTCTATTCCGAAGAGGGTTTTACTAATGCATGGGAACATGTATTTTTCTAAATTCAAAGCAGTTTTGTTTTTACAATTTTACGAAAAAATACCAAACCTTTTTAAGAATAAATTTGATGCTATTTTAAATTGTTTACTTTTGAAAAACCAAATTTAGAATGATGAAAAAAATTATGATTCCGATGATGCTTGTCGCTTTTTTGATTGCTTTTTATGAGCAACAAAAAGCGAATAGTAATGTCTATATCACGGTGGGAGCAATTGCAATTTTCATGTATGGAATGATGCGGCTGAGTGCTAAAACGCCAAGTAAAAATCAAGATAAAAACGAAGATGATGTTCAGTAAAGGAGATGAGGTTTCGGTTTTAGATGAAGCTGTGAATGGAGTAGTTTTGTCTGTCAAAGGAGAGCAAGTTACGATTGAATCTACGGATGGATTTTTGATGACATTTTTTGTCAATGAATTAATTAAAATAAACGATTCCAGTAACTTAATGAATTCTATTAGAAGTTTTAATTCAGGTGAAATAAAAAAAGAAAAAGAGATTCCAAAACCAAGAAGTTTTGTCAAAGAGCGTAAAGAAAAACGCGAAGTTGGCGTACCAGAATTTGATTTACACATCGAAAAATTGGTTCCTAATAAACGCGGAATGTCTAATTATGATATTTTAACTTTGCAATCGGAAACGGCAAAAAGGCATCTTGATTTTGCCATCCGAAATAGGATACCTAAGATTGTTTTTATCCATGGAGTTGGCGAAGGAGTTTTGAAAGCCGAGTTGGATTTTTTGTTAGGACGTTATGATAACATTTCGTTTCAAGATGCCAATTATCAAAAATATGGTTTGGGTGCAACCGAAGTTTATATTAAACAAAATAGCAAGTAAAAATCATTTATTTAAGTGGTGATTTTGCACATAAAAAAACGTCAGTATTTCGATTGAAAAATACTGACGTTTTTATGTTTTTTAGTAGCTGAAAATCTGCTACAAAAAGGGTTTAATTTGTAGTGATTAAATCACCTAAAACATAGCTGTCTCCTAGAGTAAAATTATTATTTCCTTTAACAAAAGTCACCTTCTTTAAAACAATGTGATGGGTGTAGGTATTCAGTACATTTGTAGTGGTAACTTCTATCGTACCTTTTATGTTTGCAACTCCTGCCTCAGCAATCCATTCTTGACTAATTGCCGGAGTGGTTGGGATGGTAGTATTGCAAAAATAACTAGGGGTTACAATTCCGTTGGTAAACAAACGATAGACTAATTTATTAGCTGTTGTTCCAATTAATGCTGTTCTAGGCGTATTTAAAGGGGTAATTTGATTCTGAATCAAGTTAGTGTCAATATTATCTAGGGTTAATGCTTCACTACTATTGTAATTATAAATTTGTTTTGATGTAGGGCATTGTTCCAAGGTTTCGTCAAATCCAAAAACCAAAGGGGTAATAGTTCGGGTATAATCTCCAAAAGCAAAAGTCTCATAGATCTGAGTTCCGTTTTGTTTAGCAAAAGTGATGTTTTTAAACACTATGTTATGGTTGTATCCTATAATAGTTGTTTTGCCTGTAGTTGCGTTAGTTGTTTTAATGGCTGTGGTCGTAATTTGAATTTTCCCAGCAGTAGCTATCCATTCATCAGTAACGGTAGGAGAGGAAGGCGGAATAGTTTCGCAAAACATACTGCTAGATATAGTACCATTATAAAAACGATACACTACACGATTGGTACTATTAATGTCAATAATTGTTGGATTGCCAACGGTGGTTGGTTCATTCGTAAATGAGCTGGAAGGAATTTGAATTAGTAATGCTTCCTGGCCTTTAATTTTATAAATAATATTGTTAGTACTACAACTCTGCGTGGTTACCGTATCAAAACTAATTACTTCTTGGGTTAAATTTCCGTCGTCACAGCTATTGAATACTACTGCTATAATTAGGCCGTATAATGCTCTTTTCATTATTCATATATTTGGCTCAAAAATAGTCAAAAAATCGATAATTAATTAGTAGTATTGGACTATTTGTGAAGTTATTTTATAAATTTGCCTCCTATGAAGAAAGTATATTTAGATAACGCATCGACCACTGCAATTCGTCCGGAAGTGATTCAAGAAATCACTCGATTAATGACAGAAGATTACGGAAATCCTTCCTCAACGCATAGCTTTGGCCGAAATGCCAAGAGCGTTTTGGAACTTTCACGAAAATCAATAGCCAAGCAGTTGAATGTAGTGGGTTCAGAAATCTTTTTTACTTCTTCAGGAACAGAAGCCAATAACTGGATTTTGCGTTCAGCAGTTCGAGATTTAGGGGTTAAACGTATTATTACTACTAAAGTAGAACATCATGCGGTATTGTATCCTGCTTTGGCTTTGCAAAAAGAATTTGATATCCAAGTTGATTTTGTTGCTATAAAACCAGACGGAAGTATCGACGTGACACATTTAGCTGAATTATTATCGCAAGACGTGACCACCTTAGTGAGTTTGATGCATGTGAATAATGAGGTAGGAGTGGTATTGGATTTAGAGCGAATAGCGATTATTTGCAAAGAACACAACGCTCTTTTTCATTCCGATACGGTACAATCTGTTGGGAAGACCGAAATTGATTTGAAAACATTGCCAATTGATTTTATTTCGGCAAGCGCTCATAAATTTCATGGACCAAAAGGAATCGGTTTTGCTTTCATTCGTAAAAATTCAGGACTACAACCTCTGTTATTGGGTGGAGAACAAGAAAAAGGAATGCGAGGCGGCACCGAGTCCATCTATCAAGTAGCAGGAATGGCAAAAGCGTTAGAAATGGCCTATGCTAATCTAGACGCAGAAAGAGCGTATATTTCGGATTTAAAAAAATACTGCATTGGTCAATTGGCTCAAGTATTTCCAAATTCAAAAGTAATTGGTTCGGAAAATGGTTTTTATAATATTATCAATATTATTCTTCCGCTTTCAGACGAAAAAGCAGGAATGTTGTTATTTCATTTAGACATCAAAGGCATTGCCGTTTCAAGAGGGAGTGCTTGCCAATCGGGTAGCAGTAATCCATCACACGTTTTGGCCGAAATCCTTTCTCCTGATGAGTTGACTAAACCAAGTTTGCGCATTTCATTCAGTCATTACAATACGAAAGAAGACATTGACTATCTAATTGAAGTTTTAAAAACGGCTTAGTTCTTCTTTTAAAATGGGATAACTATTCATCAAATTATATTCAGAGTATTTTTCCATAATTAATCGGGCTTTGAAAAAGCACAATGTAGATTCAGCACCTTGGTTGATATTTACATGTGTATCTTCTAATCCGTCATAAGAAGCTCCATTTTCAGGGTTATACATGATTTGCTTTAAGTGGTTGTTACCTAAAAACCAAACAAAAGCCAATTGTAGTTGGTCTTTGTACTTTTTATTTTGTGTGATTTCATAAAATAAATCCAACGCGATAATTGTAGTGGCTACTTCAATAGGTTGTTCTCCATAAAAGATTCTTTCATTTTCTTTTTTGAACCAACCACGGTTAGAAATGACTTTCAATTGCCCTTTCATAAAATAGTGAGACAATAAGAAGTCAAAAGTAATTAGAGCAATTTTTTTGTACTTCAAATCGCCTGTTATCAGATAGCTATACATCATAGCTTCGGGCAGTACATTGTTGGCATAGGTCATATAATCTTCGTACCAACACCAGTTTTCTCCAGAGTTTATATCGTAATGTCGTAACAATTCATCCGCGAATTTTTTTATAGTCAGCTTTATGTCTTCATTTTTATAAGCCAAATAGTAATGGTATAAGCCTTTTATCGCATAAGCAATTGCTCTAGGCGATTTTATGTTATCAATATTTTCAATGGCTTTGTCCCAACATTGTACTGCACGTGAAATCATTTCTAAAGGAAGTGTGTCTCGATGTGAAATAACAATTCCTAAACTCCAAAGCGCTCTTCCGTTAGCGTCCTCCAGATTGACTTCTCCATTTTGCGAAGTTAATTGGCCTTCAAAATCTTTATAATTATTGAACCAGCCATCTTCTTCTTGAATTCCTTCAATAAAATTGAGATACGTACTGGCTAATTCTAAGCAGTTCTCATTGGGATACACTTTATTGTATAATACCATATTGATTAAGGCTCTTGCGTTATCATCCAAGGTATATCCTGACTCTGGATCGGGTTGGCTAAATTTTGAAAATTGTAGAATGCCATAATCGGTAGTTAATTTCTTAATATGGTCTAATTTTATTGGAGGAAAATTAAATTTTAAATCGTCTTCTCTATTGGTTAGTTGGTCAAATAACAATCGGTATTGAATGGCGATATTTTTCCAAGAGGTTGCGCTAGAAGTTGCAAAAGCATTTTTGCCCATTGCAATACGCGTTTCGTTATCTTTTATCAAACGAAATATGGCATCTTGAAATTCGTCTGATTGGTCAAATCCATTTAATAGAATTCCGTTTTCGTGATGCAGTGCTTCTTTGGCATGTGGAATAGGAGTAGAAATTATAGCACAACCACAGCTCATAGCATAAGCAAAGGTACCACTTACGGCTTGGTTAGGATCTTTGGATGAAAATAAATAGATTTCAGAAAGTGTTAAATAATCTAGTAATTCTTTTAATTCCAAATACTCGTTGACAAAGATTACATTGTTTTCAAGGTTTTGTTTTTTGACAATTTCAATAAGTGAATCACGGTATTTTTCTCCTTCTCGGCGAAGAATTTCAGGATGTGTTTTGCCTATAACTAAATACACCACTTCGGGATAGCAACTCACAATTTCAGGAAGGGCATATAGTACGGTTTCAATCCCTTTATTTTCGCTGATTAACCCAAAGGTGGACATGACAATTCTATCAGAAAAATTAAATTCGTTTTTTAATTTTTCCTTTTGTTCCCAGAGTACAGTATGATTTCCATGCGGAATTATAACTGTTTTTGCCGATAGTACTTCATAATCCTGAATCAATATATTTTGAGAATTTTTGGTAAGTACAACTATTCTGTCAGATAGGTCAGCAATGGCATGGACTACTTTTTTTCGTTTGTCATCTGGGTTAGGTAATACGGTATGAAATACAGTAATAATTGGTTTGTTTAACGCTAGGATAAATGACAATATATAGTCGCCATATTCTCCTCCGAATAGCCCAAATTCGTGTTGAATACAAACCAACCCAATATCGTTTCGTTCGTTGATTTTCTCGGCAACCAATCGATAATCGTCAATTCTTGAGGTTGACAAAGTGTATTTTACTTCTTCGCTGTATTCAAATTTCTGACCTTCATTTTCTAAGGCACAAACTTCAATAGGTAAAGTATCTCCAAAAACATTGGCAACCGCCTCAACAATATCGTTCGAAAAAGTGGCTAATCCACACTCACGAGACGGATAAGAACTCACTAATATCATTTTTATTCCTGTATCAAATTTCATAATTACCTCATATTTAGGGTTGTTTTCTTAATTCAGTAAGTAATTCGTTAAGGTTGCATTTTGCAACGGCAACGTGTCTGTCTGCAACACCGTAATAGATATAAAGGTCGTCTCCAAATACCGCATGCCCTGTCGGGAAAACGACGTTATTTACAACACCTTCAATTTCCCAAGATTTAGACGGTGAGAAGAGTGGGTAGGGTAGTCTAGCTAATTCAATTTCAGGTTTGTCCAATTGAAGCAAGGCTGCTTTGGCGTGGTATATTTTTCCTGTAACAGTTTCTTGAACACCATGATAAATAAGTAACCACCCAAATTCAGTTTCGATAGGAGGGCCACCTGCACCAATATAATCTACCTCAAATGGATCATTTGGATCAAGTACAATATAATCGTTTAAATTTTTAAGATAATCTTCCCAAAATGGTTTGGTTAGTTCTTTCCAATCTTCAAATTGTACGATTTGAATTCCTGGCCAAATGCGATGTAGTAATACAAATTTCTCATTTACCTTTCTTGGAAACAACACAATATCTTTATCTCTAAGTAAACGAAACTCGTCATCTACTAATCCTATTTGTGCAAAAAGATTGTAATATTGATGGTACTTAGGATTTAGTTTGCTCTCTCCACAGCAGTTTACATAATCTTCGTATTCTTGGTAATTAACGTGTGGTGTAATGATACCGTGCTTTTCAAAATGGATTAAATCTTTTGACGTAGCTAAAGCACCCATCGCATTTACTCCATCGTAAGCAGTATAAGTGATGTAATAGGTATCTTCAATTTTTACAATTCGTGGGTCTTCAACTCCGTGTTTTTCGTAGTCAAAATCACGTTGAATTAGTGGTTTTTCATTTCGTTCAATAATGCTAAGAGGTCCTTCCGTTTTGGCATATCCGATGGTAGAGAAGTTGCCGTGTTCTACCGCACGATATAAAATATGAAGGATATTGCCTTCTTGATAAATTCCTGCATTGAAAACACCATTATTTTCAAAATCAAGGTCGGTAGGGCTTAGTAGAATGCCTAATTTTTCTATTGTTATCATGATGTTTTTAGTATTTTTTATCTTTTTCTGTTGAAGTCTCTGTTGCTTTTTTATTTTTAAGTTTTGCTTTTTCTTGTTTTTTAAAATATCCTCTAAAGAGGAAATTATGTTGTAAAGCTTCTAAATCTTCGCTTAAGCGAGAACTAGCTGTAGTTATATTGGTCATTGTTGAATCTATTTTCCGAACTAATTTAGGGTCATTCGACAAGTAATTAAGAGCGCCTTTGCCTGCTTTTATATTGAGTATAGTTGCATCCAAATGTTGGACTACAGAATTTATTTTTTTACTTGATTGATCCATATTGACAATAGTGTTTCTGATTTTTGAAGCTACCGCAGTATCTCTTAAAACACCAATCAGATTGTTTTTCTGGTCTAAATTCCTTACGATTTGGTTTGCTTTATCTATTAATGCAGTAGTTCCTTGGCTGGTTTTTTTTAAGTTATATACTGTCGATTTTATTTCATTGGCTATTGCAGAGTCTTTAATTAAAAGACCAATAGTTCCTTTACCCTCGTTTATTTGCGTGGTAATTTTCAGTAAATCGGTAGTGAGTAAAGCTGCGTTTTTATTAGTAATTTCTAAGGTGTTTAACATATCGTCGGTATTGACTTTGTTGATTGATTTAATTGCATCTCCAGCTTGAACGGAAGGAGAATCCTCTTTTCTAGGTAGGATATTGATAATTCGATTACCTACTAATCCATCAGAACCAATTATGGCTATAGCATTTTTTTTGATGTAGCTAAAAATACTTTTGTCAATAATCATATCTACTTTTATAACAGTGTCGCTAATCATTTCAATGGAGCGAACAGTTCCTACATTGACTCCAGAATACCGAACATTATTTCCTAATTGTAATCCGTTGACATTATTGAATACACAGGTTAAATGATTTGTTTTTCCAAACATTTTTTGTTTATCGCCAATAAAATAAACTGCCAACACAAAAAGTAATAAGCCAATAATGACGAATAGTCCTAACTGTATTTTTTGTCCAGTTGTTTTTTCCATTTTTGTTTTTATTTAAAAAAGGCTTGTATTTTAGTATCGCTTGACTCGGATAACTCTTCAAAGGTTCCTTCGGCATAATTAATTCCATCAACCAATAAAATCATCCTGTTTGAAATTACTCTAGCACAATCCACATCGTGTGTGATGATAATGGCTGAGGTATTGTATTTTTCTTGAATGGATTTCATTAATAATAAAATTTCTTTGGCTGTAATAGGGTCTAATCCTGTTGTGGGTTCGTCATAAAGAATAATTTTGGGCTGTAGAATTAATGTTCTTGCCAAGGCTACCCTTCGTTTCATTCCTCCCGAAAGTTCTTCGGGCATTAAATCTATTGTATGGCCTAATCCTACATTGTTCAAAGCCTCCATAACTAGTGGGCTTGTGTCCTTAATGTATCCAAATTTTTTAGTGTGACGCCTCAACGGGAATTCTAAATTTTCTCTAACAGTCATCGAATCATACAAAGCGCTTCCTTGAAAAAGAAAACCAACTTCGGTTCTTAGTTCATCTAATTTTTCTTGGGTTAGTTTGCTTATTTCCTGCCCCATTATAGTAATCGTTCCACTATCGGCTTCTTCCAATCCAATTAGGCATTTAATCATTACGGATTTCCCTGAACCGGATTTCCCCATTATGACTAAATTCTCCCCTTCGTTCAAAATCATATTAAAGCCGTTCAAAACGCAATTTGAACCATAACTTTTTTTTAAGTTTTTAATTTCGATAATAGGATTGCTTTTGCTCATAATTTATAAATCATAAAAAATATCAGTTACAAAAACAGCTACAAAATCAATTACAAATAGTAACATCGAAGTAAAAACTACTGCTGAATTAGCAGCGAGACCTACACCTGCGGTTCCTTTTTTACAATAATATCCTTTAAAACAACCTACTAATCCTATGGCAAAGCCAAAAAAAAATGTTTTTATAGTAGCAGGAATCAAATCGCTAAATTCTAACGAATCGAAAACCTGATTGTAATACAGTAAAAAAGAAACATTTCCTTTAATATTTTCAACTAAATAAGAACCATAAATAGCAATTGCATCTCCAAAGATTACTAGAATGGGTAACATAAAAATAGTAGCCATAATTCTCGTAACCACTAGATATTTGAAAGGGTTAGTCCCTGAAACTTCCATAGCATCAATTTGTTCAGTTACACGCATAGATCCTAACTCAGCTCCAATCCCAGATCCAATTCGCCCTGCACAAATTAATGCTGTAATGATAGGACCAATTTCTCTAATTATTGAGATACTCACCATAGACGGCATCCAAGAGACCGCTCCAAATTCTTGTAATGTTGGTCTTGATTGTAGTGTAAAAACTAAACCAATAATAAAGCCTGTTACTGCCACTAATAATAAAGAACGATTACCCATGTAAAAACACTGTTTTATAAATTCTTTGAATTCAAATGGGCGATTGAAAGTCTCTTTAAAGAAACGCCATCCAAAAAAAGAGAGTTCGCCAATCTCAATTAATAAAATAGTGATAAGATCTAGTATTTTAGAAAGAGTCTTCATACATCAACGAATTAATTTTAGTAAGAAATGACTTCTCAAATATACAATTATTAATTATTGATTATCAGTAATTTGCGTTGTTTTGTGTCGGATTTTTCGGTAGTTTGTCGAAAAAATATAATAGTTAAGAATGATTGAACCTTTTGTAAGGAAGATAGGTTACAATAATTTCGATGCCTCTTGTAATATAATAAGATAGAGCATTATTGATTTTAGAACTAATCGTATTTCTCGTTTGAAATGATTCAGGGGTTATTTTTTGGCATTGTAAAAGAATCTGTTGCAATTCTTCTTCAAAAAGGGCAGCAAAAGCAGGAGATTCAATTCCAACATTCATTTCAATGCTAGCATAAGAACTTAAGTTGTTGAGATTAAAAGAACCAATTGTAGACCAAGAACCATCAACTACCATCGCTTTTCCGTGTAAGACCGATTGGTTCCATTCGTACAATTCAATGTTGTGCTTCAATAATTTAGAATATAAATAGCAACTAGCCCTGCGGGTCATTGGCAAATCAGAAACCCCTGAAAGAATTAATTGGATTTTTACCTTGCTTTTTGAAGCTTCTAATAATGCATTGGTTAATTTTCGACCAGGAAGAAAATAACTTCCTACTATAATCACTTTTTCTTTAGCTTCACTAACTGCTTGGATGTAGGCTTCTGAAATTTCACTCTTTCTATTTAACCAATCATTTTGAAGAATTTGTATCGTTACTTTTTCTTCAGCGTCAAAGATTGGAGAGATTGTTTTTCGCAAAGCATTTTTCTTTTTGCTATAATTGGCTTTGCAATGGGATTGAATATCTTTTGCAATCGGGCTGTTGATTTCAATGGCAAAATCCAACCAAGGTCTTTCAACCGAAGTTCCTTGGTATCGGTTAGCAATATTAATTCCGCCTATTAAAGCTACTTTGCCATCAGCTACCACTACTTTTTTATGCAGTCTCCTTCCGATGTAAAAAGAGCTGGCAGAAAATAAGGGAGAAAAAAAACGGATATGTCCTCCAGCTTGTCGGAATTCCTTACTAATTTCATTTGGAAAAGAAAGGGAGCCAAAGCCATCCAATAAAAGATACACTTTAACTTGACGTTTTAGTGCCTCTTCTAAAGCCAAAAGAATGCGTTTGCCTGTTGCGTCATTGTCAAAAATATACGTCTGGATATGGATTTCGGTAACAGCATCATTAATAATTCGTTCTAATCTAGAAAAATAATCGTCCCCACTATGTACGAGTTGGACCGACTTGAAAGGAAGATTATTTTTTTCTGATACAAACATATAGTATTGTGTTGACCATTATAAAACTTAAAATTACATAATTTTATTGAGCCACAAAACCACCATCAATAACCATTGGATGTCCTGTTACAAATGAAGCTTCTTCTGAACACATCCAAATTACTGCATTGGCAATTTCTTCTGGTGAACCAAATCTCCCTACAGGTTCCATTTTTGCAAATTGTTTTTCGGTTTCTTTGTTATTTTTGGTTACTCGGTCAATCATTGGTGTATCAATAATTCCAGGACAAACGGCATTTATTCTAATGCCTTCTTTAGCATATTCCAAAGCAGCCGTTTTGGTTAAGCCAATTACGCCGTGTTTAGAAGCTACATAAGCAGGAGAGCCATAAAATCCCACCAATCCAGCTACAGAAGAACAATTAATAATTACTCCTTTATGGTGTTTAAGCATTTCGGGAATTTCGTATTTCATGCAAAGCCAAATTCCTTTTAAGTTGATGTTTAATGTATTGTCCCAGTTTTCTTCAGAACAATCTGCGGTAATGGCCACCCGACCTTCGATACCTGCATTATTAAAAGCATAGTCCAGACGTCCAAACGTAGCAATTGTTTTTTCAATCATTAATTTGACTTCTGTCGAATTGGATACATCACATTGAATAAATAGCATTTTTTCTGCTATTTTTTTAATGGAAGAAAGAGCTTGTGAATCTTCATTTTTGTCTACAACAACCACTTTTGCCCCTTTTTTTGCAAAAGCAATTGCTGTTGCTTTACCAATTCCAGAAGTTCCGCCTGTGATGAGTGCTACTTTGTTTTTGAATGGTGTTTCCATAATTTAAATAGTTTTAGATGTGATTTTTTTTAATTTTTTCTCTGCTTCCAAAATATTTTCAATGCCTTTTAGTAATGCGTCTGGGGTAAATGAAATACTATCAATACCTTCAGCAACCAAAAATTGAGCAAAGTGAGGAAGGTCACTCGGTGCTTGACCGCATAAACCCACTTTTATTTCAAATCGTTTGGCTACTCGAATCGTTTCTTTGATTAACGATTGTACCGCGGCGTTTTCTTCGTCAAATAAATAACTCACTAGCGAAGAGTCTCGGTCTAGCCCTAAAGTGAGTTGCGTTAGATCGTTGGAACCAATTGAAAATCCATCAAAGAGTTTCGCAAATTCATCTGCCAAAAGAACATTGCTGGGTATTTCTATCATAACATATATTTGCAATCCATTAATTCCTTGAACTAATCCATTTTTAGCCATTTCAGTAAGTACATTTTCTCCTTCTTCAACAGTTCGGCAAAACGGAATCATTAACTTTACATTAGTAAGTCCCATTTCATCCCGCACTTTTTTCATGGCTTGGCTTTCTAATGCAAAACCTTTTCGGTAAAAATTACTGTAATACCTTGAAGCTCCTCTAAAGCCAATCATCGGATTTTCTTCGTCAGGCTCAAAATAACTACCTCCGATGAGGTTGGTATATTCATTACTTTTAAAATCACTCATTCGTACAATCACCTCCTTTGGATAAAAGGCACAGGCTACAGTAGCTACAGCTTCGGCTAGTTGTGTTACAAAATAATCTTTTGGGTCAGCGTAGCTTTTGGTTAGTGCTGCTATTTGAGCAATCGTATCTTGATTAGTAATTTTTTCTGGTTCGCATAAAGCCAGCGGATGTATCTTTATGGTATTCGAAATAACAAACTCCATTCGCATCAAACCCACACCTTGATTTGGATAACGGCTTAATTCAAAGGCTTTTTCAGGATCTGCTAGAATGAGCATGGGTGCTGTTTCAGGTAGTTTCAACCGACTAAAGTCTTGTTCCGTAGTTTTCCAACTCAATATGCCGTTATAAATGACTCCTTCTTTTCCTTCGGCACAGGATACTGTAATTTTTTGTCCGTTTTTTATTGTAGTTGTAGCATCTCCACAACCCACAACGGCTACTGTGTCTAATTCTCTTGCGACAATTGCGGTATGGCTAGTACGCCCTCCTTTATTGGTCACAATAGCAGCTGCTTTTTTCATAATTGGATCCCAATCGGGATTGGTCAAATCAGTTACAATAATTTCTCCTTCTTGTACCAAGTGGCCTTCTTGAGCATTGTTTACAATACGTGCCTTACCCGAAGTGATTTTATCTCCTAAAGCAATTCCTTTGCATAAAACACTCCCTTTTTCAAGTAAGGTGTACATTTTTCTAACCTGCGAATGGGGTTTGTTATGGATTGTCTCTGGTCGTGCTTGTACAATATAGAGTTGGTTATTGGTGCCGTCTTTTGCCCACTCAATGTCCATCGCCTTTTTGTAATGCTTCTCAATGGAGTAGCACCAACGAGCTAGCTGAATCACTTCAGTGTCACTCAATGAAAACCGATTTTGTTTTTCTAAAGAGGTTGTTGTGTTGACAATAGTATTGGTGGCTGAAATTTCTTTTTCTATTTCATTATAAATCATAGTAAACTCTTTTTTGCCACAATGTTTTTTTAGGATTGGATTCCATTTTTCGTTTTCCAATGTAGGTTTGAAAACTATCCACTCGTCTGGTGTAACAGTGCCTTGAACAATGTTTTCGCCGAGTCCCCAAATTCCATTTATAATAATAGTATTCTCAAACCCAGAATCAGGATCAATAGTAAAAGCAACTCCCGAAGCCGATTTGTCGCTTCGCACCATTTGTTGTACTCCCACAGAAATGGCAATATCCAAATCCTGAAATCCCATATCGTATCGGTATTTGATAACGCGATCTGTAAACAAAGACACAAAACAATGTTGCACGGCATCAATCAATTGATCTTCTCCAGAAATATTCAAAAAAGATTGCATTTGTCCTGCAAAACTAGCTGAGGGTAAATCTTCCGATGTAGCGCTACTCCTCACAGCTACATTAAGCGAAGTAAGTCCGCATTGTTGGCTCAAAGCGTGATACGCTTTCTTGATTTCGGATTCAATAATTTGCGGTATTCGGGCAGAAAGAATTCGTTCCCGTGCAGTTGTTCCTATATGGGACAGGTTAGCAAAGTGTTCCGTATCTAAAGATTGAAATAAATCATCCAGTACCTTTTCTAACTGATTTTCTTTTCGAAATAGCCGATATCCTTCAGCGGTAATCGCAAATCCATTCGGAATTTGAATCCCAATAGGATTGAGTTGGTTGTACATTTCACCAAGCGAAGCATTTTTTCCGCCCACTTCGGTAATAGCGCTTATTCCTATTTCATTAAAGAATAGAATGTATTTGTAATCCCTCATTTTTCACCATTTAAAATTAAAAACAATAACTTAAAAGCTTACTGCTATTGCAATCTGCTTTTCAATTGAAA
This sequence comes from uncultured Flavobacterium sp., assembly GCA_964579755.1. Taxonomy (GTDB): domain Bacteria; phylum Bacteroidota; class Bacteroidia; order Flavobacteriales; family Flavobacteriaceae; genus Flavobacterium. The sequence goes on from CAZOHO010000019.1 coordinate 19,789, forward strand.
AATTTTCGGCTTGGGGATTAAATGAAGAGAGTAGGAGTCTCCTGGTAATTAATAAATATAAATATATAAAATAAATATCTGATTTACAATCTATTGTGTGACAAATAATTCAAAGGGATATGATTTTATGGCGTTCCCTGTTGGCTTCGTTGCCTCGCCATGACAGGCCGGGCTATTC
>CAZOHO010000020.1:0-19244 GCA_964579755.1 uncultured Flavobacterium sp.
AAAAGTAGAAAATCTCTTTTTTACAGGTCAGTTGACTGTTCCTGGACCAGGCGTTCCCCCAGCTTTAATTTCAGGAAAATTGGTTTCAGAATTAATTAATAAACAACTTTCAAAAGCATAACATGAAGCAGTTATTTGACGACGTATCTTTTAAGTGTAGTAAGCTAGTAACCAAAAATTATAGCACTTCATTTTCATTAGCAGTCTATATGCTTTCGCCAAGCATAAGAGAGGCTATTTATAGCGTATATGGTTTTGTTCGTTTTGCAGATGAAATTGTAGATTCTTTTCATGGATATGAAAAAGAAACTTTGATTAACGATTTTGAAGCGGAATATTACAAAGCATTCAATTCAGGAATTAGTTTGAATCCTATTTTGAATTCGTTTCAAATTACGGTAAAACGCTATAATATTTCAGACGATTTGATTCAGGCTTTTTTGAAAAGCATGAAATTGGATTTGGTAAAAACCGAATATCATAGCAAAGAAGAATACGAGGAATATATTTATGGTTCAGCTGATGTAGTGGGCTTGATGTGTTTGAAAGTATTTGTAGATGGTGATACTGAGAAATATAATTTATTGAAAGACGAAGCCATGCGTTTGGGATCGGCCTTCCAAAAAGTAAATTTTCTTAGAGATTTGAAAGACGATAATTTGGTGCTAAACCGTACTTATTTTCCGGGTGTCGATTTGAATTCGTTTGACGAAACAGCAAAACAGGCTATCATTAGCGAAATAGAAGACGATTTTAAAGTGGCTTTTCAGGGTATTACCAAATTACCAATGGAAGCTAAATTTGGCGTTTATACGGCTTATGTATATTATAAAAAGTTGTTGAATAAATTAGAAAAAACGCCAAGTCATAAAATTGGTACGGCTCGAATCCGAGTTTCTAATTATACCAAAGCAGGTTTGTTAGCACAGTCTTTTGTGACGTATAAATTAAAATTAGTTTAATATATAATTGTAATGACAATGAATGAAATCCAGTTTTTTCTGATTTTCTTAGGTACTTTTTTATTGATGGAATGTGTTACTTGGTGTACGCATAAGTTTGTAATGCACGGCTTTATGTGGTATTTTCACGAAGATCATCATCAGCCTAAATATGCGGGTATTTTTGAACGCAATGACGTTTTCTTTGTCATTTTTGCTATTCCAAGTATTACTCTTTTTTATTTTGGTGTTGAAGGTGGGTTGAATTATAAATTCTTCATAGGCCTTGGAATTATGTTCTATGGTCTGTGTTATTTTTTGATACACGATGTTTTGATTCATCAACGCTTTAAGTGGTTTAAAAATACCAATAACAAGTATTTAATTGGTTTGCGTAAAGCACATAAAGTACACCATAAACATTTAGGGAAAGAACACGGTGAGTGCTTCGGAATGTTGTTTGTTCCATTCAAATATTATAAAATTTAAGATGAAGGTATATACTAAAAAAATAGAGCAGCATGTCAATGCTAGTTTAGAAGAATGTTGGGCTTTCTTTTCCAGTCCAAGGAATTTGCAAAAAATTACCCCTGAATCTATGGGTTTTGAAATCACAGATTTTGATGAAAAAAACATGTACGCAGGTCAAATCATCCAATACAAAGTGTCGCCACTTTTTGGAATTAAATTGCCTTGGGTAACCGAAATTACCTTCGTTAAAGATTATAGCTATTTTATTGATGAACAACGTTTTGGCCCCTATACCTTATGGCACCACAAACACTTTTTTGAAGCTACTGAAAACGGTGTTTTAATGATCGATTTGGTGCATTATGCTTTGCCTTTAGGCTTCATCGGACGCATTATGAATACTTTGGTAGTCAAAAATAAATTGAAAACCATTTTCGATTATCGAAAAGTGAAGGTGGACGAATTATTTAATAAGTAAGAATGACAAAACAAAAAGTTTCTTTTTTCTGGTTTCGACGTGATTTACGATTAGAAGATAATGTAGGTTTGTATCAAGCCTTACAATCTCAATATCCAGTAATTCCACTTTTTATTTTTGACGAAACTATTTTGGAGCGTTTACCCAATAATGATCCAAGAGTTGGTTTTATTCATGAATCAATTTCTAAAATAAACACCCAACTGAAAGAATTTGGTAGTTCTCTTTTGGTAAAAAAAGGAAAACCGTTTCAAGTTTGGGAGTTTTTATTGCAAGAATATGCTATTCAAGAAGTATTTTGGAATAAAGATTACGAACCGAATGCCATTCAACGCGATACGGCTGTTACGAAATTGTTGTTATCTAAAGAGGTTAAAGTTTCGGCTACCAAAGATCAAGTTATTTTTGAAGAAGCCGAGATTGTGAAAGCAGATGGATTGCCTTATACCGTATATACTCCTTTTAAAAACAAATGGATAGAAAAATATAAATCTATCGCACCAGTACCAGAATTTGATGCGGTACCGTATTTTTCTAATTTTTTCAAAAGCGAATTTGATTTTCCTAGTTTGGAACAAATTGGTTTTACAACTAGTCCGATTAAGGTAAAACCACACAATTTAAAATTGGTTGCTAATTACCACGAAACTCGTAATTTTCCAGCCTTAGATAGTACTTCGTATTTGTCTCCTCATTTGCGTTTTGGCACTGTTAGCATTCGTAAATTAGTGAATTGGGCAGTGAAGAAGAATGCCGTTTTCTTGAGCGAATTAATTTGGAGGGAATTTTTCATGCAAATTCTCTATCATTTTCCTAAAGTACAAAATAGGAATTTTAAGTCGGCTTATGATGGTATTGAATGGCGTAATGACGAAGATGATTTTAAACGTTGGTGCGAAGGGAAAACAGGTTACCCAATGGTCGATGCTGGAATGCGTCAACTGAATGAAACAGGCTATATGCACAACCGAGTGCGTATGGTAGTAGCGAGTTTTCTTTGCAAGCATTTGCTAATTGAATGGCAATGGGGCGAAGCCTATTTTGCCGAAAAATTATTGGATTACGAAATGGCTGCTAATGTAGGGAATTGGCAATGGGCAGCTGGAACAGGTTGTGATGCGGCTCCTTATTTTAGAGTGTTTAATCCAGATATCCAACAGAAAAAATTTGACGAAAAAGGAATTTATATTCGTCAATGGATTAAAGAATTTGATTTGGGGTATGGTCAGCCCATGGTGGATCACGCTATGGCAAGAGACCGAGCTATTGCTACTTATAAAGCTGGTATTTTAAAATAATTTCATAAAAAAACTCCCGACAAACTTGACTAGTTTTTCGGGAGTTTCCAACCTAACTTTAACCTAAAAAACAATTATTATTTAGCTCAATTTATTTGAAATTAAGCTGATGAATTCTTTACGTGTTTTGTCTTTTTCAAAAGCTCCAGTAAACGAGGAAGTAGTTGTTACTGAATTTTGTTTTTGAATGCCACGCATTTGCATGCACATGTGTTGTGCTTCTATCACAACCGCCACTCCAAGAGGTTCTAATGCAGCTTGAATACAATCTTTAATTTGGTCTGTCAATCGTTCTTGAACCTGCATTCTACGTGCAAACGCATCTACAATACGAGGAATTTTACTCAAGCCAACAATTTTTCCATTGGGAATATAAGCCACGTGTGCTTTTCCAAAAAAGGGTAACATATGGTGTTCGCACATCGAATAGACTTCAATGTCTTTGACTACAATCATTTGCTGATGATCTTCGGTAAACAAAGCTGATTTTAATATTTCTAAAGGATTTAAACCGTAACCGTGGGTTAAATATTGCATGGCTTTAGCTACTCTTTCAGGTGTTTTTTCAAGCCCTTCACGAGTGACATCTTCGCCTAAATTTTCAATTATAGTTTTGTAATTATCGGATAAAATTTCAGTAACTTGGGTATTGTATTCTTCTTTTTTTTCGTAGTTTTTCATTTAGTATTTTTGAGGTGTTTATTAAATTTTAAAGCTGACAATACCATAATCCATTTCGAATGTTTGTCCTGAAATGGATTTTGCTTTTTCAGAAATCAAAAAGTCAGCCATATTGGCTACTTCTTCGGGTTGTAAATAGCCTTTCATAGGATGGCGTTCTACCATGTTTTCTTTCATTCGGTCATTTCTCAAAATTCCCGAAGCCAAAGTCGTATCTGTAATAGTAGGTGCAATGGCATTAATGCGAATGCTCGAGGCTAATTCGGCACCCAATGATTTTACCAATCCTTCCACGCCCGCTTTTGCGGTAGCGATACTCGCGTGAAAAGGCATACCTAATTTGGCTGCTACCGTACTAAACAATAGGATAGAAGGTTGGTTGCCTTTTTTCAAAACGGACAAGTATTTCTGAATCACTTTTACCGCTCCAATTACATTGATTTCAAAATCATTTCTGAAATCGTTAATGCTCAAATTCCCGATAGGTTTTAACGTAATAGAACCTGGGCAATAAATTAAACTATCCAAACTTTCAATTTCAGGAAGTGTATCTTGTAAAACATCTAACGAAAAATGCGTCAGATTGGGATGCGTTATTTCTGGCGCGTTTCTACTTATGGTATATACCGTATTGCTTTCTAATTGTTGGAGTAAAATAGCATTGCCTATTCCTTTGCTTCCGCCAATGATTAGTATTTTCTTCATTTTGTAATGGTTTAGCGTTTCGCTATTTTATTGTTATTTATTTGTCGTTGACGACTGCATTTAAAACGTCCTTCTCTAAAATCACGTAATTTTTCGTGTTTTGTTTTTCTCCCTTGTACTCTAGCACGCCACATTCTAAAACTCGAAGGTTTCATTTCAGCACGCATGAGGTCAATCACTTCTTGTTCTTTTAACCCAAATTGTAGTTGAATAGCATCAAATGTGGTTCTATCTTCCCAAGCCATTTCAATGACGCGGTCTTTTTCTATATCGGTTAATTCTTTCTTCATTATTGGTACTTCTGGTAGTTACTGACTACAATATTGGCTTTTAAATCAAACAATAAATTGTATAAACCAAAGAAAGTTCGATTCATGTAGATAAAATGTTTAGAACCTCGGTTACCGTTCATTTTTCTTAGATTAGTGTCGTTTGCAAATCGTTCTCCTAATTGCGCAATATTTTGAAAAAATACCTCGTCTGAAAAATCAAAAGTTTCCGATTGAAAAGGTTTTGTAAACAATGTCAATAAATCATAAAACATTGAAGTGAAATAAGCCACTTCTTCTGGTGTATCGTCGGTGCGTAAGATTTCTAATTCGAATAGTTTTTCACTGAAAAGCGCTTTATTATCAATGATTTCTTTTTTAACCAATTCAAAATAGGGAATATAAAAGTCGTTCGGAATGGCTTTCATACATCCAAAATCCAAAGCCACTAATTCCTGATTTTCGTTAATCAAGAAATTCCCCGGATGCGGGTCGGCATGTACTTTGCGCAACACATGAATTTGGTACATATAAAAATCCCAAAGTGCTTGCCCCAATTGATTACCAACTTTAGCGTTCGTATTTTCTTTGGTAAATTCAGACAGGTGTAATCCCGTCATCCAATCCATGGTGATGATTCGTTCCGAAGAATATTCAGGATAGTAATTTGGAAAAACTAAATGGTCTATTTTTGAACAAGCGGCTACTACTTCCTGACTTTGTTTCAGTTCTAACAAATAGTTGGTTTCTTCAATTAACTTGTCTTCAACTTCTTTAAAATATTTGTCTGAATCTTTGCCTTGCAAATTGAACATTCGAATGGCAATCGGTTTCACCAAAGCCAAGTCAGACGAAATGCTATTCGCTACACCAGGATACTGAATTTTTACGGCTAATTTTTTATTGTCTTTTACTGCCAAATGCACTTGTCCAATACTCGCTGCGTTTACCGAATTAGGATTGAATTCGTCAAAGATTTCATAAGGTGTTTTGCCTAAGTTCGATTTGAATGTTTTCAAAACCAAAGGTGCTGATAGAGGCGGCACCGAAAATTGAGACAATGAGAACTTTTCTACATAAGCTTGAGGTAAGAAACTTTTGTCCATACTCAACATTTGCGCTACTTTCAAGGCACTTCCTTTTAGACTTTTTAGTCCATCATAAATATCTTCGGCATTGTCTTCGTTTAGCTTGTCCCGATTTAAAGTTGGGTTGACTACTTTTTCGCCATAGTATTTCAAATAATTGACTCCCACTTTGGCACCAGTCTGTACTAATTTGCTCGCACGTTCTATTTTAGAAGTAGGAATATAATCGATAGTTTTCATTTAGTTGTGTTGTATTTTTTCTTTGAATAGGAATTTCCCAAAATCAATTAGGCTTTCTAACGGAGCGGTATTCATTAATTCAAAAGATGCTTTTACCGATTTTTCAATAAAAAGATCCGTTTTTTCAAAAGAGGTAGAGCTATCGTCTAACCAGAATTTCATGGTCATCAATAGCTGGAACCAAGCCGATTCTTGCAAGGCTTTTTCTTGAATTTGTTGAAATTTCTCTTGTTTCAATCGGTATTCGTCTGAGATAATTCCACTTACAAAATCTTTAAAACCATTTCTTAAGCCAGATAATTGCATTAATCCTAGTAATGGATTTTTGTTTTCTTTCAAACTTAACACAACATAACTGCGGTTAGCGGTTAGTAATTCAAAAAAAGTAAAATAAAAACTTAGCATTTTACTTTTCATGTCATAGTATTCATAGTCTTTGTCTTTATTTAGTAAATCCAAAGTTTTTTCTAAAAAGAGATTGAAAATTTCTTTTTCTACTCCTTCAATCCCGCCAAAGAAGTTGTAAAACTCTGCTTCAGTCAATCCATTTGCTTTGGCAAAATGATATACTGACTTCGGTTTTTCGTTGTTTTCAAGCGTGTCTTGCATGAACAGTGAAACTATTTTGTCTTTTGTCAAGGTTGATTTTTTAGTAGCCATTTTCAATTCGTTTTCAAATTAGAGTATAAAGATATAAAATGTTTAACAAAATAATAAAAAAGTTAAACAAAATATTTGTTTATATTTGTAATGAAATCAAAATGAATAAAAGATTCGGTTATGAAAAAAAATGTTGTATTGACGGGAGGGACTGGATTTATTGGTAAAAAATTGACACAACTCCTTTTAGAAAACGGATTTTCAGTATCGATTTTGAGTCGTTCTGTTAATACGAATTCGGATGGTATTTCGTACTTTCAATGGGATGTTGATGCGGGAACAATTGATGAACAAGCCATTTTGAATGCTGATTATGTAATTCATTTAGCAGGGGAAAATATTGGCGCTAAGCGATGGACAACGGCTCGAAAGAAAGCGATTTTGGATAGTCGTGAAAAATCGACTCAGCTATTGTATGCTTGTTTACAAAAAAATAATAAACAACTCGATGCCTTCATTTCGGCCTCTGGTGTTGGGATTTATGGTGCTATAACTGATGAACTGGTTTGTTCAGAAACTACTCCAGCAGCTTCAGATTTTTTAGGAACGGTTTGCCAAAAATGGGAATCGGCTACTGTGCCTATTCACGATTTAGGCATTCGAACAGTGCAAATTAGGACAGGATTAGTTTTAGGTAAAGGAGAAGGCGTTTTGCAACAGCTTGTTCCCTTATTTAAATATAAATTAGGCAGTGCAATAGGCTCTGGAAAACAATACATGCCTTGGATTCATATCGATGATTTGTGTCGAATTTATTTAGCTGCAATCACGAATTTGGAGATGCAAGGACCATACAATGCTGCTGTAAATGATGGAACTACCAATGCTAGTTTTTCTGCTACTTTAGCCAAAGTACTTGGTTATAGAATTTGGTTGCCTAATGTTCCGGCTTTTGTATTGCAATTGGCTTTAGGCCAAATGGCACAATTAGTCTTAAAAGGTAGGAGAGTAGCTTCTGATAAAATAGAGAAAACGGGATTTCAATTTCAATTTACTAATTTGGAAAAAGCACTAAAGGATTGTTTATTGTAACAATTCTATTCTAAAATTAAATCAATATGAGTTTTGACTTTTTTAGAAATTTTAGGCAAAATGATACTTGGAATTTTTATTTTAAAGTCGTCAGTATCTAATTCAAAATCAGTTGTGATCTGAATAGCATTGTCTATTTTTTTAAATTTTCCTTTCAAACTGATTGATTGACTCACACCATGAATTTTTATTTTTCCATTGATAGCTAAAATAATACCTTCGGAAGTAATTTTATTACTATCTAAATTTGGTATAATGCCTTTAAAAATAGCTCTTGGATATCGATCACTTTCCATATAAATTTCATTGAAATGAGCTTCCATTAAATCGCGTTTGAAATGAAAGTCTTTAATTTTTAGTATACAAATTAAAGATTTATCTTTAGTATTGAGTACAGCATATACACTATTATTCTCGGCACTCACTTCTTCAAATAGGGGAATGGAAGCTTCAAAATTAACACTACCCCAATGTGTTGTCCATTTATCTTGAGCATATAAAAAGCTACTACAATATAATACCAGTATCGTGATAATTCTTTTCATTAGCTATGAGAAATTTAATTATCTAAAGTTATGAATTTTATTGTTAAAAATGAAGTGCAAAACAATCTAATTTAATTCAATCGAAACGTTGTATTTCTTAAGGCTTTCAATGGTTTCAATAGAATTGTAATCAAAAATTTCTTCGTGTAAATCTCTTTCTTTTTTCAAAGCAATTTGTTTGAGACAATTGCAAAAACGACGTACTTCTTTTAGATTCGAAATAATCAATCCAGGAACGGGTACACTATTGCCTTGTTTGTCTTTGGCAACCATTGTAAAATAAGAAGAGTTACAATGTTTGATTACTCCCGTTTGAATGTTTTCTGCTTCTACTCGAATCCCAATAATCATCGAGCTTTTGCCTACATAATTGACACTAGCTTTCATAGTAACTAGTTCGCCCACTTCGATAGGTTTTAAAAAATTGACTGTATCTACCGAGGCGGTAACACAATAATTTCCTGAAAATTTTGAGGCGCAAGCAAAAGCAATTTGGTCCAATAAAGATAAAATATACCCTCCGTGAATTTTTCCGCTAAAATTGGTGTGAGAAGGAAGCATCAGTTCAGAAATGCTGATATAAGAAGAAGCTACGGTTTTAAAGGTATTGTTCATGGTTTATGATTCTAATTGATTTTCGTCTTCTTTGTCGGCTCGATTGATAATAGTGTTTGGAAGTGCTTTTTTGGCTTTAGCGCCCATTTTTTTCAAACGTTCTACACTGCTAATTAAGTTTCCTTTACCCTCGACTAATTTATTCATTGCTCCGGCATATTCCACTTTACTTTCGTCGATTTTCTTTCCAATTTTAATTAAATCGGCTACGAAACCTTCGAATTTATCATACAAAGCTCCCGCTTGACGCGCAATTTCTAGTGCATTTTCTTGTTGTTTTTGGTTGGTCCACATACTATCAATAGTGCGTAACGTAGCTAATAAAGTAGCTGGAGTTACAATAACAATGTTTTTTTCAAAAGCCTTGTTGTACAACGAAGTGTCTTCGTTTAATGCCATGGCAAAAGCAGGTTCGATAGGAATAAATAGCAACACAAAATCAGGACTTTCAATTTGGTACAAGTCTTGGTAATTTTTATTGCCTAATTGTTCTACATGGCGTTTGATGGAAGTAACGTGTTCTTTGAGGTAGTTGGATTTTAATTCCTCCTCTTCCTCATTGATGTATTTTTCGTAAGCTGTCAACGATACTTTTGAATCGACAATCATTTTTTTGCCATCAGGCAAATTAATGATTACGTCAGGAAACACTCGATTGCCATCAGCTGTAGTAAACGCTTGTTGTACTTCGTATTCACGTCCTTTTTCTAAACCTGATTTTTCTAAAACGCGCTCCAATACTAATTCTCCCCAATTCCCTTGCATTTTGCTATCGCCTTTTAAGGCTTTAGTTAAGTTAATGGTTTCTTTGCTCATTTGAAGATTCATTTCCCGTAAGCCAAGAATTTGTTGGCGTAGAGCGGCGTGGTAATCAATACTTTCTTTGTGTGTATCTTCGACTTTCTTTTCAAATAATTGAATTTTATCTTGCAATGGCGTCAAGATATTTTGCATGTTCTCTTTATTCTGCTCCGTAAATTTATTCGATTTTTCGTCTAATATTTTGTTGGCTAAATTTTCGAATTCTTTGGTGAATTTTTCCTGGAGCTGTTCTACTTCTTGTTTTTGTTCTTTGTTGCGTTCCCAAAGATTCTCAAAATCAACTTCTTTTTTGGATAATTGAATAGCCAAACTGTCTTTCTCATTCCGAATGACTTCCTTTTCGTTTCTTTCTTTTTCTAGCGTTTCTTTGAAGCTTTGAATTTGGGCTTGACCCGCTAAAACCTTTTCTTCTAAACTGATTTTTTCGGCGTGCATTTTGGCAGAGAAAATGAGTTTGCCAATGTAAATACCAATGGCTAATGCTACAACAAAAGCAAATAAAATAGGAATAATGGCAGTCATAGAAAGGATAAATTTAGTAAGGAGTAAAAGTAGGGAATTCTCTGTATTTGCCGCTTTAAAATAATTATTTTTTCTTCAATAATAATGTACTTTTGCCACAAATTGAAACCACATGGCGCATCAGCATTTTATTATTCATAAACCGTATGGCTATTTGAGTCAGTTTGTTTACGAATTAAAAAGGAAGAAACGACTTTTGGGAGAGCTGTACCCATTTCCCGAAGGAACAATGGCTATTGGTCGGTTGGACGAAGATTCGGAAGGCTTGTTATTGCTGACTACTGACGGCATGATGAGCGAACTCGTTCGAAGTAAAAAAGTAGAAAAAGAATACTATGTGCAAGTTGATGGGGTTATTCATCAAGAAGCGGTGGAACAATTGCAAAAAGGAGTTGAAATAGGTTTTAATGGTAAAAAATACATCACTAAGCCTTGCAAAGCTTTTTTGATTCATGAAGTTCCCGCTTTTGGAGCAAGAGGGAAGAAGATTCGAGATGAGCGCCACGGACCCACTTCTTGGCTTTCTATCACCATCAACGAAGGGAAGTTCAGACAGGTTCGTAAAATGACGGCGTATGTAGGTTTCCCTACCTTGCGTTTGGTACGGGTTCGAGTAGGAAATGTACATTTGAATAATTTACAGGCAGGCGAAGTAGTTGAAGTAGCTGATTTTCAAATAGAAAATAAATAAAATATGTTAAACATCGTATTGGTAGAGCCAGAAATACCTAATAATACTGGCAATATTGGTCGTCTATGTGTAGGGACGGAAAGTAAACTGCATTTGATTCACCCCTTTGGATTTGTAATCAATGACAAGAATTTGAAACGTTCGGGTTTGGATTATTGGGTGCATTTAGATGTCACTGAATATCAAAATGTAGATGAATGGCTGAATCAAATTCCAGATCGTTCACGCGTTTTTTTGATGAGTTCCCATGCTACAAAATCGTATTTGGATGCCGAATTTCAAGATGGAGATTGGTTAGTGTTTGGTAAAGAAAGTATGGGTTTAAGTCCTGAAGTTTTGGCGCTGTTTGACAATCATTTAACCATTCCAATGTCATCCTTGATTCGAAGTTTTAACATTGCTAATTCCGTTGCTTTTGTTGTTGGCGAAGCTAAAAGACAAATTGGATTGAAGTCTTAGTTTTACTATCCTTTGATGACGAATTTTCCTTTTTCGGCGTCAAAAAAAATGTGTTCGTCTTGAAATAAGGTGTTGAAATTCCCTTTCATAATTAAATTACAAGGTTGGTCTTGTACCACTGATTCAGGTGTCATAATGATCATTTCGTCACTCAATTGGATAGCCATATCAATATCGTGTGTCGAAAATAAGATGGACTTTCCTGTTTCTTGAGTCAGTTTTTTCAAGAGTTTTAAGAGTGTTACTTTATGTAATAAATCCAAGTGAGTAGTGGGTTCGTCTAAAACAATAAGTGGGGTGTCTTGTGCCAATGCTCTTGCTATAAGTACAATTTGCAATTGTCCATCGCTAATTTCATCATGCTTTTGATCAGCTAGATGACTAATTTGTGTCAGTTCCAAAGCTTCATTTACTTTGGCAATATCGTCTTCTGTTAGTTTGCCAATCCAATTGGTATAGGGTTGTCTACCTAGGGCAATGAGTTCAAAAACGGTTAGATTACTGGGAGGTAATTTATCGGTTAACACTACACTTAAATGTTGTGCTAAAGTCAAATTATCTAAGGAATGAATGTCTTTTTCTTTTAGGAATACTTTTCCTGAAAGAGGCGACTGAATTCCAATTAAGGTTCGTAAAAGGGTTGATTTTCCAATCCCGTTAGCGCCAATCAAAGCAGTCAATTTTCCTTTTTCTAAAGAAACAGTAACTTGTGATGCTACAACGGTAGTTTCCTTTTTATTGGAATACCCGATGTTGATGTCTGTTGCTTGTAAAACAATACTTTTCTCCATTAGCTCATCATTTTATGTTTACGAATGAGTAACCAAATTACAATTGGCGCACCCAAAATAGAAGTAATGGCATTGATAGGAATTACAATTACCGAATTAGGTAATTGAGAAATACTGTCACAAATCAACATAATCATGGCGCCAAATAATAATGTACTCCAAAATAGAATTAAGTGATTACTCGTTTGAAAAACTAATTTAGCAATATGAGGCACAGCCAAACCTACAAAAGCAATGGGTCCAGCAAAAGCAGTGATACTTCCTGCTAAAATGCTGGTAGCTAAGATGATTGTAAAACGGGCTTTGGCATAATTCAACCCTAAACTCTTGGCGTAATTTTCTCCTAAAAGCAAGGTGTTTAAAGGTTTAATACTTACCAAACTCAATACCAACCCAATCAAAACGCAAACAGATAAAATTGCTATCGAAGTCCAAGATAAATTACCTAAAGTACCTAAAGACCAAAAAGTAAATTTTTGCAATTGCTCAGCAGTACTAAAATAAGTGAGTGTACCCACCAAAGCATTGGTTAAACTACCAAACATTAAACCTACAATTAGAATAGCCATGGTATCTCGCAATCGTTGGGCAACAGCCAAAACCGCTAATAAAACAGTGAAACTTCCCAAGCTTGATGCGATAACTATTCCGTAGGAAGAGAGAACCAATTCGCTCACAAAATGAGGCAAAAATGCCGACCCTAAAATGACTAATGCCACCCCTAAACTCGCCCCCGAACTTAGTCCGAGAACATAAGGTCCCGCTAACGGATTGCGAAACAAAGTTTGCATTAAGAGTCCGCTAATCGCTAATCCCATACCTACAATAATGGCTACAATCGCTTTGGGTAGACGGTAATCTATAATGATGTACTCCCAAGAAGATTTGCTTGCACCAGTACCGATTAAACTGTTGCATACCTCTTTTAAAGGAATGGAAACGGCACCTAAACTAATATCAATTAGAAATAGAAAAACCAATCCTATGCTTAGGAAAAGAAAGAGTAACGTATTTCGGTTGGTTGTATTCAAATTAATTTAATTTCTCAAAAAAATGCGGACGATATTGTGGGCTTAATTCGGGATGAAAAATGGCAATCAAATCTTTCAGTACCCAATCTGGACGAGTGGAAGACCATTCAAAAAATAAAATTCCACCTTTGGCGCCTTTATGTAATGCGTACGAATATACTTTTTTATTTTTAAACGCGTCAAATTTCGCATAATGCGGATTGTTGTTATTCATCTCTTTGAGAGAAGAAAAATCACCTGGAGCGATCCAAAATTCAGCTTTTTGTGCTTTTTCGAGAATCGTTTCAAAAGGCAAAGACAAACTTCCAGTTCCAGTAGTTTTGGACCATAAATAATTGGATTGCGCTTCTTTGAGAAATAAAGCCATCCAGCTTTCTCCTTGGGGAACAAACCATTGATCTTGGTACATCGCCCCACTTAAAACGCTCGGTTTTTGTTTTGCTTTTTGGGCCAAAGCCAAAGTAGTCTGGAATTCTTTTTCGATAGTGGAGAAAATCGTTTTTGCTTTGGCGTCCAAGCCATACAAAGCACCAAAAAACTTAATCCACTCTGCTTTTCCAAGGGGAGATTGCTCGTTCCAATCACCATTTAAAAGGACTTTTAATCCGCTCTTTTGTAAATTATCCAAAGTAGGATTGCTATTGTTCAAACCAAAACTCACAATGACATCCGGAGCCATATCAATCAGTATTTCGGTGTTTAAGGTTTCATTGGTTCCTACTTCTTTTACTTGTCCAGAATCAATTCGTTTTCTGGTTTTTGCAGAGGAAATAAAATCAGTATTGGGAAAACCTACCAAGGTATTTTCAACGCCTAATAATTCTAATGCCGGAATGTGTGTAGTAGAAGTAACCACTACAGATTGAATTGGAACTGAAATTCGAGTATACTGTTGTAAACTATCGGGAATGATTCCGTTTTTTTCTTGTAAAATATAGGTAAATGGTGTTTTGGCATCAGGCCAAGGATGTGTAATCTTAAGAACAGAATACCCTTCATAGTGGTATATTTCTAATCCTTTGGCGTATTGAATTTCGTTTTTAGCAGTACTTTTTGTAGTTACTGAATTGGTGCTATTTGGTTTGCATCCGCCAAGTAGCAGTACCGTAAAAAAGAAAATAAATTTTAAAATAAATGATTTCATCGCTTTGATTACAAGAAATGCAAAGGTAGGTGTAAACGGTTTTAAAAATCAAATTTAATTTTTTATCCCAATCTTAGTGGTATATTTGCATCCGTATTGAGGTTGCTTTTTTGTTTTTCAAAATAGCATTAAAAGGGAATCAGGTTAAATACCTGAGCTGTACCCGCAACTGTAAGCTAAAAAGCTTGTTGTTATCTACAAAACCATTGTTCGCCTTGCGAATGAGAAGGTAAACAACAAGACGCAAGCCAGGAGACCTGCCCATTACATCGAGTATCAAACTTTCGGGAAAAAAGGTTTGGGTATGGGTAATTCTATGCTTTTCTCCCCTTTATTAGTAAAGTAACAGTACAGCTGTTGCAAAATGTTTAATTTAAATGAACAAAAAAATCGTTCGTATTAGCGCATTGTTTGTGCTAGTATCTGCTTGCGCTTTTGCGCAAGAAAAAGAAAATGTAGCTTCTAAACAGGAGCTAGAAGAAGTAGTGGTGTCCGATTCTAAATTTGCTTTGGCAAAAGAAAAATCAGGAAAAGTTATTACAAAAATTACTACCGAAGAGTTAAAGAATAGACCGGGTCAAAGTATTGCGGCTATTTTAAACACAGTGGCAGGAGTGGAAATCAATGGCAATCAAAGTGCTGCGGGTAAAAACTTTGGCTATTACATTCGAGGAGGTAAAAACAGTCAAGTTCTCATCTTGATTGACGGAATTCCAGTTAATGATGCTTCTGGAATTAGCATGGAATACGATTTGCGTTTGCTTCCAGCGGAGCAAGTAGAAAGTATTGAAATTATGAAAGGAGCGGCTAGTACCTTGTATGGAACGGGTGCTGCAACTGGAGTGATCAATATCAAACTGAAAAAATCGGGTAAAAAAACGATGTCAGGAAATGGTTATTTTAGTGTTGGTACCAATGCTACTGCAACCCAACAAAATCAAAAGGCTTCCGATTTTAATCAAGGTTTTTCTGTTAATGGAAGAACAACTAAACTAACCTATTTTGCGGCTTTGAATAGTACAGAAACCAAAGGAATTTCTCAAATTGCCCCACCTAATTCCAATGTACATTATGAGGAAGATCCCTTTTCTCGCTTGAATTATTTGGCTAAAGTGGGTTATGCAGTAACGGATAAATTGACATTGGATTTCTTTGGGAATTATGACCAAATTAAAAACGCCTATGATGGTGGTTTTGATAATACTGGAACTAGCGATACCAACTTAAATACAACAAGTTCGAAACAGTTTCGTCTTGGATTTTCTCCTAAATTCAAATACGATAAAGGCGAATTCGTTTTAAATTCGAGTTTTAATAAACTCGTTCGTACTTATGACGAGTTGGATACCTATTCAAATTCGGTAGGTTTTGCAGAATACGAATCAAGAAGTGTCAACGTGGATGGCTTTAATAAATATGAAGTAGCTCCTTCTTTCTTTTTAGTTTCGGGGGTGCAATACCAATTTCACGATGCCAATAGTGTTACTCCTTATGGAAATATTGCCAAAGAAAGCACCAAATTCAATATGATTGATCCGTATGTAACAGGAGTGTATACCTCTAATGTGGGTTTCAATTTGAATGCAGGTGCAAGATGGAATAGTCATAGTGCGTATGGTAATCAATTGGTCTATAATATCAATCCATCGTTTGATTTTCAATCACTTCCTTTAAAAATAATAAGCTCGTACAGTACTGCTTTTGTTACGCCAAGTTTGTACCAATTGTATTCTCAATATGGTAATTCAAAATTGACTCCAGAAAAAAACAGTACAGCTGAGGTGGGTTTTGAAACACAATTAGGGAATAAAAAAATACGATGGAATGTAGTCGGTTTTTACCGAGAACAAACCAATTTTATCGGGTTTTATTACAACCCAACTACCTATGCTTCTAATTATGTCAATATTGATGGCTTGAATAAAGCTAAAGGAATTGAAACAGAAATCCAATTTGCCTTGAGCGATAAACTAAAATGGAATTCCAATTATACTTTTACTCAAGTTGATGAAGCTTTGAACCGATTGATTCCAAAACATAAAATCAATTCTTCATTGGATTATAAAGTTTCTGACAGCTTCTTTTGGAATGTCAATTATCAATACATAGACGCTAGAAAAGATGCTTTTTTTGATGGAAATACCTATGCCACTACACAAGTGAAATTAGGATCGTATCAAGTAGTAAATACCTTGGTTCGATACGAAATTAGTAAAAACAAGTTATCTGTTTTTGGTTCCGTACATAATATTTTTAATGTAGATTTTGTAGAAAATATTGGATATAGCACCTTGGGACGCAACTTTAAATTGGGGTTGACGATTAATTTGTAATTTAATGTATTCCAATAAAAAAAAAGGCTTTCTAATTTAGAAAGCCTTTTTGATTGTATTGAGATTAATTGAAAGCGTGTTGCAATCCTTTAGGTGCTTTCTCCAAATACATTTGATTTCCAAATCGGGAAGCTGATTTCGAATCTGTAAAGAAATCAAATTGTTTACCAGTGGTTTGTTGAATCACTTTTCCAGTTCCTGTAATTTTTCCAATTGCAGCTTTCAATAACGGTTCGTTGATGTCGCCTAAAACTCCAAAAGTACTGATGGTTTCTTTCAATTCATAAGTAGGTGTTAATCCATTGAAATAATCGCCAAAACCATCTGAATTCACGATTTTTAATACTATAGGTTGCATAGCGTATTTATGATTTGGATTACGATTGGTAGCAGAAAAATCAGGAGAATCATATAAGGTAACTGACCCTACATTTTTTCCAACAGTAACATCACCAATTTGAACTACATTGATGTGAGGTTTTAAACCATTTATAATCAACTCACTTGCAGATGCGGTGCTTTTGGAAGTTAAAATATAGACTTTTGTCATATTCACACTATTGATAGGAGTAGTTCCAATTTTATCTGTATAGAAGTTACGCAAACCATTAGGGTCGTTGGCTTCGAAATAGGAATTAATTTTAGTATTCCATTGTTGTTTTGCAAAAACTTTACCAGTAAATTGTCCCGTAATCATACTGGCTAAATAAGTCGCAGTTCTTACAGATCCTCCTCCGTTATAACGTAAATCCAATACTAAATCAGTAATATTTTGTGACTTAAATTCACCAAAAGCAGTATTCAATTGGGTATCGAAATCAGCATAGAATCCATTGTACATTAAATAACCAATCTTTTTAGTTCCAGTAGTAATTACATTTTTAATTAAAATTGGATTTTCTGTAAGTATTGTTTTAGTCAAAGCAACTGTTTTTCCATTAGATGTAATAGAGGTTCCATTATAGTCTGCCATATTTAAAGTATAGCTGTCATTGGAGCCAAATAATAAACTTTCGTAATTATTTACTGTAAGTTGGGTTCCATTTACAGCAGTAAATAGCTCTCCGCGACGAATATCTTTAGAAGCTGCATCTGAACCTGGAATAATGTACCGCACATAGCCAAATACCTCAGTAGTACTGTTGGGTTTATAACTCAAACCAAATTCAACGCCGTTATTTTTCGATGTGCCCTGTAACGATTGTTCTAAGGTAACATAATCATCAACCATCCAGCTAAAACGGTCGATAGTTGAACTTACGCGTAAAGCATCAAATAAATCTTTTGGGACTTTATAATTGACCAAGAAAGCATCTAGTGCCGTCTGATTTGCAAATCTATTGTCAGCTAGATTAGGTACATCTGTTTGCCATAAATAGTATTGATTGAGTCCTTTCCAAATAAAGTTTTGAACCTCTAAATTGACAGTCGGGTTAACTGGATCTACTATTGCATCATCTGTGTCTTTTTGACAACCTTGTAGACAAATAAAAGTTATAAATACTGCTGTTAAAAATGGAATAATTTTTTTCATAAATTTTGAAATTTAGATTTGGGTTTAAAAAGTAAAAATACAAACTTTTGTTGTAATACATCAAAAAAATAACGGCATACTTTTTGAAAATCTCAAGATAATATTTATATATTTATTAAATTAAATATTAATTGAAAACTATCATGAAAAAAATCCTCTTTTTATTTATATTAATTTCCAATTCATTTTTTGCACAATCTGTTTTTGACCAATTTGAAGGTATTGCAGGAGTAAATGCAGTTGTGGTCAATAAGAAAATGTTTGATTTAATGAGTAAGGTAAAATTAGACACTTCTGATAAAGAAACGCAGCAATACTTAAACTTAATTAAGAAAATAGACAATCTTAAAGTATACCGAACTCAAAACGATCGCATTGCTATGCAAATGCGTTTAACAGCTGAAAAATATGCAAAAACGGCAGGCTTAGAAGAGTTAATGACTACGAATGAAGGCGGTAAAAAAGTCCAAATTTTGGGCAAACAAGGTGCTGGCGAAACCCAATTAAAAGAATTGTTACTCTTTATTGAGGGTGCTAAGGCAGAAGATACTGTTTTGATGTCGATAACGGGTGACTTTGACTTGAACGAAGTCCCTGCTCTAACCGATAAAATGAAAATTCCGGGAAGTGCTGAATTGAGAAAAGCGGGGAAGAAGTAATAATTTATGAATGGATTGACTTCATTCTTGCTTCAAAGTTCCGCTTTGAAAAACAAAACCCTAAAAGAATAATTTCAAGTAATATGGATTGACTTCGTCTTTCCCTACAAAGCTCCGCTTTGAAAAAAGAAACACTTACAAAATAATCAAGCTTGCTTGAAATTATTTTGTAAGTGTTTCTTTTTATTCGTGACCATGGAGGGATTTGAACCCTCACGCCCTTGCGAGCACCACC
>CAZOHO010000021.1:0-311 GCA_964579755.1 uncultured Flavobacterium sp.
AAAAACACATTTCAGATCCACTGAATAATTCGGCGGCCAAACGCATCAATATGTTTATACGGGTAATTAGTGTATTGGATTAAATATTTGCCAAATCATATATTTTTATAGGATAAGAATTTGTGTTCATATCTCTCACACACTGAATTAAAGCATATTTTGCAATATTAGAACGAAGGGTTGCTATATCAGTTTTAATGTCTAAATGAGCAGAAATTTTTGATTTAAATGCAATTACAAAGAATATATCTTTAGTATTTAACGTTTTAAAAAAATCATTTTTAATAATTTGTCTCTCAATATTTTCAAGT
>CAZOHO010000021.1:321-6662 GCA_964579755.1 uncultured Flavobacterium sp.
TGCATTATAACTATCAATAATGCCGTTTACAAATTCAAATTCACCCGAAGCCTTATCATTCCAGAATCTTGTAGCTGATATTACAACTTGATTTGTTAAATCTCTAATTTTTCCATCAAAACCATCTTTTATATGTATAAAATAAACTGAACTTTCATCTTCAAAAAAGATGTCACAAAGCTCAATACCTTGGTTTATTATTGTATCAAAATTTCTATAATTTGGAAGATTTGCATACTCACGATTGTAGTTTGTTTCTGTCATTGAATTCTGCCAACTAACTGTTAAAATATTATCCCGCAAATAGTTTTTTGAAAGAATACTAATGCATGTTGAATTAATTTTATCAATAAAATTATTTTCAACCCTATACCAATTATTATCAATTAAAAAAATCGGTCTACCATTTACGGAGATTTCACAAGTTAGATGCATTGTAAACATTGCTGATGTTTTTTCTATATTCCCTCTGAATCCTTTTACTTTTATTCCAGATAAGGCATAATTAAAATTTAATCCAATTTGATTATCAAATAGCCATTTTAAGCCTTCAATATATATCCTATCTTTATTTGTTACAGTAGCAAATGGATTTTGAGCTCCTCTTGCAAAAAGTTCATATCTGTCACACTGGTAAAATTCTTGAAGTCTTGAAGGGTGTACAAAATCAATATCAAATTTTGAGAGATTTACTACTGTCATTGGTACTAATCTGTCGAACATATCTTGCCTAATTCTGTAGTATAATTCCATTCTAAAGTCATTCCCTGTAATATACCTGTCTTTTATATGTACGAATGAAGTTAATGAATGATTAACTTCTGTATCTAAAACTTCAGAAATGATTTTAAAAACTTGATGAAGCTCTCTAAACGTAACTCTAATTTTTATACAGAAATAAGAAGCAACTTCTAAATTAATTTTGTCACCGTTAAGGTCAAGAAAATCGAATAATGTATCTTTTAAATCCTGTCTTAAAACAAGATTAATACACGTTGGAATATTTGTAAAATTTAAGGTGTCGCTCAGCTTTTGTCCATGTGTAAAAGTTGTCTTTTGCTCACTTAAATTACCAGAAATACCCCTAGTAACAATATAGTTAATAATATCTTCATTGGGGTCAGATAAATATTCATAAAGTTCTAAGCCGAATCGATGATTTATAAATCTCAATATAGCTCTTATTCCTGTACCACCAATAAACAAGAAGATATGTTCACCTATCTCTGCAAACAATACAAGTGATAATTGTTGTATTGTAAAATTATGTTCAGCCACCAATTCTGAAGGTAGAAATGTTGCCCAATATGAATCTTTCTGTTCCTCATTGTAAACATAAGTTGAATACCTTATACCATCGTGAACTCTAGTAGGTATTGGAATACCTAAATTTGCTAAATCATCAATCTTACGTCTGTGTTCATCTACGACATGTTGAATAATTTGTGTAGAAGTATTATAAGTATTAAACTCATAGAAAGTTTTATCTATTTGAAATATTTTAATTTCATATTTATTGTCAGAGTCAAAGAAGTCGTTCATATAAAATGTTTAAATTCAAATATAAAGATTATATTGAATTATGAGAAATTTCATCTTTAATTAAGGCAATATTTAATTTGAAATTTCTCAAATCATTTTTTAAAATTCAAATCAAATTTGAAACAAAACTATAATATCTATTTTTACAATCTAAAATGAATTTAAATGAATTTAACCCAATTAGAATTAAAGGAGTTTCTGGAAGAAAAAGTCGATTTATATAACTGTCCAAACTTTATCGAACCAGACCCTATCAGTGTCCCTCACAGATATTCACGCAAAGAAGATATAGAAATTGCAAGCTTCCTTGCTTCTTCAATCGCTTGGGGTAATCGAAAAATGATAACTAAGAATGGTCATCGAATGATGGATTTATTGGGAAACTCACCTTATGATTTTGTAATGTCTCACCAAGAACATCATCTCGAACGACTTGAAACATTTGTGCATCGTACTTTCAACGGTGAAGACTTTAAGTATTTCATTAAAGCTTTAAAACACGTCTATTCAAATCATGGTGGATTAGAATCTATCTTCATTAAGTATCAAACTAAGAACTCATTACAACCAGCAATTCATGAGTTAAATAGGATTTTCTTTGAGATTGAACACCCACAAAGAACAAGAAAACATGTTGCTGACCCAATGAAAGGAAGTGTCGCTAAGAGAATTAATATGAATTTGAGATGGTTATGCCGTAAAGATAATAAAGGAGTTGATTTGGGAATTTGGGATATTAATCCATCTAAACTTTCTTGCCCTCTGGATGTGCATTCGGGAAATGTCGCTAGAAAATTAGGATTGCTGAACCGTAAAAATAACGATGTAAAAGCACTTGAAGAGCTTGACAAATCTTTAAGACAACTTGACCCAAATGACCCTGTAAAGTATGATTTTGCTTTGTTTGGATTAGGGATATTTGAAGGTTTTTAATGTTATCATTTTCTATACAGCTTTCCGCTAAAAAATAGCACTTCTATGCCCATCTTTAGCATTATTCTTTCAGATTCGATTCGTGATAATTTGTCTGGATTTTCAACCAAAAAAATATGTTTGGTTTTATCTAATTGATGCGTTATCGTAATTCTAGTCTTTTTCATATTTTATAAAATTTAGTTCAAACTAAATTCAAATCCAAAGTCAAATGGATTTTTCTTTTTTCGAAAAATGATACAAATTATTATTTTGCCGTCCTCTCTGGTAATAAAGTAATCAGATACAAACCGAATGTATCGCTTTAATTCCATTGTTAATTTAGGTATATCAACTTCAATATTTTTATCAACATAAAACTCAATCATCATTTCTTCCAACAAATTCGATTCATTTATATTGCTGGTTACATCGAACGTTTTAGAATTATACATTAGCATCATTTCCATATAAATTTTGGTTAGGTTTACAAATCTCATACTATAACATGTTTCGATTAGACATCACTTTTTTTACTTTACAGATTGTAGCACTTGACGAACCTGTTATCTCTGAAATATCTCTCATTGATATTCCTTTCTGTAATTTCTTTACAATTGTTTGGTGACGTTGCAACAATTTTTCATCCGTTTGAACTGCACCGATTTTTCTACCTTGAAATTTGCCTAATGCCTGTGCAACCTTAATTCCTTCCATAGCTCTGGATTTTATCTGATTTCGATTCATTTCAGCAATACTACCCATACAACTAATTACTAGCTGTGCCATTGGATTAACTTCACCATTATCCAAAAGCGTATTAAAACCTTCTTTAATGGATTTCAAGTTGATTTTGTTTTTTGTAAAAAGGTCTATTGTATGAAGAATGTCTAAAAGATTTCTTCCAAGGCGGTCGATACTGTCTACAACGACAGTACATGGTTCTGAAATATTGGTTATTTCATCAAACAACTTAACTGCTTCTTGACGTTCCATAAAAGGCACGTTGCCTTGGATGCGTTCTACAAATAATTTGGAAGAGTCAAAACCTTCATGATTTTTAAAAGTCTCGATTTGCCTTGCTGAATTTTGAAGTACGGTTGACGTTCTAGAGTAAAAATAATAATTCATAAATCTTTGCTTTTTAGTTACTATTCGCTTTAGTTTTAGACCCTAGATTATTTTAAAACATTTAAACCGTAATCATTGAGTTTTACAATTTCAGTTCTGCTTTTATAAAAAGCTATAGTCTAAATCTAAACCGTTGCAAAGATTCCAGGCATTTTTGGAATAAACAAGTTTTTTGTATATTATCCTGGATTTCAATTAAATAAAATTATTTTTTTGTCTTTTTCTGGATATTTATTTCTAAAAGAAATAAATGAAAAATGAAGTGATAAAATTGAAGAATGGTCATGAGTTGACCATTAAAGGAATCCAAATTATAGAAACGTATGGGGAGGTTTTGGTTGGTGAACCAACACTTGAAGATAACGTTCGAATTTATGACCGTTTGGATGTTCCAGTAAACTGGTATGTTAAAAAGTGTGTGTTTTCAAAGAAAAGCTTCGATTTAGATAAAAAGAAGTTTTTACCCTATACGGTTTATGTTTGGTTGGAATCACACAAAAGTGTGGTTGACCCAAAAAACCAATTCGACATGAGTGAATTAGTTATAATTGGAACGATTGAAAGTATTTATAACTTTTGTGTAAAGGAATTAATAGAGGATGTTCTAAAAGATTTTGATTGGGAAAAATATGCTTTTAATATTAAGATTTAATCAGTCCAATTATTAACTAAAATGATTGTTTTATTATCGGGTTCATTTTCTTTATTAGTGATTTTACCAACATCTAACATTACAGGCACTTGAGCCGCTAGACCCGCAAAAACACATGTTCCAGTAGCTAAGATAGGCAATGATTCGAATGACACCTTATCTAAATATGAAATTGTCTTTTCAACTGCTTTTATATCATTATTATTAATCAATCTATGTAAAAAGAAATTATGAAGTTGAGAAATTATTGTAGCTGATATGTCTGAAGGTCGTTGACTTGCAATAGTCAAAAAAACACCAAATTTTCTACCTTCTTTAATTATTTCTTCAAAAGTTTCAAGCCTATAGTCTTTCCATGTCTCACTTTCTCTATCGGAATTTGAGGACAAAATATTGTGAGCTTCATCAATAATGATATTTAAATATTTTTCTTTTTCGTCTTTTTCTTTCTTATTTTCATAAAGTTGTTTACATATAATAAATGGGAGCATTTTTCTCATTTGTACATTAACATCCCGAAGCGATATCACGCATATATTTTTAATTTTTGGATTGTCATCAATTATAATTAATTTATCTAAATCTTTAATTTTTGGTGCTAATCTGTTAATTAACGGAGATAAATGTTCTTGATTTGAAAATCCACTAATTATCTCATCATGGTATTTAAGAATAAACATTAATCTTATTTTGCTTAATACATTTGATGAAAATTCAATTTCAAATTTATCTAAAATCTTATTAACAAAAGGTACAGCATTTACTCCATAGTGTTTTGAACCATCATTACTCTCATAATAATATGTTGAATTTGTTGCATGAAATACTAAACTACTTCTTAATTCTCTGATAATATCTTCAATATTACTTGTTTCAAATGTATCACCTATATTAGATAAGAAATCTATGATAATTCCTGTTTTTAAATTTTTATCTTCTTTTACGATAACTTTTTCAACTAAATTTTTTATAAATTCTTTGAATTCATAGACTGAAGTTAACTTAGCAATAATTTTGTCACTAGTTATTGCTCTTCTTATGAAAGGTTGTTGTGTTTTTTCAGTAGCTTCTAAAATGAGAGACCAAAATTCAAAATTGTAAATGTTTTTTGTAGTGATTGGGAATTTCCCTTCTCCATTTTTTTTGTATGTATTTAGTATATAAGAGCTTTTTCTTTGATTATCAATTAGCCTATTATCACCAACATATTCACCATTAAAATCAATAATTACAAAAGATGCATTTTTTTTAAATTTTTTTGAAGATTTGTATTTTTCAAATAAAGTATTATAAATTTTAGATAATGTATATGATTTTCCACTACCTGTATTTCCAAAAATTCCTATATGACTTGCAAAAAGGCTATTAATTCCGATTTTAATTTCCAGACCTTTTTCATTAGTTAAAGTACCCAACTCTAAAGGTTCGTCTCCAGTCTTGACAAAATCATGAATTGCATCGTATTCATTAGAATCTAAAAGGTGGCATTCATTGCTTATAAGTGGCAATTCTTTGATGCCTCTTTCAAATTTACCAGAATTAAAAAAACCCAAAAGTGAGATTTGTAAAATTCTATTAATTTTATTTTTCTCGTTATTATATTTTGAATTTTTATTTGATTTATCTTCATCTGTATGTTCCCCTTCTACTTTTCCAATAATCTTGGTAAATCCTTTAATTATTTTAACATAACTATTTACAGAAACATTTCGAACTAATTCACCTTTATAAAGAAGATTCGCACTATTTTTTGTTTTATCAACAATTATCTTTACAGTTCTTCCATCTACACTAATAACGTGACCAACTCTAAAGATACTATCCTTTTGGAGGATATCCGAAATATTATTTCTCTCCATTTTCAATTATTTTGTCGATTATTTTTTTAAAAAAATCTTCGTTAATTTTTTGTAAGTCAAAATTTTCATAGGGATTAAATATTTTACAGTTTCTATGGTGTTCTATTTGAAACTTATCATACATTAGATTATGTAAAATATCCGAAGCATCTTTTTTATAAGAAAAAATATAGACGTTCAAAGTTGGATTTGATTTAATGGCACGAATTATTATTTCACGAATATGCTCATCAGCTAATGAAAAT
>CAZOHO010000021.1:6672-19163 GCA_964579755.1 uncultured Flavobacterium sp.
TTCTCGATTCGGAAAACATACGATAACATAAATTCCAATTCATTAGAAAAAAGTCTCAACATTTCATAATAATTTTTGTCGAAAGTTGTGTCTTTAAATTTGTCCTTTGTAGGATTAATTATTTGTAATTTATTGTATTCTTCAATGAATGAAGAACAGTCTGGAATTTCTTCATCTTTTAATGATTTTATTGAGTCTAAAAAATCTTTTATACTTGCATCCCCAATCAATTCATTAATTGAATCTATATTTATAAAATTGATTTTCTTTGATGCTTTATTTACTTTCTCAATTAGTTCCAAATTATCGAACTCAATAATTCCATTTCTTTTTTTCCATGTTACAGAACCATGTACCTTTAATAAATTAAAAACAGGAAGTTCAGAAATATTATCATAATGTGAACTTCTCTGAAAATAAGACTTTTTAAAATTACTTAAACTAAACGTTTTATTAAAAATTCCATGAAAACCATCATTAAATTGAAGACCAATTGTTTCTATAGACTTTTCAAATAACACATCAATATTCGTTGTAAACAAATTAACTTGTTTAGATACTGTATTACTTCGTCTTTCATATACAATATTATTAATCAATGATAAAAAATCTACATAGTTTTTTAAAGTATTATTAATTTTTTCAATCTTAGAATTTCCTTCTTCAATATATCCTGTTACACTCTTATTATAACTTCTTAATTCTATATTTTCAAACATTGCTACATCAAAATAATTCTTATAAAGTGAAGCTATGATGTAGTTTCTTTGTCTTTCTGTTATTTCTTCGAATGTGTTTAATTCAGTCAACCATTTTTCAATGTTTCCTAATGTATTAAACAAAGGATAAGAAGCTCCAGAGCCAATTAAAAAATTCAAATTAGTATCTTGAATAACGTCTTTTAAAATATCAATATCTTTATCTTGTAGCATTTATTTATTTATCAAAATTATCAATGTTTAATTTTATTCAATTCCATAATTAATACCCCCAATCGTTATGCACAATTGGTAATTTATTCAATTCATCACGATGTAACCTCCACTTAGGCATAAATTTATCCATTAAGGATACAAATCTGTCGTTATGGTTTCTTTCGTGTAAATGAACCAACTCATGCACTAAAATATACTCTAGGCAAATTGGTGGTTTTTTCGCTAGTTCTAGGTTTAATAAAATGGTTCTCGATTCTGTTTTGCAAGAGCCCCATTTTGTTTTCATGTGTTTTACACCCCAGTCACTAGTTGAAACGCCAATGATTTTTTCCCATTTATCAAGCAAGGGTTTTATTTGCAACTTTAACTGTTTTCGATACCATTCTCGCATTACAATTCCTTTTTCTTCAGTTGTTGCTCCCTGTTTAATTTTTAAGATAATTTTTTTTGTTCCATCTATTTTAACCGAACTATAGCCGTTTTTTTCTTCAACTTCTAACAAATATCTGATTCCTTGAAAAAATAAACTTTCACCAGATACATAATCTCTTTTGGTTTCTCTGGCTTGTTCTTGAAAACTTTTGACATGCTTTTTTATCCATCCAAGTTTGCTAATTGCAAACAGTCTATACACTTCTTCATCCGTTTTCAATGGAACAGCTAATCTTATCCTACCATGAGGAGGATAAACAGCGAGGTGCATGTTTTTGATGTCTTTTCTAATAACATCAATTTCTATATTCGATATTTGCAATAGACTTGTATTAATACTCATTTTGAGCTTTTATAATTTCCATAATATTCATTGTCTTCTGTGGGTCACCAACAATACTATTCACTTCAATCCTTAATTTCTTTTCTTTTATACCACCATCTCTCCAACCATCAAGTTTGTTGTATTTTACGGCTTCATCTAGTAAAATGGCTAAATTTTCATCATTATCCAAATTGTCATAAAGTGCTTGTTTGGCTCTCGTATTGATTTTGCTTGGATAAGATTGACTGGATGTTGAATTAGAAACCTCCTCAGCTAGTTTTTTGATATTATCCAAATACTCTTTGTAGTCTATAGTTTCTTGTTTACGTTGTTTTATCAACTCATCCAATAACTTTGACATTCTTTCATAATATTTCGGATTCGTTTGAGATTCCTCATTGACTACCTTTCGAACATTATTTTCTATGGTTTCAGCAACTGCCGTTTGTCGTCCTCTTCTTTTATCTTCTGGCGTACCTTCTAATTCATCTCTTAGTTTGATAATCAAATCTACCAATGATTTGTTTTCAAAATCAGATATTTTTTTACTTGAATTAGCGTTAAGATACATATCCATTAACTGACGCATTCCAGGCTCAAATCGCTTCAAATCTAAATAATCACCACTCGCTTGTTTGATGGTTTCTCTTAAATCAGCATAATACTGAACCTCTTTCTTTATCTTCTCAGCTTCTTGTTCGGTATATTCTAATTTATGCATTTCGTTGGCAACGTTTGCATAAGCTCTAATCAACTTTACAACTGCTTTGTATAATGCAACTCTTTTTTCTTCTGTTGCCTTTATATCATCTGGGTTTTCAGTGTCACCACAGAAAAATTTGATAAAACTAGGTTCGTCTTTTGGATGTACAGGTTCGCACATGGCTCTTACCGTTTCTAAAGCTGTTTCTAATCTATCTCTACTCTCAGAAATTCTACTCTTCAATAACCCTTTAACATCATCCTCATCAAACATATCAAATGCCTCTGATGTGTAATCATTTATCGACTTTTGTAGGCTATGGAATAAATCTTTGTAGTCAATTATATAACCATAATCTTTATCTTCTGTATCTACTCTGTTTACACGGCAAATAGCTTGAAATAAGCCATGGTCTTGCATACTTTTATCAATATACAAATAGGTTGCAGAAGGTGCGTCAAAACCAGTTAAAAGTTTATCTACAACTATTAAGAGCTTCATTTTAGATGGCTCTTTGATAAATTTTGCCTTCGCTTCCGTTTCAAAATCCTCAGTAGTTTTCCCATTTAACATTTTAGTATAAACTTCATATTTCATGAGTTTATCCGTTGTGCCTTCTCCTGTTTCTTCTCCTTTAATATCGGAATGATGTGGTTCGTAAGATGTTATTATCGCACAATTTTTAAAGTTATTGTTCTGGAAAATTTCATAATACTTGCAAGCTTGATGAACTGAACTTGAAACTAAAATTGCATTTCCTTCTCCTGTACTTAACCTTGGTTTTGTCTCAAAATCAAATATAATATCGGCTACAATTTTTTCTAATCGAGATTTTGAACCGAGAACTTTTTGTATAGTTCCCCAGCGTTTTTTTAATTCAACTTTGGCAACATCAGTTAAACCTTTTGTTTTGGCATCAAACCATTCATCAATCTTTGTTTGGTCTGTTACAAATTGCTCCACATCTCTTGCCTCATATAACAAATCAAGAACAACACCATCTTCAACAGCCTCATCAAATTTGTACGGATTCCCAATATAAGGTCCGAAAATTTCGATTGATTTTTGTTTATCTTTTTTAAGCAATGGTGTTCCTGTAAAACCAATAAAAAGAGCATCTGGAAGAATCATTTTCATTGCATCATGAAGCTTTCCAGATTGTGTGCGGTGACATTCGTCAACAAATACATGGATATCTCCTTTGGCTTTGAAATCACTTCCAAGGTTTTCTTTTAATTCTTTTATGAATGCTTCAAAATCGCCTTCATCTGTTTGTCTACCAAATTTATGCACCAAACTACCAATTAACATTTCTGTTTTAGCATTTAGTACATTGATTAAATCTCTACCACTTTTGGTTCTGTATATTTTTTCATCTATCCCAGTGAATAGCTTTTCTATTTGGTCATCTAATTCTTCTCGGTCTGTTATAATAAGAACACGGCTGTCAGCTATATTTTCTCGAATCCATTTAGCAAGCCAAACCATCGTTAAACTTTTTCCAGAACCTTGTGTGTGCCAAATGATTCCTCCTTGTTTATTTCTAATGTTTTGATGTGCCGCTTTTATACCAAAATATTGATTAGGACGACATAACTTCTTCACGCCTTTATCAAATACTACAAAGTCATGAATTAGCTCTAAAAACCTGTTTTTCTCACATAATTGAAAAACATGTTTGTCTAATACGTAATCAAAAGACTTATCACATTCTTCTTTCCATTTTAAGAAGTATTTTTCAGAAGTTTCTATTGTTCCATATTGCAATCCTTGGGTATCGTTACCAGCTAACACCAGTTGAATCGTGGTGAAGAAATTCTGAATGAATTCTGGTTTTTGGTTATCCAAATTCTGACGTATACCTTCTTCAACACTTACTTTACTTCTTTTTAATTCCAGAATTCCTAGAGCAATACCGTTAACATAAATAACAATATCTGGTCTCTTATTGTATCTCCCAAGTACAGTTACCTCTTCAGCAACTCCAAAATCATTATTCTCAAAGTTATTCCAATCAATCAGCCAAACTGTTTCTTTTGGACTTCCTAATTCATCACGAACGGTAACACCATATCGTAATAAGCTGTATACTTCTTTGTTTGATGCATATAGTCCACTAGATAAATTACTTGCTGATTTAACCAATTCATCAACCGCTTTTTGACTCAATGTTTCAGAATAACCTCTTGAAAGTAAATGCTTTTTTAAAATAGTTTCTTCAATAGGAATTCTACGAATTTCTTCTTGCCAATCGCCAAGGTAGTTGTATCCTAGTTCTTTTTGAAAAAGCTCTAAAACTCGATTTTGAGAGGTGCGTTCTGATTTACCTATAGTATTCATATCAATCTCGTTTTACCTGTTAATAATTCTTGCATCATCCCTTGTTTAATACTATTATATTTGGCTTTTTTAGCTTCTAAAAGTTCTATTTCCATATCCATATCTGTAAGAATTTCAGCGATTGAATTTTGTTCTTTAACTTCTGGTAAATACATATATAAGTTTTCTATATCAGAATGCGATAAATGTTTTACGGTAGTACTACCTGTTCTTAATTCAATTTCTTTTAACACAACCAAGAGTGCATAAGATAAATATTGAATTGAAATTTTTTTATAACTTAATATTCTACCTACTCGTTGATTCAAAAGAGCTTTTCCTTTTTTCCATAGAACTGGTTCAAAATCACCATCCATTCCAATAAGTAATTCTCCATTATGAACTATAAAATCATTTAAATAAGTTCCTAAATAGTAGACAATTGAATCATCACTTCTTAAATCTCTATTTTTTATTAGTCGTATACCATCACCTATGTTTTTGGTTTCAAAATATTCCGAAGAAAATGGAAACCCAGTTTGAAATCTAATAAACTCACCCAGTTTTTTCTCTTCCCACTCACCACTAAATCCAGCCAATCTTTTACCCTCTTTATGCGGCGGTGTCAACAACTGTTGCATAGCACCTTGTTTGATGGCTTTCTTTTTGGCTATAAGTTTATCTAAATTGTTAATCAATTCATCTGCATCACTCAAAGCGGTAGCTATGGCTTTTTGTTCTTCGAGGGTTGAAGGTAGAATAACAGAAAATTTTCTTTGTTGAGTAATTGGAATTTGATTTCTTGTTGATTGCCTCATTACGGCACTATACTGTTTTACAAAGAATTCACTTTCAAAAAAATATCTTAAGTAAAAATTATTTAATTTTTTATTATCAGTTCTAAAATAAGTAGCTGTAGTACTAAGGATTACATAATTTAAATCCGTTTCTAATACTGCTGTAGGACCAACTGTTGCATTATGAGCAAAAAGAACATCACCATTTTTAGCTATTCCTTTTTGAAATTGCTCTGCTCTTAGAATAGGTAAATAACGAACATTGTTAAAATTGACAATTCCTTTCAAAAAATCATTTGCTGTAATATAGGGTACACCATTATCAGTAAACTCACTTGAACGTGGGTATAGTGCACCATGATTTCCATCCAAGTGACTAACTATAATATTATTATCCATCAATGACTGAATTTTTACAAAATTCCAATCTTCTGGAATCAAACCTACTTCAGTCTGTTTATAACCTTGTTTCTCCATTAACTCCATACCAATCCCATTTTTTCAAGGTGTGCACTAACTTTATCTTCTAGTGTTTTGGTCTCTTTATCCAGCTCTATCAAAGTGTTTTCATAGCGTTCGGCTAATTGTTTCGCTCTACCTGTTAAACGCTGTGAAATAGCATCTATTTCGATTTGTATAGAAGCTTTGATACTGTTTAACCATTTGTCATCCACTACAAGCGTTCTAACTTCGTCTTCAGTTAACTCTTTGAAAGTTTTAAGGGTTAGATTATCTAACGCTGTTGTTTTTTCTTTTTGGTCTTTTTTCAATTCAGCCTCTCGGTTGAAAAGTTTCAACAAATCATTCGCTATTGAAAGTGTTTCTTTTTCGGCTGGGTTAGATTTATTATCTTTTATAAAAGCTGTAAGGGTTGTTTTGGTGATACTTCCTTTGTCGTTGGTTGCATCTGACAAAACACCTTCGTCTCCAGCATGTTCTTCTTCAAAAGAAACAATTTCTGCTTGTACGCTTTCTAATTCAGTTTCGATACCAACTAATTCTTGGTACTCACTTGCCAAAAATCTATTGATAACCAATTCTTTTGGAATAAGGTCACACGTCCATCCTTTGTCAACTTCAGTTCCTTTCTTGTTCTTTTCTAAAATGCGTTTCACTTTGGCAACCCAGCCGTCCTCAACAATCAAATACACATCATCTTTTAGAGTTTCGTTCCAGTAATCCAACAAGTGTTGATAAATGTCATATTGACCAATTAATGGTTTGTTTCCGTAACGCTCTAATATGTCTTCAGAAATGGTTTTAATAAAATCTTTGGGTTTGGTTTCAGATGAGATAGCATTCATTTTAGCATGATTCACTCTTTTGAAATCCTCAAACAAACTATTTAACTGTGTGTCGTATTGCATAAAATCGGAATGTTCAAAAATGGTGCTTTTTATTGCTGACTTTTCAACGTTCAATTTAGCATAACCTTCACGAATTGGAGTAAACAAATCCTTTCTTAAATTAGGATAAACAGTCCAGAATTCTTGCA
This sequence comes from uncultured Flavobacterium sp., assembly GCA_964579755.1. Classification (GTDB taxonomy): domain Bacteria; phylum Bacteroidota; class Bacteroidia; order Flavobacteriales; family Flavobacteriaceae; genus Flavobacterium. The sequence goes on from CAZOHO010000021.1 coordinate 13,679, forward strand.
ATGCATCAATGTCTTTTTGAGGGATGCCACCATTTAAGTGAGCATTCAAATCTTGTATGTCTTCTTCTTCCTGTGTGTCAATATATCGTGGAATGTTAAGATTGTATTCGTTCTTTTCAATCTCATTATAAGGAACTAATCGACAGAATTTATCAATTTCCCACTGACGATTGAATGCATCTACAATCTTATGAATATCTTGTTCTCTCAAACGGTTTTTATTTCCATCTTTAATGTATCCTTTGCTGGCATCCATCATGAAAACACCTTCACGGTCTTCTGCATTTTCTTTATCAATGACAATGATACATGCTGGTATTCCAGTTCCATAGAACAAGTTGGCTGGCAAACCAATAATTCCTTTTATCCATTTGCGTTGCAATATGTTTTTACGAATTTCTGCTTCTGCATTCCCTCTAAACAAAACACCGTGAGGCAAAATCACAGCACCTTTACCAGTACTTTTCAATGAAGCAACAATGTGCAATAAAAAAGCGTAATCACCATTTTTTTCTGGTGGCACGCCATAGCCTCTGAATCGTTTAAATTCATCATCCATTGGATTGATACCTGTAACCCAGTTTTTTACTGAAAATGGAGGGTTTGCTACTACAAAGTCAAATCGTTTTAATGTTCCATCATTCTCTTTGAAGCTTGGCGTTGAAATTGTGTTTCCACCAGAAATGGAAGCTTCTGGATAGCCGTGCAACCACATATTCATGATGGCTAATCCTTTGGTTGCGATGTCTTTCTCTTGTCCGTATAAAGTCAAACCATTGGGAGCTTCATCAGCGACCTTTAATAAAAGTGACCCCGAACCACATGTTGGGTCATACGCAGTGTAAGATGGTTTATCAGCTTTATCAACACTAATTACTTTTGATAAAATTCGAGATACCTCGGCTGGTGTATAGAACTGACCTTTACTTTTTCCAGATTCTGTAGCAAAATGACGCATTAAAAATTCATAGGCATCACCTAATACATCATCATCCTCAGCACGGTTGTTTTTGAAGTTAAGCCCTGGGTTTTCAAAGATGGCAATCAATTTAGACAGGGTTTCTACTTTATCTTTACCACTTCCTAATTTATCATCATCATTGAAATCGACCAATTCCATTGAACCTTCTAATCCATTTGCGGAAAATAGTGGTCTAAGAATTTCTTTGTTGATTCGGTCTCCAATATCTGGTTTACCTTTCAAGGCTACCATATCATCAAATGAAGCACCTTCTGGTATTTCAATTAATCCCATTGGATTACCAGCATACTTATCTGAAATGTACTTTACAAATAGCATTGTAAGCACGTAATCTTTATATTGTGAGGCATCCATTCCGCCTCTTAGTTCGTCACAACTAGCCCATAGTGAGCTGTATAATTCTGATTTTTTAATTGCCATAGTTAAGTTTGGGTTCTTTTTAATTTAATAATTCTTTAGCATCGACCTCTAATATTGATGCAATACGAAACAACACTTGTATAGATGGTTGTCTTTTATTGGTAACATACCCATTTACCATATTATAACTTTTTCCAAGTTTATCTGCTAGCCATACTTGCTTGATATTCTTTTGATTAAGCACCTCTTTTATACGATTCATTTTGTGGGGATTTTTTTGACAATATAGCAATTATTATCTCATAATTTGATATAAATTTTTAATTTAAAGTAAAAAACCAGGCATCGAATGTTAACCAATTGATTTGTAGATAGTAAAACATATCCTACAAACACATATTTAAGATTTGACTATATAGCGTATACGTGTGAATCATGGTCAAAAAGGGATAGTTTAAGCAATCAATACATACCACATTGCATCAATTTTATCCTAAAAAATATTTGTAAATTTTTTTTTTGGCAATCGACCTCTTTAAAAATATATTCAAAATTTTATAGCCAAATTTTTCTTGAATATCCCATCATACCCTGTGTTATAGCATTACGGGGGACGGGCAACAGGGGGAGGTAACGAGGGAAGCCCTCCCGTGGGGAGGGAGGGGTCTCACTATAGACTTGACAACTTTCTATTTTTCGTTATATTTATTGATATCTAATTTAATTGGATTAGCTGGTGCCAGATGGGTTGCTCCATCTGGTTCTCGCCCAGCTTCAAAAATGCGAGTAAAATAACATAAAGCGAGAATAAAAGTCAGATGCTAAAGAAATCATCCAAAAGTGGGAAATACAATAAGTATAGAACACTTTATTTACCGAAACCTATGGTTGACCTGTTATTGGTCACATCTCACATTACCCCATTAATTTCATATCCCAATTCGATTGAAATAGGATTAACAATCATCAATGATATATTATCAAAGTCAAACATATACAAACAAAATGATGATTACCATAACCATGTGATACCAATGTATTCAAAATACCTTCAATTAAAATATGGAAATGATTATTCATTTTATATTAATTGGATGGTTAATAATTCAGTTATATGGAATGATATTCCTTTTGAAGGATATTCAAGTCATTATTATTTACATTCAATGGATAGTTGTAATAAGTTATTATTATCAAAATTAAAGTTATCGGATTTGAATATAGAAGATATTATAGATACCTATTGTTTACAAAGTAATACTCAAATTACAGCTGTAACCTATGATATTAAAGGGATTAATGATATTCAAAAAAATAGGATTTATACTGATTGGTATCAGATAAGGATACCTATAGCTACCAAGAACAAACGATACTTAACCAAAGACTACGAGAAGGATTCTGTCTTTATAAACAATGCTCCAAAGCACATTAAGTTAATGGGTGCTCACTACAGAAAACACATAGATATTGATGATGTTGGTGCAACAGAACATACTAATAATAGGTTCGCTAATGAATTGTCACTAGCAACCAATATAGATGATGAAAACAAAGCATACAAACGATATTCATCTAGGATATCATCAATCAAAGCAATAAAAAACGGAAGGTTAAATAAAACGCTTCGATTCAACAGGAACGATACCAACAAGAGGCTTGACACCAACTTAACAAATATGGCTAGCGATTTGAGACCATTCATAACTGGTTATCAAAGCATGGCTTACCTTGACCTTTCAAACTCTCAACCAGTCTTATTCAATAAGATACTGCAAACCTATCGTAAAAACGCTTCTAGCAAAGTATTATTGGAACTTGATAGGTATTTGGAAGTGACCACATCTGGAAAGTGGTACGAAGAGTTAATTAGAGTATATGATATAAGGTATGGTTCAAATGAAAAACTAACCTTTGAAGAAGCCAGAAACTTATGTAAAAATATATGGATGTTGTTAGCTTATTCTAAAAACAATGAATTACAAAATCTAAAAAAGGTTTTTGCTGTTGAGTATCCATTTATTAGTTCTGTAATTAAAGAAATAAAGAAAACAAACTATAAACAATTCGCAATATCACTACAGCTAATAGAAAGTGATGTATTCATTGATAAGATTTGTAAACAACTGGTTAACGAACAAATAATACCATATACGATGCACGATGGTCTTTTAGTACCTAAAGAATCGATGGAGCGAACAAAAGAAATTATGTTAGAGAATCTGAAGGATATTATCGGAGTTTATCCTAAAATTAAAGCAGAGTGATTCCTACCACTCTAATTAACCGTTTAAATCAATAAATAAGTATATTTGCAAGAAAAGTCTATGCTAGCTATTTATTGCCGAATTAGTGGTAAAAAGGGTGATGATAAGGACACCTCAATATCAACACAAAAAGAAGAAGGAACTAAACTTGCTTTAAGTCTTGGTCTAAAACCTGTTTTTTTTGTTGATGAAGGTATTAGCGGTACTAAAGATGATACCAATAGACCTGGTTTCGCTAACATGTTGAAAGAACTGAAATCAAAGAAATATCATGGTGTATACGTACTAAATCAAGATAGAATCGAGAGAAATTCTTTAATCTGGGAAGTATTTGTTGGGGTTATGTTGAGTAATGAATGTAAGTATTATCCGAATGGAATTTTTTTTGATTTAGATAATCCATCCAATAGATTTATCGCAAGTGTTCATAGTGCTAGTAATGCATTGTACGCTAGTTTAACATCTCAAAGAGTTAAACTGTCTATTAAAAGAAGAGCTGATGATGGTAGGTTTAGAGGTCAATTACCCTATGGTTATAAGTATGACGACAAAAATCATATATTGATTGACGAAAAAGAGGCAAAATACGTAAGAATGATGTACGAATGGTCATTAAGCGGTATTGGAACGTATACTATAGCCAATATGCTTAATGAAAAGAAAATACCAACCCGATTTAATAAATTCGAAGGTGAAATTAAACGTATAGACCCTTACACCAAGGAAGTATTTCATCATAAAAAAAATAAAGTAAAGTGGAGAGGTAATGTTATCCATGATATTTTAATTAACCCCATTAATAAAGGAAAGAAAAAACTTGGCGAAGAATTCTATGATGTACCAGCAATAATAACAGAAGAATACTGGGATAAAGTAATTTTAAACCTCAAAGAAAACAAGAAAAAAGTTGGGAAGAAAGTTCATTACAACTACCTACTTAATGGTATTGTTTATTGCTCGCATTGTGGTAGACAAATGGTTGGAAAGAAAAGAGTAGCATCTGGAGATAATTCATATAAATGTAAAGGTAAAATTTATCCAAATAATTTGTGCACGGAATCACGTGCAATCAATATTTACAAACTAGAAACTTTTATCATCAAGCATCTTTTTGAGTCAAAAGAGCTAGAAAAACATCTTTTAGAGCTACCAGAAAAGGAGAATGATTATACAAATATATTACTTGAACTTAAAGAACAAAAAAGTAAATTCGCATCCCTAGACAAAAAGTTACAACACCAATTTGAGTTATTGAATGACCCAGAATTATATGATAATAAAGTTAAAAAAGAATATCTCGCCACAAAAAAATTAGTTGAATCTCAAAAAAAAATTATCGATAATTTAGAGAACGAAGCTGTTCTAGCTAAAAGTCATAATTCAAAAGAGCACGTAAAAAAAATAATTAGCAATTATGTAACATCATTGGAATTTCAAGATGTTAAAAGACTCATTCATTCTCTCGTTGAATGGGTTAAAATAGGTCAAGTTAAAGAAGATGGTAAAATGGGAACCTTCATTATCAATATTAAGTATCGTGGTTTTGATGAAATTTCAACCTTTATTACTAATTGGTTCGCTATTAAATGGATTTGGATATCAAAATATAGAAACGAAGCGTATACTACTGAACAAATAGAAGGTGATAGAGAATTAGCTATCGCTTTCTTAGAGCGAAACAATATAATTATAGATAAAGATTACATTAACGAGTTAAAACAAAATGGTTTGACTGAAGAAGAGATTGATAGACAAAATCCATGGAGTAAAAGATTTATAGGTCTTGAGTCTAGTTCTTCTATCCAGTCGACAATTGAAATTAAGGAAGAAGACTTAATAAATTTTAATTAACCACCTTATTTACCCGTATGAACAT
>CAZOHO010000022.1:0-18776 GCA_964579755.1 uncultured Flavobacterium sp.
GGTAGTTCTATTGTATTTTATACACTTTCTGCAGTAAATTAAAATCCTATCTTTTTAGTTCGCATTTTTTATTAGTAACTTTGGCAAAAATTCAAGCCATTAGAGCAATTTCGCTTCTGAAAATGGAACTTATTCTAAAAACTAGACACAACTAACTATATTAAATAATGTCACAAATCACTTCAAAAAAAAATATCCCTAACGGGGTTATGTTGAACGCTTATCCAGACAGTATTGGACACAATTTAAACGATATTGTGAAAATGCTGCAACTGCCCGAGTTCAAAAATACTTTTTCTCTTTTCTATGTATTACCTACCTTTTTCAATAGTGACTTAGACAGGGGTTTCTCTATTATTAATTACGACATCAACGAGGAATTAGTATCCAAACAAGATATTGCAGCCTTAAAAGAATTGAATATTCAATTGAAATTTGACATCGTTTTAAATCACTTGTCGGTAGCCTCTCCTCAATTTAAAGATTTAATTGCCAATGGAGATCAATCCAAATACAAAGACTTTTTTATTGATTGGAACGAATTTTGGAAAGGCAACGGAACGCTTGGAGAAGATGGCATCATTGTTCCTAATAAAGAATATTTAGACAAACTGTTCATGCGAAAATCAGGTTTGCCTATCTTAAAAATAGTATTCCCTGACGGACAAGAAAGACCGTACTGGAACACTTTTTACCAAAAAATAACGTTTCAAAAAATAACTGTTTCCGATTTACAATCACTCAATATCACTCCTGAAGAAGCCAATGCTATTTGTGAAAAAATAAATAGTGCAATTAATGAAAACCAAGACATTCAAAGTCTTGATTTAGGCAGCAATGCACAACTCCATCCCGAAGTTCTGAAAATCGTAAACAACAAACGCGAGTATTTAGGACAAATGGATGTAAATGCTCAATCGCCTTTAGTTTGGGAATTTTACGAAGACGTATTGGCTAAAGTAGCGAGTTACGGCGGGCAAATCCTACGTCTAGACGCCTTTGCTTATTTGCATAAAGCCATTGGCGAAAGCAATTTCTTCAACAAGCCTGGTACTTGGGATTATTTGGCACGAATCAATGATATTGCCAAAAGAAATAATTTAGAATTATTACCCGAAATTCATGCCGAATACGGTTTGCATTTGCACGAAGAAGTAGCCAAAGAGGGCTATGCTATTTATGATTTCTTCCTGCCAGGATTGTGCATTCACGCCATTGAAAAAGGAACAAATAAAGCCATTCTAACTTGGGCAAAAGAAATTGTTGCCAAAGGATTGAAGACAGTCAACATGCTGGGTTGTCACGATGGAATTCCTGTTTTAGACTTGAAGGGAAAAGAAGTGAATGGGGTGTATCAAAAAGGATTGTTAGAAGACAACGAAATCGAAGAGTTGATGAACCTCATCATTGAACGCGGTGGATTGGTAAAAAACTTATACGGTGCCGACGGTAAAAAAATCTCGTATTACCAAGTTAACGCCACCTACTTTAGCGCTTTGGGCGAAAACGAACAAAAATTAGCTTTAGCGAGAGCGATCCAACTCTTTATGCCAGGAATCCCTCAAATTTGGTATTTGGATATTTTTGCGGGTGCCAATGATTATGCAGGAGTTGAAAAAGCTGGTAAAGACGGTCACAAAGAAATCAACCGAACTACATTGAGCCAAGAAAATATTCAAGAAGGACTGAAAAAAGAAGTGGTACTGAAACAATTGGACATGCTACGTCTGCGCAATACTTCTAAAGCGTTCTTAGGAACATTAGAATTTGGAGTGGCTGCTGAAAATGAATTGAATCTAATTTGGAGAAACGAAGAGGAATTCGCACAATTGAATGCCAATTTGACCACTCACGAATTCACCATTCAATATACCGATTCAGGAGAAGTGAAAACTTTATAATTTAGTTTCCCCTTTAAATTGAACCATAAAAAACTCCTTAAGAAATTAAGGAGTTTTTATTTAGAGTTATGCCTTCAACCACAACACATCATACGCGCTTATAAAAGTGCTTTGATGAATTGCTATTCGACTATCGGTAATTAAGTCATGAAGTTCTGTATACTCATTTGTACCAAAAATATCTTTTTCAAAAACCGTATCAAATTCAGAGAAGTTCGCAATTACATATACTATTTCGCCTTGTTGATCTGTTTTTTGGTACACTAGCAAATGACTGTTGGCACAATCCAAAAATTGCAAATCGTTATCATCTGAAAAAGCTGGAGTTTGTTTCCGAATCGTAATTAATTTCTTCAACTGATTGTACACCTGAGTCGGCACAAAATTAGAAGAAGACAATCCCGCAACTACTTCCCAATTCATTGGCGAACGGTGTAACCAACGGTTGTCATACTTTTTACTTTTATCGTTCAGATAATCATAATTATTAGGCGTTGCAATTTCGTCACCGCTGTAAATCATTGGCAAACCTCCCAAAGATAAAATTATCGCATGTTGTAGATTAATTCGTTTTACGGCCAAATAAATTTCATTGCCATTGTTTTCGCTTACTGCTTTTTCTAGTCCGCACAACGCAGCCAACGAGCCTGAAATTCGTGCTTTACCCGTTTCTGGTTCAGTCATAAAACGTTGTCCTAAAGCGGCGCTTCCATTGAATCCATCACAGAAATATTGTAAAATATACAAGCGATGCGCTAAACTATCCAATCCTAATTCTTTCACTAACGCATCATCAAATCCTAATCCAATATCGTCGTGGCAACGTGCATAGTTAATCCAAGTAGTATTACGAGGTTTGACTGGTACTGCTTTCATTGATTTTTTAATCAATTCGGTACTTCGAGTAGCCATTGCCTCCCAGCTCAATGCCATGAAGTTAGCATTGTACGCAATATCGCATTCATCTCCCGCTGCAATTCCCTCTCCAAAATATTTAATAATTTCTTCGGGCTGTACAATTGCTTCGGCAATATACGCTACTCCTGGCGCTACGATTTGGCCACACAATTTAAACAATTGTAATAAAATATGGACTTCGGGTAAATTCTGATTGTACTTCCCAATTTCTTTCCACATAAAAGCTACCGCATCCAAACGGAAAATATCAATCCCTTTATTAGACCAATACAACATCGTATCAATCATTTCGACTAAAACCATTGGGTTTTTATAATTCAAATCCCATTGATAGCTATAAAACAGAGACATTACCCATTGATTGCTTTCGAGCAAGTAACTGAAGTTCCCAGGTGCTGTGTCTGGAAAAATCTCAGTCATTGTTTTCTCGTATTCATCAGGCAAAGTGCGGTCTGGGAAGAAATAAAAAAAGTCTTTGTATTTGGGATGTCCTTTGCTCCCTTCCACTGCCCATTCGTGTTCGGAGGCGCAATGATTCAACACAAAATCCATGACCAAATTCATATCATTTTTTTGGAATTCGGCTACCAAAGATTCAAAATCTTCCATGGTTCCAAATTTTGGATTTACTTTGCGATAATCACGCACTGCATAACCTCCATCATTTTCAAATTCTGGCACATCCAAAAAAGGCATCAAATGAATGGTATTGATTCCTAAATCTTTGAAATAGGGAATTTTTTCTTTGAGCCCATTGAAATCCTGATTAAAAAGATCCACATACAACATCATCCCCACTATCTTCTCACTTGAATACCAATTAGGATGAGCCACGCGATCTAAATCACGTTTTTTTTGATACGAAGAACGTTCTTCAAAATGCTTGACTAAAGTGACTAACAAGTCCTGAAAAGCTTGCACTCCATATGGACTATTGGCATATAATTGTTGGTACAAATCGGTTATAATAGGGAAATTAGCTCCCATTCGCAATTGGAAATTGGAATCCGTTATTTTATGCTCGTCCAAGAACTTTTTCAATTTCGATAACTTTTCTGCTTGTTGCATCCCCTTAAACTTTTGGTTAACCTTTATTCTATATAAATCGAATTGAAATATAACAAAAAAAGCATTTCCTATACAAAAACAAGCGAAAAAATATTGAGTCCGAAAAAATTACGTTAAATCAATCCGTAATCTTACCAAAAAAGGGCTGCCTTTTCAGACAACCCTTTTTCAAATTATTAATTAATGTGGTATTTTACCAACCTTGGTGTAAACCAATTTTCAATACTTCTTCATAACGTTCTTTATCAAATGAATATAGATTAGGTGCTTTGTGAGCTACATTACTTTTCTTCTCATCTAACTTAGTTAAAATACCTATTGAAGTTATTTTTCGAAGGAAATTTCGACGATCTAATTTTCTACCCAATATAGTTTCATACAATCGTTGCAACTCTGGAATAGTAAATTTTTCTGGCAATAAATTATACCCGACAGGCACTAAATTTAACTCCATTCGCAGCGTTTCTAATGCTTTGTCAAAAATTTCTTTATGGTCTAAAATCAATTCTGGCACAGCATTACAATCAATCCATTCTACTATTTCGTTATTCCCTTCAGGTTGTGGAACAGCTTGTAAAAAATCAACTAAGGCATAATAGCCTATAGTTACAAAACGACTCAAATACCATTGCGCTTCTTCTAAAGGGATTCCAAAAAAATTCAAAACCTTTTGACTGGTCTCAACTGGATTTCTATTAGCTTGACCAAAAGCAGCAAACTGTCTCAAGAAAATTCCTTTTAAACCAGTACGTCCATACAGAACATTTACTGCAGCATCATCTATACTTTCATCAACATGAACAAACCCTCCAGGCAATGCCCATTGTTCACTGTGTTTTGTTTTGATCAACAACACCTTCAATTGATTGTCATGAAATCCAAAGATTACACTATCAATTGACAAGCCGGGTTGATACTTTTCTTTATTGGCTAAAATTCCCCTTAACATCTATTCAATTCTATTATTTCTCACTGTTAGTAATCATTCATTTTACTCATGAATTGTACGAATATACTATTTTAAAAGATAGTTCACAAAATTCAGTTCGAAAAAAAATATTCAAAATTGAATTCAAAAACAAAAAAATATGTACATTGCGTCAAAATTACACAATAAGAATTTTATATTCACCTTTAACTAACCGAATTGTATATTATTATGAAAAAAATCGCTTTAATGCTGATTGGGTTAACATTCACAATGCAAGCCCAAACACAAAATGTTGATTATTTAAAAAAGGCTAAAGAATTAGTCTCTAAGATGACTTTAGAAGAAAAAGCTTCTCTTTGTTCAGGAGAAACCGCTTGGTCAACTCAAGCCATCAAACGTTTAGGCATTCCTTCTATTTACATGACCGATGGACCTCATGGATTAAGAAAAGCAGAAGGGTTTGATTTTACTAAAAGTGTTCCTTCTACTTGTTTCCCTACAGCGTCTAGTTTAGCTTCTTCTTGGGATCCTAAATTAGCACAAAAAATGGGAGAAGCCTTAGGAATTGAGGCACAAGCTAACGATGTTCAAATTCTTTTAGGCCCTGGAGTAAACATGAAACGTTCTCCTCTGGGTGGAAGAAACTTCGAATATTTTTCAGAAGATCCGATTTTGGCTGGAAAAATAGCTATTAGTTTCATCAACGGGGTACAAAGTCAAGGCGTGGGAACTTCTATGAAGCACTTTGCTGCCAATAGCCAAGAATTTGAGCGTATGTCGAACAACTCTGTTGTAGACGAACGTACTTTGAACGAAATTTACTTTCCTGCTTTTGAAATGGCTGTGAAAGAAGCACAACCTTGGACTGTAATGTGTTCTTACAATCGTTTCAACGGAATCTATGCCTCTGAAAATCCGTATTTGTTACACCAAATATTAAAAGAAAAATGGGGATTAAAAGGCTTTGTGGTTTCTGATTGGGGCGCTGTTAACGAAAGAGCAGCTGGTGTTGCCGCTGGTTTACACTTAGAAATGCCTTCAAGTGGTGGTGCTAATAACTTAAAAGTTATTGATGCTGTGAAAAAAGGAACTTTGTCTGAATCTCGTTTAGATGAAATTATCGCTGAGTTAGTTGCTGTGACTTTAAAAGCAAAAGACAGTCATAAAAAAGGAATCGTAGTAAACAAAGTAAAACACCATGAATTGGCTAGACAAATTAGTGGAGAATGTATCGTTTTACTTAAAAATGACAATGCTATTTTGCCATTACAATCGCAATTAAAAAAAGTTGCCATTATCGGTGATTTCGCAAAAACACCACGTTACCAAGGAGCTGGAAGTTCACAAGTACGTCCAACACAAATTGCAAATGCTTTAGAAGAATTACAAAAACTAGCTAAAGGAACTCAATTTAGTTTTGCAACGGGATATACTAATGATGGAGAAACCGATGCTACTAAAATAGCTGAAGCAGTACAAAACGCAAAAGAAGCCGAAGTAGCGATTGTTTTTGCTGGTTTGCCAGACATTTACGAATCAGAAGGATACGATAGAAAAAATATCGATATGCCAGAAGGTCATAATCAATTAATTGCAGCAGTGGCAAAAGCCAATAAAAACGTAATTGTCGTTTTAATGAACGGCGCAGCAGTTTCAATGCCTTGGAAAAATGACGTGAAAGCAATTGTTGAAGCCTATCTTGGTGGACAAGCTGGTGGTGGTGCCGTTGCTGACATCTTAACTGGAAAAGTAAACCCTTCAGGAAAATTATCTGAAACTTTCCCTGTTCGTACCGAAGACACTCCAACTGCAACTGATTTTCCATCTAAAGACGGAACGGCTACTTATGGAGAAGGTGTTTTCATTGGCTACCGTTATTATGACAAGAAAAAAATTGAACCCAATTTCCCATTTGGGTATGGAATGAGTTATACTACTTTCCACTATTCTGATATCAAATCAAGCACTACCAACGCTAAAGATACAGATGCAATCACAATTGCATTTAAAGTAAAAAACACGGGTGCTGTAGCAGGAAAAGAAATCGCTGAATTGTATGTTCACGAACAAGATACAGATGTATCAAGACCTGAAAATGAATTGAAACATTTTGAAAAAATCAGTTTGTTACCTGGCGAAGAAAAAACAGTAAGTTTCCAATTGAACTCTCGTGATTTTGCTTATTACAATACCAAAATTCACGATTGGACGGTTAGAACAGGAAAATTTGATATTCGTGTAGGTGGTTCTTCTCGTAATTTGCCGCTACAACAAACTATTGCTATTGAAAATACTAAACCAATAAAAGTAGTTTACACTCGTGATTCAATGGTAAAAGAAATTAAAAATACTCCTCAAGGCGAAGTTATTGTGAACCAATTAATTCAAGGATTTATGGGTACAACTAACAAACTTGAAACAGAAGAAGATAAAAAAACAGCTGCATTCTTTGCAGCTATGTTTGGTGATTTACCAATTAATAAATTCATTTTACTTTCTGGAGGAAAATTCACCGAAGACAATATGAATGCTATATTAACTGCGGTAAACAAAAACTAAGTTAATTATTGTTGGAAAAAAGTATTGAAAAGGAAATAAAAAGAGGTTGTCCCGATAGACAACCTCTAATTTAATTCTCTCTTTTACAATCTACATTCCCTGATAGGTCATAACTACAAGCTTATTGGGAAAATTGATTTAGAGTCAATACTTTTTTATTTTTTTACTATAGTATTTCAATTTCTAAGTAAGCAAATCAAAAGAATAAATCAAATATATTCATTTTGAATTAAAAAAGAGAGCTATTACATTTATTATTTGATTAGTTCAAATGCTGCTCTCAATCGAATATCTGACGATGAGGAGCCAATCATCAAATCAAAATCTCCAGGTTCAGCACCCCATACTAATTGTTGATTGTAGAACGACAACTTTTCTTTATCAATTTTAAATTGAATCATTTTTGTTTCTCCAGCATTCAAATGAATTTTTTGAAAATCTTTCAATTCAATAATTGGACGAACTACAGAGCCTACCTTATCTCTCAAATACAATTGAACTACTTCATTTCCTTCAAATTTTCCCGAATTAGTCAAATTGAAACTCACCTCAATAGTTTCAGCATCGTTGATTTTATTTTTAGATAATTTCAAATCAGTATAATCAAATGTAGTATAACTTAATCCAAATCCGAATGGAAATTTAGGGCTATTCTTTAAATCTGTATAAGCCGAAACATAATTGAAAGCCGTTTCGTTTGGCGCCGGCCTTCCGGTATTGAAATGATTGTAATAAATAGGTAATTGTCCTTCTTCTCTTGGAAATGTGATTGGCAATTTCCCTGAGGGATTATAATCGCCAAACAATACATCCGCAATAGCATTACCCGCTTCAGTTCCTAACCACCAAGTGTATAAAATAGCGGGAGCAGTATCAGCAGTCTGATTAAAAATAAGGGGACGTCCTGCATTAATTAAAACCACGACTGGTTTTCCAGTTGCCTGAAGTACTTTTACCAACTCTTCTTGCACTCCCGGAATGTGAATATTACTTCTACTTTTAGCTTCGCCACTCATATTCCCACGTTCACCAATACTCACAATCACTACATCAGCTTGATTGGCAACGGCAACTGCTTCAGCAAATCCGTCTTTATTATTTCCTTCTATTTCACATCCTTTAGCATACAACAATTGAGCTGCTTTACCTACTTTATTTTGTAAACCTTCCCATTGTGAAACCACATGTTTGTTATAATCTAAATCAGGTAGCTCTACTGCCCAAAAGCCCATGTTTTCTTTATGCTCTTTTACTAATGGACCAATAAACGCAATTTTTTTAATGTCTTTGGATAAAGGCAAAAGTTGTTTTTCATTTTTCAACAAAACAATACTTTTAACTGCCATATCACGCGCTATTTTACGATGCAACGGATTGTTTAATTCTTTAGCTTCTCGTTTTGGATTGGAATATTTGTAGGGATCTTCAAATAAACCCAACTCCATTTTCTTACGCAAAATACGCTTTACGGCATCATCAATCAAAGTGACATCAACTTTACCTTCTTGGACTAATTGCGCCAAGTTATAACGATACGCATTGCTTTCCATATCCATATCACTTCCAGCCGTAATAGCTAATTGAGCCGCTTCTTTATTGTCTTTCACATTACCGTGATTAACCATTTCTCCGATAGAACCCCAATCAGAAACTACAAATCCCTGGAAATTCCACTTACCTTTTAAGATGTCTCTTTGCAGAAATTTATTTCCCGTAGCTGGCACGCCATTCAAATCGTTGAACGAATTCATAAAAGTTGCCGCGCCCGCATCCAAAGCTGCTTTGAAAGGAGGTAAATACGTTTCCCATAACATTCTATCGCTCATATCCACCGAATTGTAATCACGACCACCGACAGCAGCACCGTAGCCTACAAAGTGTTTGACACAAGCCATTACCGAATTGGTATCACCTAAATTTCCTTGAAAACCTTTTACTCTGGCAATTGCAATTTTAGACCCCAAATAGGTATCTTCTCCTGCTCCTTCCATCACACGCCCCCAACGTGGGTCACGAGCAATGTCTACCATAGGCGCAAATGTCCAATGAATACCGCTAGCCGAAGCTTCTACAGCTGCAATTCGTGCGCCTAAAGCAATGGCATCTAAATCCCAACTCGCTGCTTCTGCTAACGGAATTGGGAAAGTCGTTTTATAACCATGAATTACGTCTTGGCCAAACAACAACGGAATTTTCAATCGCGACTGCATCGCTAATTCTTGGTATTGACGGGTATATTTTGTGCCAATAACGTTTAGCATCGAACCAATCAACCCCCCTTTAATTTCCGCTTCTTTATTCGGATTAATCGTGATGGGACCCGTTGCCTGATTATTACCAGTATATTGATTTAGCTGACCTATTTTTTCCTCTAAAGTCATTTGTTTGAGCAAAGCCTCTACTCTTTGATCAATTGTTTTTTGTTGCGAAAAACCTAAAAAAGAAACCAATAGTAGTCCAAGAATACTCGTTTTTTTCATGAAATATTTATTTTAATAAATTAATAAACCAAAGTTTGAATTGCGTGTGGTAATATTGTAACTACCGATTTTTCATTACCTACAACTAAATTATAAGTTATTTTTTTTGACGATTGGTTCATTACAATAGTAACCATTTTTCCATCAGTATTCACAAAAGTAGTGCTTAATAAATTACTTCTACTAGAAGCTGTGCTTACCCGCTTTGCATTCGGACGAATAAATTTAGAAAAATGCCCGATGTAATAATAACTTGGTGTGTAAATTAATTCCCCAGTTTTAGAATCAGCATGAATCGGAGCAAAACAAAAATTACCTTTATGGTTAGGTCCTCCGTTTTCGTCTAACAAAATATTCCAATCTGTCCAACCCACTGTTCCATTATTAAAATCATTAATCATCGAAGTTCCGTAACGTTCTGCATTGCCCCAAAACTGGTATTTTTTAGCATCAAACCGTTCTACACAGCCTTCGGTAAACAATAGATTTTTAGTCGGATAAGCCTCGTGTACTTTTCTAACGTTATCAAACATAGGCTGTTCTCCTGCCCAAGTTTCGTACCAATGAAATCCCATTCCCCAAGCGTATTTAGACGCCTCCGGATCGTCAAAAATCACATTCGCTCTTTGGTTCATCAAATCACGATTATGATCCCAAACCACAATTTTTTTCGACCCCAAACCTCCTTTTTGCATCGCTGGCCCTAAATATTTTTTTAGAAAATCTCTTTCAGCAGTAGCCGTAAACAAACAAGATTCCCACTTTTGAGTTGCCATAGTTTCGTTTTGAATGGAGATTCCCCAAATAGGCATTCCTTCTTTTTCGTACGCTTTAACAAATTTTACATAATAATTTGCCCACGCTTGATAAAATTCGGGTAACAAAGTGCCGCCTTGTAACATGGTTTTGTTGCTTTTCATAAAAGCTGGCGGACTCCAAGGCGTGGCATATAATAATAATTTCCCTCCAGCCATTTGAATCGCTCGTTTAATCATGGGGATTCTAAATTGCTGGTCGTGAGAGATAGAAAAGGTTTTCAACTCCTTATCTCCTTCGGCAATGTAGGTATAACTTCCTGATGAAAAATCAGAACTATGAATGGATGTTCTAAGTAGGCTATAGCCAATTCCGTTGTCTTTATTGTAGTAAGCAGTAAGTAGTTCAGCCTGTTTCGCCGGACTTAATTTGGCAAAAACCTCAGCCGAGGCATCAGTAATTGCCCCTCCAATTCCCATAAAAGTTTGAAAGGTTTTTTGGGGCGCTACAAAAACGGAGATTTCTCTTTCTACAGGTTGTTCAGCAGCCGTAAAATACAGTTTATCCGTAAGTGTTAGTCGCAAATTTGTACTGTCTGCTGTAGTATAAACGTTGATTTCTTTAGTTTTTGAGGCAATTGTTTTCTTTTGTTGCGCCACCATAGTTAAGGCTACAAAACTAAAAAAGGCAACCGCAAATTTTACTATTTTGTGTTTCATTTTTTATTTTTTACCAAGAAAAAGTAGCTACCGCTCCTGCTTCTAAAGCAGTTGTAACCCATCTTCCGTTGAATTTAATATTAAATAATTCAGTAGTGTTTCCGTCATTTTCTACAATTAAAACTTTTTTACCTACTGGAGTTTTGAAAGCCACCGTATTCAAGTTCCCAGTCTGATTAGACCCAATTCGAACCGAACCAGTAGGAACAAATTTAGAAGCATGCGCAACAATATAATACCCTACATTTCTGTCAAAATTATCAGCACCATTAATGGTCAAAGCTCCTTTACAAGTGGAACATCCGCCAGGGGTGTACGGTCTAAAATTAGTGTCGTTGGCTAAATTCCATTCAAAGGCAGTTTTACTCCAATTGCGCATCGAGCCTATAATTACATTCTTCAAATGCCATTTTAAATCGCCATCAAAAGTCCCAGATGTCCCGGTATATTGTTCGGTGAAATAAAGATTTTTATTTGGATAAGCATTATGCACTGTAGATAATGCACTAATATCACCTTCGTACAAATGAAAAGCAGAACCATCTACATACGGATTTGCTCCTGCATCATTTAATATTGTTAAAGGGTATTCTGGTTTATTGCAGTTATGATCGTAAATAATAATCTTGGTAGTCAAATTAGCATTGGCAAAAGCAGGTCCCAAATTATTCTTAATAAAATTCGCTTGTTGCAAAGCCGTCATATACATACTGGGATTATTGCCTGGATGGAGAGGTTCATTTTGGGGAGTAATAGCAGTTATTGTGATTCCTTCCTCTTTCATTTTTTGAATATACTTTACAAAATAATTGGCATAAACACCATAATATTCTGGTTTTAGACTACCGCCGACAAAGGCATTATTGTCTTTCATCCAAGTGGGTGCTGACCAAGGCGTTGCTATAATTTTGATTTGCGGGTTGATGGCTAAAATTTCCTTTAGCATTGGTATCACATCATTTTTATCAGGGTTTAAACTGAATTGAGATAATGTAACGTCCGTTTGACCAGAAGGTAAATCATCATAAGTAAAAGGTGTCGCATTCAAATCAGACGCTCCAATACTAATGCGGAGATAACTTATCGAAATAGAATTATCGTTTTTTCCAAAAAGTTCTTGAAGTAATTCTTGGCGTTTTTGAGCATTCAATGTATTAATACTTTGCGCACTTCCTCCTGTCAAAGTAAACCCAAAACCATCAATGGTTTGATACGTTTGAGTTTCATCTACCTCAACAGTAGGATATACATTATAGTTTGCGCCAAAGCTTAAAATAGCAGTTTGTTTTTGTAAATAGGTATTTTTACTACTATTAGTCAACCAAAAATCCATATCGTTAACCACTACAGAAGAACTTGTTGGTGGTGTCGGAGTTGTAGTAATTTCACTTGACGAGGAGCAATTAAACATAGTCAAGGAAAGGCTAAGAAGTGTGAAAAAAGTCATATTTTTTGACATTTTTAATTGTTATTTTTATGAAAAACCATTTCAACATACACTGGTAAGTGATCTGAAGGGTATTTCAAGTCTTTTGAGTCACTCAAGACAGCATATTTTATTACTTTTAAATTACTTTTTTTAGAAATAAAAATATAATCTATTAATGCAGTCACCGATTTATTATGTTCAAAATTATTGAATGTCCCTACAGGACCAAAAGGTTTATCAATACTCACTTCTCTAGTATCATTCATTACCTTCTTAAGAGCTACTATTCTTTCTTCTTGAGGTTCTGAATTGAAATCCCCCATGAAAATTACCGGATAATTTAGCGTATTTAATTGGTTTATTTGGGCTAGAATTAATTTTATCCCTTTTGTTCTAGCTTGTTCTCCAATATGATCCAAATGGGTATTAAACACCCAAAAAAGTTGATTTGTTTTCGCTTCTTGAAAAAGAGCATACGTACATACTCTATGGCAGGCTGCATCCCAACCCATTGAAATAGCTTCGGGAGTTTCGGAAAGCCAAAACGTATTGGTTTGTATAACTGTAAACTTATCTTTTTTGTAAAAAATATTGGAAGATTCTCCTTTACCTACTCCTTCTCTACCAATTCCTACTTGATTGTACTGCGGAAGTAACCTTTCTAAATCTACTACCTGATGCGGCATCGCTTCCTGAACACCTAAAATATCAGGTTCATAAAATCGAACTTGTGCAGCAAAAAAATCTTTGCGAAACGGCCAAGCATTATTGACATCAGAAGCAACATCCAAACGAATGTTATACGTCATTGCTTTTAATGACTGAGCTTGAATTACTATTCCAAGTAAAGTTGCTACAATTACAGATATAATTTTGAAGGAGTGTTTCATAAATATTAAAATTATTCTTCAACAAAGCTTTTATCCAACTTACAAATAAAAGCTTTTTTTGAAGAACACTAAGTTAACAAACCTTTTAATTAAAAACTCTTATATAATCCACTTCAAAAGTGGATGATGTAAAATTAGGATCAATCGCACCACCAAAATTACCTCCCATAGCACAATTAATAATCAAGAAGAAATTCTGATTAAATGGCAATGTCGAGGCATTGGTAAATGTGTGAAATAATGTCCCATCAACATAAAACTTAATAGCATCTGCTCTCCAGTCTAGTGTATAAATATGAAATTCAGTAGAAGCATTTGAAATATTTGTCGTTCTAGAAACTGCATTTCCTCCTGAAAAATTAGGATAATGAAGAGTACCATAAATTTTGTTTTGTGTATTTCCTACATGCTCCATAATATCAATTTCGCCACATGCAGGCCAACTTGCTGTTGTAATATTACTACCTAGCATCCATAACGCAGGCCAAGTTCCACCGCCTAATGGCAATTTAGCTTTAATCTCTACCTTACCATACTTGAAAGAAAATTTGCCTTGTGTTTTAATTCTAGCAGAGGTATAATTACTACCAAGATAAGATTCTTTAATTGGCGTAATGATCAATTTACCATTTAAAACTTTCACATTTTCAGCACGATTAGTATAATATTGTGCTTCATTATTCCCCCATCCCCAATCTCCCGTTCCTAAATCATAAGCCCATTTAGTTGCATCTGGAGCACCATCGACATTAAATTCATCTGCCCAAATTGCTTTAGGCGCTACATAGAGTATTAATGCAACCGAAGTACTGACAAATTGAGAGCCATTATAAGCAGATACATAAACGGTATACGAATTAGTTCCTGCTGTATTGTAGGTGTAAGTTAATGAACCCGTTGTGGTTTCTTTAGTTTCTCCATCGCCTAGTGCTATCTTATAAGAAGTAGCATTGGTAGCAGAAAATGTAAAACTTACTATTCCGCTTCCATCTCCATTAGGATTCTGGGTTGAAACACCTACAGGTGTAGCTACAACTACTAAATTAGAAGGTTTCACAATTGATTCTCCACCAGTACCGCCACCACCGTCTCCACTACATGAAAAAAACATAAACGCTGATAAGAAAAGACTTAACATAAACACATTTTTATTGAAATTATTGAACTGTTTTTTCATTTTTGAATCTATTGAAAATAAAAAATAAACTCAGAATCAAATTGATTCTGAGTTTATGAAGATTAAAATTATTGTGCTGGTACTAGTTTTAAATACCATGCATTTCCTGATTCTGGACCATAGCCTAATACACGTAAATGCATTGAAGTTGGTGTGATAGACAAAATTTCATATTCTTTTTGAACAGAAGCTACTCCAATGTAAGTATCTACTCCAGACAATACAATACTTGTTTGTGTTGACGGTGTTGATGCTACAAAACCAGAAGTTGCACTCGCAAAACTAAATGCTGAAGTACCACCATTGTATGCATAACAACCTTCATCACCTGAGGCAGGAATACCTGGCAAGCTTGTAAAAGCTCCTGTTTTTGTAAAGGCTCCATCAGGATTGGTTACTTGTAATGTATAATTAAATGCTCCTAATTTTGTAAACTTAAACGTGGTAGTGTAGAAACAATTTGCAGTAGCTACTTTCTCATTTACATTAGCAGTCCACCAAATTGGAGATGGATTATCAGCAGGCCCAACTCCAAAGTGAGATGGAACCGATTTGTCTACTACCCAAGTTTTATTTGAATCGCCAGTTAAAGCGGTAACAATTGAAGCTGCAGGAGCAAAACTTACTTTTACAGTAACTTCTTTTGTAATAGTCGTTGCAACACCCCCAGCACCATAGGCTACAATGGTGATTTGGTAAGTTTTAGTACCATTTGTTGAATATTTTTTTGTGATTTTTCCGTTTGGGGCATCTACTAAATCTACTGCATCATCAGCATCAAAATCAACTTTTGTAGCTAAAACATTTTTACCTGTAATTGTAAAATTTACAACTCCAGTTCCGTCACCATTAGGATTAACAGTAGTCTTACCAACTACATCGGCAACTACCGTAATTTCAGATGGATTGGTCAAAGTACCAAACTCGTAAGTATCTTGTTCACAATTGGTAAAACCAATTGCAATCAATACTATCATAAAATATTTTATATTTTTCATTTTATATTCTTTTAAAATTAAACTCTAACAAGTTTGAAATACCAAAAACCACCACCAAAATTGATTACTACTTCTAAAGTGTTATTCCCATTTGAAAGCACTGCAGAATATACTCTTGAATTTGGAACTGTTGAATTTGCATTTAGTTCTCCAACATTAGTTGCTTTTGGTAATCCCAAATAAGCTCCTACTCCGTTTAAAGTAATTGTATTTGCAACTGCATCATAGGTATATGTAGCATTAGCTGAGCTATTATGAGGCGCAACAGGAGTACCACAAGCATCGGCAGTACCTTGCCAAGCTTCTAGCCATGTTGTAGTACCAAGAACGTTATTAAAAGTTCCGTTTGAACCAAAAATATAAGTATCATCAAACAAACAAGCACGAGTTGCAACGTCAGCTGCATTATTTTGCCACCAACTAAAATCGGTTGCTGAAGGACCTACTTTTAAAGCTCCCGCTTCTGGTGCTAATTTCCATGTTCCTTGAATACCTGATGCTGGTGTTGGATTTTTGTAGAAATATAAATTATCAATAAATACAGTTCCTCCGGATGATGCAAATAACATTTGAGTGATAGCTGATTTATTAGTTGTAAAATCTGACAATGGAATATCAACACTTACCCAACTCATTCTAGTAATGGTTGGCAAATCAACTTGAGATTCTTTTGTTGGACCATTCGGCTGGCTAGTATTTACAATTTTAAATCCTAGTGTAGTTGCATCTGGTGTCCAATAATCAAAATGCACAAAGGTCATATTGGATAAATTGGTTGCATTACCATAATCAGTTACAATTCCAGTATAATTAAGTGCACTATATTTCAAAATATTATTTGTCCCAATTGTTACATTAGTCAATACCGTTGATTGCCCCCAACCTGGATTCCATTCTGAAACTCCTATATTAGTGTACGAATCACTGAAAATTGACACCACATCTCCAGACTGTCTACTTGGAGGTGCTAGAGCGGAAGCAGTAGGAGCCATAATAGCTGTTACAACAAAATCCTCTTGGTAGTCTGTAGTTCTTATAGCTCCACTCTTAGATACAATTTTGATAGTGTAAGTACCTGCATTTGCATACACATGAGATGTAGATTCCCCATTATTCACTTGAACTGGTACTTCGTTAGGAACATCTCCAAAATATACTTCATAGAACAATGCAAAGTCTGCTGTAGCACGAACTGTTACTTTTTTAGAAATCGCTCTATCGTTCTCAATGGTTACCACCAAATTTTCAGGAGATCTGAAAGAAACATTAATTTGTTGTGTACTTTCTGTTCTTTTTCCTGTAATTCCAATAGCAACAATTTTTACAGTATAAACTCCTTCTCTATAAATATGTACTGCAGAACTTCCTGCGTTCACTATCGCAGGTTGAGCTGTTCCATCTCCAAAATATACTTCAAATTTTGAAGCTCCTTCCCCACGTGGAGTCAAGGTTACTTTTCCTGAGTTATTTTGTGTAATAGTCGCTAAAGCAGACACTGCTGCTGGATCGGATGTACTATTCAAGAAACTGGTGTCGTCATCAATCCCTTCAGGAACACTACAACTTATGGTTACAGCTAGCATTAATAGAAAGCTGAATAGTATTTTTATATTTTTCATAGTTATCTAAATTTATTGATTATATCCAGGATTCTGAACTAATTTAGTGTTTAGCAATTCTTTATACGGAATAGGAAAAACCTCATTTTTACTAGCTCTAAATCCTCTTGAAGCTAATTTAGTAGCGGCATCACCCCAACGAACTAAATCAAAGAAACGATGTCCTTCTCCTGCTAATTCAGCTCTTCTTTCTGATTTAATAGCCGCTAATGAAACTGGAGTAGTTGCAAGACCTACGCGTGCTCTAACTGCATCCAACAGTGCTTGAGCTCTAGTTCCTGTTCCACCTAAAGCTTCCGCTTCCATTAAATAGGTATCGGCCAAACGAATTACATACGAATTTTGTCTATAATTCAAAACTGGTTCACCAGTTCCTGTTGTAACGTCTGATCTTCTTGGAATGAATTTATTTAAAAAATATCCTGTATCTTGATAACCACCTATATAAGAAGCTTTACCTCTTGTTTGCAAATCTTTCATGTCTAAAACTGTAGCTGCAAATCGTGGATCTAGTTTAATAAAATCATAAAAATCTTGTGTGAACACATTGAAACTCCAACCTGAAGGTAAATCTGGAGCATCAGATGTAAGTTTAGAATAGGTTCTAGGTCCACACATTACATTAGTTGAATTCCCTTCATCAACCCCATTACCCCAATTTTCCCAACCAATACTAGATGCATTTGTATGAGCAACTTCTAAAATAGATTCAGTATTGAATTTATTATTTACTGTCCATAAATCTGCGAAATTAGTCAATAGTCTATATCCATATTGACTAGTTCCTCCTGGAGTACCATTTACTGCAGCCAATTCTGTAGCCGCTTGCGCATTTTTATTTTGATACAAATACACTTTTCCCAGCAAAGCACGAGCAGCACCTTTAGTAAAACGAGCTGATTCTGATGCAGAAACTGTAGCTGGCAAATTAGCACTGGCAATTGCTTCTGTCAAATCTTTTTCAATTTGTGCATATACAGCAGCTGGCGTTGCCTGTGTAACCGTATAAAACTCTGCAGATGACATTGGCACTGTAATTAAGGGAATGTTTTTGAACATTCTAACTAGATTAAAGTAATAATTGGCGCGCAATGCTTTTGTTTCGGCAGTATAACGATCAATCAAAGCCGCATCCATTGGTACAGATGATAATTTGGTTAACAAATAATTTGCTCTAAAAATTCCTTGATAATGATCATTCCACAAACTAGATGGCATAATATTAGCATTAATCGTATAGTTAGAAAAACCCTGAATTCCAGCACCATCTGTAGCACCACCACCACCTGCATAATGATCGTCAGAACCTGCATTCATCATGGTAATCATAT
>CAZOHO010000023.1:0-18474 GCA_964579755.1 uncultured Flavobacterium sp.
TCAAACCCTAGAGTAACCATGTGTGTTCCTGAATTGTAGGCCCCAATTTGATTCAATGTAACTTGATAGGAATACCCAAAATAGAAATTGGCTTTTTTAAATCCAGCCATCGGACCTACCGTCAACGGCTTGAATGGTTGATCGTTCAAAAAGCGATAGGAAACGCCTGCCCAATAGTAGTCGTCATAACTATTATAGTGTCTGTATTTTAAATTGAAATCCGTAGTCGACCGTTTATCTCCTGCAAAAAACTGATAATACACCGAGGGTTCTATTTCGACATTTCGGTTATAGCTATTTTTTATCACATAGCCAGAATACAATTGGTAATTCAAAACCAAACTGGGTTCGATGCCTAGATAATTGTCTTTAGTTTTTGGCAAAATATTAGCTGCATTAAAACTCACATAAAAACCTTTATTACGATACAAAAGTCCTACGTCAAAATTATTATTAGAGATGGATCTATTATCAGTAATACTCGGGTCTATTACTGGAATTTCATAAGTAGTGTTAAATTTACTAATGTCTATTTTAAAATTATTGATGTTGTACGAAAGTCCAAAAGATAAGTATTGTTTGGAATAATAATCTAGAATAATATGGTGAGCAAAGGAGAACTTAGTTCCCGTTTGAAACGTATTCCCATTACTGTCATTGTATAATGAAATTCCTATTCCCGAACGATTTCCAATTCTAAAATCAGCATAAAGTGATTGGTTTTTTGGAGCGTCTTTGATGCCCACCCATTGGGTTAGTCCATTGGCGCGTAGTCGCAAATTATCTCCAATTCCAGCAAAAGTGGGCGATAATACAAAATTATTATCGGCTAAGTATTGTGTAAAAACAGGCAGATGCAATTCTTGGCTAAAGCCTGAAAAACAAATGGACAAAAGGGTATATATAACTATTTTTTTCATTGATTTTTCTTTTAATGAATTATCTGTAGAGTGTAAAATGACCTACAAATTCTCGGTCGTCTTTTGAATTATTCAATTGCAGCACATACCAATAATCACCAGAAGGCAGCTCCACTCCTTGGTATTTGCCGTCCCAAGATTCGCCTAAATTATAAGTCCCTAATTCTCGTCCGTAACGATCCAAAACGGAGAAGGTTAAATCTTTGTAATTAACCGTGCAACCTGGCGCCCAAGTGTCGTTGAGTCCGTCGCCATTTGGCGTGAAATAGTTAGGTATACAAATATCAATGTAATTGAATTGTTGAGTGACTTCGGTTTTACATCCGTTGGCGTCTTGAACGGTGACCAAATAGTCTTGTGTTTTGTAATAAATATAACTCGGATTGGCATCATTAAATTCGCCCTCAAAAGTGTACTTGTAATTGCCTCCACCACCAGTAGCTACTGCAATTATTTCATTTAAACCCCCTTCTTTTAAATTCAAAATCAAAGGATCTACTTTTTTAATATTGAAAACTGGAGTATCTTTACTACATCCATTATTGTGTTTTACTCTTATAAAATGATCTCCTGGGCTAAGATTAGAAAACACATTACTCGATTGATAGGCTCCTCCATCTAAAGCAAATTCTACCAATGAAGAATTAATAATGCTTGGATCTAGATTTACCGTAACCGAATTATGCTGTGCATTGCTTACACAATCGTAATTTACAATTGTAGTTGGATTCAATTTCACCGACTCGTTAAGATTGACAATCCAATCCAATGTACAATTGTTAGCATCTTTAATATAAACCGTATGTGAACCACCAGTCAAACCAGTAAAATCAAATTGTGTTTGAGCGACAGTTCCTGTTGCAAATGGACCCGTTGGATTGTCTAAAGACACACTAAATGGAAGTGTTCCGCCAGAGATTGCAATACTAAACTGCGCATTTTTATCATCAAAACAAATTTCTTGAACAATAGACGAAGGAATAGTTGCCGCAATTATAGGCTCTGGTTGTGTAATTACTTGTGTTGTTTTTTCGTAGCAGCCTAAAGCATCCTGAACCAACAAATCATAGGTCCCTGCCGCTAAGTTTTCAAAAAGATTTGACTCGGTAAACTGACTCAAATTTGGCGAAATCGCATGCTTAATTGTTACCGTTCCTCCTGAAAAATTGATTTTTATAGTCCCGTCATTAGACCCGGCACACAGAGCGTCTGTTAATGAATACGCGGGTTTTAATTTTGCAGCGGGTTCAGTAATCATGATGATAGTTGATTCTGCCGGAACACAATCCGAACTAGTTACTTTTACCTTATATTTTCCGGCCGAGAGACCCGTAAAGACCCCTGTTATTTGAGCTGGTCGAACTACATTATCAACCTCGTCTAACAATGTGTACAAATAATTTCCTAAGCCTCCTTGGGCTGTTGCCAAAATAGATGCTGTGCTATCCCCTTTACAATTTACTTTAGCAAGCGTAGTATCTAAAAGAACAGATAGCCCTTTAGGAGGTTCTATCACTATATCATTGGACTGATACTCCCCACAACCATTACTATCTTTGACATAATAATGATTCGTACCTGTTTTACCAATTAAAACACCTGATAGGAACGGACTAAAAATACTATTATCAGTACTAAAACTATAAGGAGGTGTTCCTCCTGAAATCTGTAAATCCAACTGGGCAGGACTCAAACAGGTTGGTGCATTTAACACCGATAAGGTGGCAACTACAGGGGTTGGTTCTTGAATTTCGATTATTCCGGATGTAGCTTTACACGACCAATTATCAGTTACGGTTACAGTATAAATTCCAGCGTCTAATTTTTTAAATTCATTCGCTTTTTGCTGACCCCAAACCTGTGGACTAGGACTTTTTTTCTCCAATGTATACCAATAATTACTTCCTTGTCCTCCTGAAACGTTTGTAATCGAAATGGTTGCAGTTTGATCCCCAAAACAGCTTAATAGCGATTTATCAGAAGATGCTTTAAGAGATATTGGCAAAGGATTATTTAAGATAAGTTGCTTGTTTACCTCACACCCTTTTGCGTCTCGAACATAAAACGTATAGTTCCCTTGTGTTAGATTATTAATCTCAGTAATGTCTCCCCAATCTTGAATTACTATTCCCTCTTTTTCCCATTTGAATTCATAAAAATCAGCCCAACCGCCTTGAGGTAAAGCAGTAATTTTTCCGTCATTGTTCCCTACCGCACACGTAATATCCGAATGGGATTCTACCAAAGAAAGTACTGAAGTAGGCTGACTAATCGTAAATTTTTTAGTCACACCACAAAATGGCGCGTTGCTCAAAGTTGCTGTAATAGAGTACGTGTCTGCTTTTAAATTTGAAATGGTTATAGGGCCAGTCGATGTAGTGGTTGAAGATTGAACTAGATTACCCAAACTATCTTTAATAACATAACTAAAAACTCCTGCTCTACTTGGTGTGCTTTGATCAACCAATGTAATAGTAGCGCTTCCATTACTCCCTCCAAAACAACTTACATCTGCTACCGAATCTATGGTCAAGCCAAAAGTGTTCGGTTCATTAATAGTGTATACCTCTTGAATTGTACAATTGGTTACTGTATTCTTTACGGTAATTAGATATTCTCCAACGGTTAATCCAGAAAAAATTCCGGTTAAATTGGAAGGAAAAGTTGTTCCAATTAAACTTCCTGATATAGGACTTAACGAATAGTCTAAATTAGTTGGCGTACCACCAATGCCTGAAACGGAGACTTCGATTGTTTCGTTTGCAGCACAACTGATTGGACTTATTGGAGTAACATTAATTGTATCTAAAATATAAAATGGGGAGACGGTTGCAGAAGTACTTCCCGAACAACCTCTGTCATCATACACCTTGACGGTATAACCACCACCCGCTAAATCCGACTCAATATACGTTGGATTCGGTCCAAATTGAACGCGTGTTCCGTTTTTTATAAATTCATATTGAGTATAGGTTCCTGAACCTCCCGTAATTTCACTCACCGTAATGGATGCGTTATTTAGATTATTGGTTGAATTACAACCAAATTGAATAACTGATGGTGGCGGAATACGAATTGCTTCTGGCTCGCTAACTGAGATAACATCAGTTGTTACACATTCTCTTCCTGAAATTACGGTAACAGTATAGGTGCCTTTCATTAATCCTGTAAAAATATTCGATGCTTGAAAATTTACTCCATCAATACTGTATTTGTACACAGGATTGTCATTGGTTCCAATTGCAGGGGTAGTAATTGTTGCCGTTATAGAACCATCATTTCCTCCATTACAACTCACCTGTTTTTGTGACAGAACCAATCCCGTAATAGGAGTTGGTGCTTCTAAATTTACTGAAATACTTTTTGCACAGTTAGTGGTGGTATCTTTAAGCTCAATTGAATGATTCCCCGAGCTTAAGTCTATAAAATTGGGACTAGAAACAGCGCTTCCTTCATCTATTTTATATTCATAATTACCTGAACCGCCCAAAACCATTGCTTCTATTTTACCATCAGCAGTGTTACAAGTAGGCAATTGAATGACTTTTGAAGATAGTCCCAATGGACTATAAATGTTTAAAGACTGTGTATTCGAACATCCATTTACATCTCTTACACTAATACTATACTCTCCTGAGTTTTGATTCGATAAAGTATAGGGTAAAGTAACTGGACTAAAAATACTCCCGTTTACGCTTATGTAATAAGGAGCAATTCCAGCCCTTGTTTCTGTTATATTTATTACAAAAGTTCCTTCAGAAGCACAAACATTTGATATAAATAAACCAATAACTGGTTCAGGGTCTTTGTTTATAGTTACTGGCTGCGACTTGACACAACCATAAGCATCTTTCACAAATACGGTATAACTACCTCCCTGATTTACGGAAAACGTATTAGAAGTTTGCCAAATTCCATCTGGAGACGGAGGTGGAGGCGGAATTAATCCTGTACTACTTGTTGGGCTAGATGTTGCGCTACTTACCCCTGAAATTTGATAGTGATAGGGTGCGGTGCCATCCTTGGCTTGCACACTTATAACTCCGTTTTCATGGCAGTTTACGTTTTTAATTACTTTAGGGAGAAGGCTTAAATCAATTGCTGATTCTGTTATATTAAATGAATCAGAGGCTACACTACAACCCTCATTTGGCGCGCCTGCTTCTTCTTTTATCAACACAAAATAATTCCCAAAAGGCAAGTCGCCTAAATCAGTAATGGTTGTGCTACCAGTTGCGGATATGGTTGTGGTTCCCGAAACTCCTGAAACAGGAACTAAAGATTGTGAGTTATATACTTGATACGAAATTGGCGTAGCAATTGCATACTTGTTCTTTACCGTGAAGGATACTTTCCCATTGGCTGCGCCTTTGCATGTTATATTTTTCGCCTCCAAATTACTTACTCCTAACGTAGAATTAGTAGCTATAGCACTATCGGCTGTCTTGTAATGATAACATCCCGTTTTATCATCATACACAATAAAAGTGTATTTTACTCCGGGCAGTAATCCTGTGAAAATGGTTGATTTACTAACGTCGCCTACCTGCCATGAAGGATCTGTTGGGGCGTAAACTAATCCTGGTTTATAAATAGCAAAATAGAAAGGGCCGGCAGAGCTAAATGCATTTGCCTTTGCAACAGCCACCATAGCAGTTCCTCCAGAAGCACAATTTATTGTTGAAGTTGAAACATTTATGTCTAAATCCTCGGGAGGAGAAGATACCTTGATATTTTGTTGTAACACAGAACACCCATTGGCATCCACCACATTGATTTGGTACAAACCAAAATCTACTACATCAAATGTGTGGGAGGTAGTCCCTGAATTATTTAACTCTAAATTATTGTATCCATTTACTCCTGTTACAAAATAATTGTAGGAAGGAACACCGTCAACAACTCCATCTACAATTACCGATCCTTTGGAGATTCCTGAACCACTACACGTTATATCAACCGCATGAGAAGTAACATTGATTTTGTTAGGTTGTAAAATAATTTTGGTTCCTTTGGTTGTACACGAATTAGCATCCGTAACCGTAACTTCATAGGTTCCCGCGGTCAAGTTTGAAAAAATTGAGTTGCTCTGATTTGCACTTCCGTTTATTGAATATGTAAACGGAGCCAATCCCTTAAACGTATTTAAATTCACTTTAATCGCTGCTGTATTTTCTCCGTGGCATAAAATGGATTGAACTTCTGTTAAAGAAGTAATTTCAGGATTTACTTTTGGCCCAACGGTAATTGTATTAGTAGTTTTTATACATCCATTGGCATCGATAATTTCAAACACATAATCTCCTGTTTGTGTATCTCTTACTAGATAGGTAAACGATGAGGTTGAATCAGGAATAGTGATATCATTAGTAGTAATTTTTGATCCATTCTTAAATACTCTGTATCGAATTGATTTAACTCCACCTTCAACGACTACTTTAATAACTGCATCTGGACTCGAAGTACAATCTAATGCTTTGGTCAAAACAGCAGTTACTTTTAATTCGTTGCCAATATTGATGTTTTGAGTAACTGCTTTACAATTATTGGCATCCGTTACGTCTACTTTATGCGTTCCTGGTCCAACATTCGTAAAGGTACTTAAGGTTTGATAAGGTGCTCCGTCTAAGCTAAACGAAAAAGGCGCTGTCCCAGAAACTACATTAATCTTTATGGTAGCTTGATTAATCGCATCATAACATAAATCCGAACTAGAATCTGTAGATGGAATTGGTGTTGGAGGTGGAGAAACTGTTATTGCAAAAGGTGTGACATTCCCACACTCATTGTCATCAAGGCCTCTAAGAGTGTATTTTGCAGGCGGTACATTATCAAAAATTCCAGAGCTTTGAACAGATCGTACTTTTGTTGTATTGAACTCATCCCACAATTCATATTGATAAAAGGGCGTTCCTCCAGTAGAATTGGCGGTAATGGTTGCGCCTCGGCTACAAGTCGCTAAAGTGGTGACATTAGCCGTAGTAATTAATGGGGTTGGAACTGAAATAGCAATGGGTGTAAATGATTTAACGCAAACACCCGTTGCACTGGCATTATAACGCACTTTTATAGTATACGTACCTGCTCCCAAACTAGCAATTACAAAAGGTGAAGTCATCGCTGTTTGCCAAGTAACACCTCCGTCTTTTGAATATTGATAGCCCGTAGTAGTATTGAAATTTTGAGCGGCAATAGTAATTTCTCCATCACCCAAACCTGCACAACTAGCATTTTTTGTGTTAGTTATACTAGCGTCGAATGCTTTTCCTGTTGGGATAACAAAACTTACGGTTTTAGTGGCTGCACATAATTTAGGGATTTGATAAGCCGTAATATCATCAATGGCAACATCATTACCCCCTTCTTTTTGTTGAATAGAACGAACTGTAAAACGCAAAGAGGTATTGTTTCCTGGATTTAATGAAACAGAATATTTTATCCAATCTTCTGTTTGAGGTATATTTCCTGTATCATACGTTGAAATTTCTATTCCTGTAGCGTCTTCTAAAGCAATTCTTAGATTTGGAGCCCAACCTCCTATAGTTTTTTTCAATAAATTAGTCGCATAAAATTCAACGTTTATAGGTTGATTTGGGACAATATCGTTTATAATTTTAGAATAAATAACAGGTTTTGTAACATCTCCTTTAATATTTACAACTAAATAGCGCCCTTTTTTAACAGAGGAATTGGTAGTATGGTCTACGGGTCGAAACCATGCTCCATGAGGATATACTATGTAAGAGGTAACAGAATACTCTCCATCATTAATATGAAGCCACCAATTTTTGTCTAAATTACAGATAACTGGTGGGGTTTGTTTTTCAAAACAATAAGCCGCACTCATTCCCGGCGAAGTAGTATCGGCTCCATAACCAAAGTCTTCTTTTAATAAATTACCTGGAGTGGGAACAATCAAAGGTTGATAATTCACCGCAAGAGTATGACTCCCTGAAGGTAGGTTGGTAAACGTCCTAGAGGGTTGGAAAGCACCTCCGTCTAACGAATACGCATAACTAAAAGTAGTAGTAGTCGCTGTGACACTATTGACGGTGCTATTTGCTGTTCCATCACAATTAAAAGAATCATTTAGAACCGAAATTATTGGAATACCTATATTTTCTACCGAGACCTTCGCTAATGCCGAAATGCATCCGTTAGCATCTTTAATATAAAAAACATAATCGCCTGCAGGTTTTAAGATGGACGTGTTTGTCGTCCAAGTAGCTTGATTATCAAAACTGTATTGGTATGGTGGTGTTCCTCCTTGCGGATTGGTAATTCTAATTTTAGCTTTATCTTCATCAGGGGTT
This sequence comes from uncultured Flavobacterium sp., assembly GCA_964579755.1. Lineage (GTDB taxonomy): Bacteria > Bacteroidota > Bacteroidia > Flavobacteriales > Flavobacteriaceae > Flavobacterium. The sequence continues at coordinate 8,234 of CAZOHO010000023.1, forward strand.
GGCAGACAGCCAATTAATTCAGAAACACCAGCCGTCGCTGACAAACCATATTGTGGTTGAAAAATGGTAACATCCTCAGCTTTTGTACATTTTACTCCGCCATACGCATATTCAATAATTGTTTTAAAGGTAGTCCCTGCTGGAGTTGCAGATAAACCCTGAAAAACAGGATTTGTCGAAAAAGTTTGACCGTTGTTAATACTATATCGCAAACTATTCCCATTGGCATTCGCAACATTGAACTTAATTTGCCACGAGTTGGGGTAATAGCAATTTTCATTAGTTTTTTCAATAGTATAAACTGGAGTAGGTTGATTTGGTACCTCAACTGGTATTGTGGTAGTTTGATGGTTACTATCAACCACTTTAATAGTATAAGTCCCTGCAACTGGAACACTAATTAGGTTCCCTGCTTCTGGAGTAATATTACCATTAAAATAATACTGATAGGGGGCTGTTCCACCCAAAACCTGTAGTGTAATACCTCCAGGTTGACAAGTAATGGGTTGTACGATTGGGGTAATTTGAAATTGAGCTATTGAATTTATAGTAACATTCCCTGATTTCCAATTGCAATCATCTGTTTTAACTGACCAAGTATAGGTTCCCGAATTTAAATTAGGAAACGTATAGTCACTATCAGAAATCGGTCCAACTTCATTGATAATTGTATCACCTTGGTTTATTTTATAAAAATACTGTTCTCTAACATTTGTCGGTGTTAGTTTAATGGTTCCTTTATCACCAGAAGTAATAGGTTGGGTAACTGTTGTGACAACTACCAATTCTTTATTTGCAATAGTTACAGGGATTTCAAAAATACAATCTGTCGATGTTGCATCTACTCGTCTTACTTTGGCAATGTATGCTCCAGCGGTTGAGATAGAAAATATATTGGAATTTTGATACGTTACTCCGTCTAAACTGTACTCATAACCTGTTAATTGGGCTATCCTAATTTCTCCTGGTTTTCCACAATAGATATCCGTTGTAGTAATCGGAATATCCAAACCATTTTGGTACGTATTAAAATAAAATATATTTTGACTATTATCCGTATAAACTGCTCTAATTCTATATTGACCCGCTGAATTAACCGTAAAATTCGACCCCATTCCTACTGAAACCCAAGCGCAGGTGTTGGAATTATTCGGACAATCTGTACTGACAACCGTAACACAAGAGTTTTCAGTTAACTTTTCCCAAAAAATCGAAGACACATTTGTAAAACTAGTAGCGATTTGACGATTTGCTCCAGCACCACATAAAAATATTTTAGGCAATATCGTCCCGTCATCTGGGCAAGTTGCAACGAAATCAGCAACTCCTATCACAGGATTGGAGATTGTTGTTTTTTCCGCTAACGTTACTTTTTTTGTTTGGGAAAAACTCTCATTACAAGAAAAGATTATAGCTGCCAAAAAGACTATTTGCAAAAGCAAAAAAAAGTTTTTAAATCGGTGAATCGAATTCATTTGGGACTTAGGTGTTTTAAATCAACTTATTTTATTCCTTTTCGGTTTTTCTGTAGGGCTTAAAAAACAATTTGAAAAGAGTACCTCTATTTTTATTCATTTTCAATTTTAACGATGGACATCTTACCATTGTAGGGCAAACTTCCTCTGGCATTTAAAGCCTGTTTTGCAGCTTCAATGGTGTCGAACGAATCGTAATAAATAAAATATTTACTCGAATTAGCGTCATAAAAGAAATTCACTTTGGTTTGACCTGAAGCCACTGTTTTCGTTAAAAAATCATCTCTTTTTGTTACTTCGTTATGCACGGCAATCACTACATAATAACCGCCAGGTACATTTTTAATGCCTTTTACAATTTGAACTTCTGGCTGTTCTTCGCCCGAATCAAAATCTTTTGATTGTAGTGGGGTTGTACTCAGCGGTGTTGTCTCTTTGATGCGTTTCAAGGTTTCCATATCTTGTGCATAACGACCGTCCTCGTTTATAAATGAAGCCCTTTTAATACGACGTTTTTTCTCTACTTCGGTAGCTTCTTGAATTTGATCTAATGATTGATTTAAAGCTGTATTAGTCTGAACAGATGCTAAATATTCTTCTTTTAAATTTTGGATTGTTTGTCTATACGATTTCAAAAGTGATTCGTCTTTTTCAGCATCCTTTTTTGATTTCTCAGCTAAAGCATTCTCTAATTCTCTAATTTTATTCTTTTGATTTTTAGTAATTTCGGTGATTTGTAATTTTAAAGATTCCAATTCACCATTTTCTGCTGCACTGCTTTTAAATGGTTTTGGGTCTGTGTAAATCCCTTTTTCCCTCAAATCATTTTCTTGCTTCATCGCTAAAAAGTCTTGTTCTTTCTTAGCAATAGCAACCGTCAAACGACTCAATAAGTCTTGCTGCTTTGTTTTGGTTACCGCTACCGCAGCTGCCAAATTATCAATTGCAATAAATTCTCTGTCTTTTGATTTTGGCACCACCACCTCAACTGTGTCTTTTTTAGATTGGGCTTCCGCCAAAGTGGTTGAAGGTTCAATTGTTGATTTTGGTTCAATTTTTACCTCTTTTACCAATGAAGTTTCTGGTTTTTTAACTTCTTTTGATTTTACATAGACTACATCTCTTTCTTCCGAAGGCGCAATAATAGATCCTTGCTCGTCTTCGTCATAATTATACTTTTTGCTAGAAAACTTATAGGCAAATCCTATCTCGTGCGAAGCACCAAAATTGGAAAAATTACTCAACCCCCTTTCATAATTATATTCTAAAGCAATCGACTGACTAATGTTAACTCCCAAACCTCCTGATATTCCGTACAAGGTGTTGTAGCCCAATTGTGCCCATACTCCGTTGGGAATAGTCAACATTGCCAAGCCTGAAAGAATCGTTTTGTCTTTTCTAAAATCAGATTTTATCAGCGCCGAAAATTTACTTTTATCAAAAAAACCGCTCACCTCTAAATAGCCCGTATGCATCAAATGACCTGAAATACTTTTTTCTGAATCATTATTTACCAATTGAGCCGTGTTTAAATTGTACACCAAAAAATTAGTTAGCGAAACCCCAAAATCAAGAAAGGTAGTCCCGTAATTAATACCTGGATTCAGTACAAAAGAAGAAGTAGAGGGAATGGTTTCAAGAATAGGATCGGGGTAATTAGTCACGACTTTAGACAGATTTAATCCGCTTTTATAAAAACCTAAATTGACTCCAAAAGTAAGATTGCTATCCGTTTGTAAAACGATATTATGTGCAAAATTAGCTACTGCGCCAAAGGTGGTCAACACACCCTGATTTTTTTGAAATACGCCCAAAGCCACTCCTTCATTTTCTCTAAATCGGCCTGAATAACTCACTAAATACGTCTGAGGCGCATTCTCAAACGACACCCATTGGCGTTTGTTATATAATGTTATAAAAGAGTTCTGTTCTCTAACAAAAGAAAAAGTAGGATTGGTAACAAATCGATTAAATTTTAAGGAATTACGAATGGGCAATGCAAACGAAGTCATCACTTCCGACTGTGAAAACAGGAGCTGAAAACAACAAAGGACGACAACTAGAAAAACATTTTTCATACTATTTGACTACGGTGATGGAACCTCTTTGTACTGCTTCGTTTGGGGATGTGATGCTATAATAATAAACGGAATTATTACTCTTTAAAACCGAATCACTCTCTGGCCAAGTGTTTTTATATTCTTTAGTTCTTAGAACTTCTTCTCCGTTCGAACTCATAATAAGCACTTCTACCTCATTACCGCTGGTGTATTGTTGTGGCAGTTGCCAAGTGTCATTAATGCCGTCATTATTAGGGCTGATCAAATTAGGAATAGCTGTAATAGTAGGGTCAATTGAAAAACGGATTGTAAACGGAATTTCATCTGAAATAGGACAACTCGGATGCGTCAATTTTACTTTATAGTTTCCTTCTTCGGTAACATTCAAACTGTTGGTAACCGCATTAGTTAGCAACACATCATTTTTGTACCAAGAATAAATAGCAGTTCCTGAATCAACACTTGCGGTTATCGTTTTGCTTTCTCCTTGTGCAATTGTAATAGGACTAGTGCTATTTAAAGTTCCTTTAATTGTAGTCGTTTTTAAATCAAGTGTTGCCTTGGATTCGCAACCACCAAAATTTACTGTTACACCGTAATTCCCTAGTTGATTGGTTTCAAAAGTCTGATTTGTAGCTCCAGCCAAAGCCACATTGTCTTTGTACCATTGGTAGGTATTCCCTTTTTCAGTACTTAAAACCGTTGAGGAATTCAACGAACAAAATGGATTGCCTAAACTGGAAGAAATAGATGCCGTTACTACTGAAGCAGGACTTATTGTAACCCGATTTGAACTAAAATTAGAATCCGAGCAAGACCCATAATCCAATTCTGTATAATACACGCCAACATTCGTAACCGTCAGGGAGGAGCTTGTTGCTCCTGCAATTAGCATATTGTCTTTATACCATTTGTATTTTAATTCGGGTGAAGTTGTATTGTCAACTGAAATTGTCATTGTACCGCTAGTACACAAGGTTGCTGTATTTTCTTTTTTATTAATCGAAAACGAATTTTCAAACGATTTAAAATAAACCGCAAAAGAAGCATTGGAAGCGTTGTTGAGAAAAGACGAGCTAAAAAATCCTGTGGAACTCTTTATTCGCAATTTATAGTTTTCGGAACCAATTAGTGTTGGCGGTACTGCAAACCGAAGCTTTTTTTGAGAAGACGTTACCTCCGTAGAGGTTATTTTGGTCGTTGCTATTGGATTTGAAAAACTTCCTGTATTATCTGAAAGTTGCACTTCAAAAGTGGTTCCAGAAGGAAAACCAGAATAATTAAATGTGGCATCAAATTCATTAAACGTTCCTGCACAAATTTTAGAAAAAACTAATTTTTGTGGCGTAATGCTTTGCGCACAAACGGTCATTGTTATTGGCATAGCCAAAAACAATAGACCATAAAAATACTTATTTACAATTGATCTCATATATTGGGGGCTTTTAGAAATCAATTTATAAAGAAGCGTTTTTGAAAGAAGTAGTGGTATTTATTTTACTTTCAATTAGCATAATTATCTAATCATTTTTTGAGGCGGTAATTTTACCTATATTCAATCTAAAATCAGGTCTTTTGTCATTAAATGGATCAATAAATGTTTCTTTGTTTTCTCCTTGAGAATACACATTAAAGAAAGGGGCGTTGCCGTACCAGCTCTCTAAATCTTCATTATTAGTATTGTTTTCTACAAAAATATTTCCCTTACATAAGTTGAAATACATTTCTTGAAATTTCAATTTTTTAAGACTTTCATCGTTTACCGAGATTTTTTCGTCAAGAACAACCGCTGGATTAAAGCCCGAAATCACAGATCGTTTAAAATCAATAGTTGTATTTTCGGCAATATAAACCGCTTCACGAACTAATCCTTGATCCATATCCGATTTAATATTTTGGCTGTTATTGACAAACGTCAAATTAGTTGCTGTGACCAAAGTCAGTTTTTTGGTAAAATCCACTTCTTCTTTTTTGTCATACGAACGCGCATACAAACAACGAGAACCTGAATTACTTAATAAATAAGAAGCCCGAATCGCCAAAGAATTTTTGAAATTAACTTGCGCACCATAATTAAATTTAAAATCGTTACTACTCGATTTGTACGACACCAATCTGTTTAAATTTAAATCGCCCCCAAATGCTTCAACAGAATTTCCTCCAGAATAACTAATCATCACATTGTCAAACACAGTTTGATTACCTACTCCTCCTAAAAATAAAGCGTTAAAATTTCCTAAGCCTTTTACTTTGGCGCCAGCAAATTCAATTCGAACATATTTTAGAATTCCAGAATTGCTATTGGGAGTGTTTCCTCCAAAAGAAGCAAAAGCTACATCTAAATCCAGATTTACAGAAGAAGTATTTCCAAATTTATTTGTTGGTGCGTCTCCTAAAAGTAAAATTCCACCCCAATCTCCTGCCTTACGCATACTTTTATTTGAAGTAAAAACAATAGGATCCGTTTCGGTTCCTTCGGCTATTATAGATGATCCTTTAGTGATGATTAACGCGGCTTTCGATTCGGCATCTCCAATAATTACTGTTCCAGGTTCAATGGTCAATTTAGCCTTATTAGTAACATATACATTGCCCAAAAGCAAGTAAACATTCTTTTTATATAGTTTTGAGTCAACTGTAATCGTTCCTGTCAATATTTGATTTGGTTCGTTGTATTCCGTTTTATTGGGTTTGAACTCCGTCCAATTATTGAGCCAGCTGTTAAACCCGATAATGCCTTTTTCTTGTTGGGCATTACCATTCAAAAACGCCAATAGCAAAAGCACTATTGTTGGGGCAAAATTTTTCATAGGTAGAAGGATAAAAAATGGGACAATTCAATTTCTTGAACAACAAGAATTGGTAAAAAAGACCTAATTAGTTGTCTTCAAACTCGTGTAGCGATTTCAAAATATTTTCATAAAATAAAATGGCGGCAATCAGTCGATTCTTGTCGGCGTAAGGCAAAATTTTTCTTTGAAAATTAGTCGTTAATTCAAGATAGGTGGTGGTTCCTTCTTCTTGATCGTCTAATAGTTTTCGATAATCTGATTCGTCAGGAATTCCAAGGTCAATCATGGTAACTCCAGGTTTTGTTGCCAAAGCAACATACGGAAGGGTTTTAGTAATTACCGAAGCGCGTTCAATGCACAATTCCAAAAGTTCTTTTTTGGGCATTGACGACAATTCTTTACTGTCATGGTATTTGCTGATTAATGCACTACGTTGAATAATGCTTTTAGGAATTACTTTTTTTTGTCCAAAAGCGACTGCCGAAAGGAACAAAAAAAGCGTACAGATAAGGGATACTTGTGCTTTCATTATTTAAATTTTATGTTTCAAAAAAATCTCGAAATAGGTGGGGTAACTATTTTCAAGGCGATAAAAGTATACTTTTTTTTGAAATAGTGATTATCCTTTTCAAAAAATATTTGTGAATTTTATAGAAATAGCCCGGATAAATTTGTTAAAACAAGACCGTTTTTTGGTGTTTTTAATGCTAAGTGTTTCTTAATTAGCATAAAACAACAATTACAAAAGAGGCTAATACACTTGGTATCTCTAAAAAGTTTAGAACCTAAAATTTTTGACTCTCTCATTTTCTGTTATCTTTGCTTTATGCAATTCTCAGAAATTTTAGGGCAAGAACATATTAAAAGTCATTTGACGAAAAGTGCCGATTTAGGCCGGATTCCGCATGCACAATTATTTGTAGGACCCGAAGGAAGTGGAACGCTCCCTATGGCTATTGCTTATGCACAATATATCTTGTGTGGCAATGCCAATGGCGAAAATGGAGGCGAAAACGAATCTTGCAATATTAAATTTGATAAAATTTCGCATCCTGATTTGCATTTTGTGTATCCAACCGTATCTACGGAAGATGTAAAAACCAAACCTAAAAGCATTGATTTCATTGCCGATTGGAGAGCATTTGTTACTCATAATCCGTACGGGAGTTTGTTTGATTGGTATGCTGTTTTGGGAGTAAACAACAAACAAGGTTTGATTAGAGTAGAAGATGCAAGTGATGTTTTAAAAACATTGGCTTTAAAATCTTACGAAGGAGGCTATAAAATTATGATTGTTTGGATGGCCGATAAAATGAATGTAGAAGCATCCAACAAATTACTAAAATTACTCGAAGAACCGCCTGAAAAAACCATTTTTATTCTCATCTCTGAACAAGAAGAAGATATTATTCAAACCATACGTTCGCGTTGTCAAGTGCTTCATTTTGGCGGATTGCCAGAAAGTTGTATTGCTGAGACTTTGGTAGACAAAAAACAAATTGACTCTAAATTAGCGGCGAATATTGCTCATCAAGCGCAAGGGAATTATAATAAAGCGTTGCATTTATTGCAAAATGACGAAGACGATTATCCGTTTGACGAATGGTTTGTAACTTGGGTTCGTGCCGCTTTTAAAGCCAAAGGGAATGCGTCGGCAATTCAAGATTTAATCCAGTGGAGCGAACAAATCGCTGGACTTGGAAGAGAAACACAAAAGAAATTCTTGGAATTTTGTATTGAAATGTTTCGCCAAGCGTTGCTGCTCAATTATGAAAGTCCGAGTTTAGTATATTTAGAACCTAAGGTCGAAAAATTCCAATTGACTAATTTTGCTCCGTTCGTTAATGGAAATAATATCCACGAGATTTTCAAAGAATTATCGGATGCGATGTACCACATTGAACGCAACGGAAATGCTAAAATTATACTCACTGATTTATCCATAAAATTAACCCGTTTAATCCATAAAAAATAAAGACTATGAATAATGTTGCATCCATCTTAATTTTAGTTTTTTTAGCCATCACCTTTTTGCAATCTGGTTATGACAAACTCTTTTATTGGAAAGATAATGTAGAATGGCTAAAAGGTCATTTTGCTAAAACTCAATTAAAAAACCATGTGCCTCTAGCACTATTACACGTTTTAATTTTAGAATTAATTTCAACCATTTTATGTGTTGTGGGAGCAATTGAATTATTGCTCAACAGCGGAAGAGTATTTGGTTATTATGGTGCTGTTTTTTCTTGTATCACATTATTGATGCTTTTAGTTGGGCAACGTTTAGCTAAAGATTATGATGGTGCAAGAACCATCGTAATTTATTTTATCCCTGCAGTAATGGCTGTATACTGGCTTAATTAATAATTATGATGACACCTAAATACCCTTCGGAATCCTTAACCGTTTTGACTGACTTGGTTTTACCAAGCGAAACCAATCATTTGAATAATCTTTTTGGGGGTGAACTATTAGCCCGAATGGATAGAGCAGCAAGTATTGCCGCGCAACGACATTCGAGAAATATTTGTGTAACAGCATCAGTGAACCATGTGGCGTTTACCAAAGCCATTCCGCTAGGAAGCGTGGTAACTGTTGAAGCCAAAGTATCTCGTTCTTTTAATAGTTCCATGGAAATTTATATTGACGTTTGGATTGAAGATCGTGCCTCGGGCGACAGAACCAAAACAATGGAAGCCATTTACACCTTTGTAGCCGTAAATGCTACAGGAAAACCCGTTGAAGTTCCGTCGATTATTCCTCAAACCGAATTAGAACAACAACGTTTTGATGCCGCATTACGCCGCAAGCAATTGAGTTTAGTTTTGGCAGGGAAAATGCAACCTAATGATGCCACTGAATTAAAAGCTCTTTTTTTAAAAGAATAGATTGATATACGTGGTACGATATACGATTTAAAAACTGCAGAGAATTACCTACTTGTGATGATATCCCGAAGCCTCGAGATTATTCAATCTATGCTTAAATTAAATTTTTAGATTGCATCACTTCGTTCGCAATGACCAAAAAGCATCAATAAATTTTGAACTAGATATTAAGAGCCACGAATTGGTGAATTTTAAAATTCGCTAATTCGTGGCTCCAAATAATACAGTTAATTGTTGACTATCGACTTAAAACTTAAATCGTAAAAGCATTTCATTAGTGTTTCTAGCAGCGGCTAATGATGCTTGTGTGCTCATCTCATAAGCAAAGCCAAATTGTAATCTATTACTAATTACTATAGTAGCCATAGCCCCATAGGCCTTATCTGTTCTATACATTCCTCCTACTTCAAATATTTTATCTATTTGTAACATCGTTGTCAAATCTAATGATGTTGGGGCCCCACTAACATAACGCAACATCGCTGAAGGTTTTAAAATTAATGTAGAAAACTCTCCATTCAATGGAATGTCATATCCTCCACTTAAGTATATATGGGGACTATCGGTAGCTACGCTAGCATATCCTGCATCGTTTTTGGCTCTTTTGGCGTTCAATAATCTTGGTATAGATAATGATACATATAATGATCCTTCTTTGTACACCGCTCCTACACCTACATTAGGATTGAATGTGCTAATCGAAGCCAATGCTGGGTCGGCTTGTACATTGTACATCTCTAAGCCCGAGGTATTCACATTATATGAGTTACCGCCTGCTTTAATACCAAAATATACATCTGCTGTTTCACTCATTTTTAGCTTATAGGAAAAATCCAAACTAACATAGGTTTGTTTTTCTATAAAGGTTTTGTCGCTAATAACAGTTACTCCAAAACCCACTTTTTTTCCTAATGTAGTCCCAAAGGACACGGCCTGAGTCTCGGGTGCATTGGCAATACCTGTCCATTGCTTTCGTAAGGTGGTGGTTGCTACCGTTATACTATCCATCCCTACATAAGCTGGATT
>CAZOHO010000024.1:0-14468 GCA_964579755.1 uncultured Flavobacterium sp.
AAGACAAAGTGCGTGTAGCGCAATATATTTCAATGATGCCTGCAGAAGAAGATAATGAAGAGCTAAAAGCGTGGCGTATCAATTCTTGGAAAAACCGAATTGCACCCGAGGGATATGCATTTCCTGGCGATCCAAGAAAATGGGAAATTACAAAACACAAAACAGCCGAATTAAGCGATTTGGGTAAGAAGTTATTAGGCTTAGAAAAGTGGTAAATCTACTTTAAATAAAAAAGGGTATTCAATTAAAAACTAATTAAATACCCTTTATATATATATATAAATCTAGATTAAATTTTTAGAAATATAATCGAAACTCGTCTTGATTGATTCCAAAGGATTCGGAGTATAGTTGGTTTCATGTTCCAAAAAGAAACGTTTCATTCCTGATAATTTTGCTTGTGCAAAAATGGCTTTGAAATCAATAGCTCCTTTACCAATTTCAGCATTTAATTCTTTATTGGCTTTATCCATGTCTTTTACGTGCCACATAGTGAAACGTCCAGGATGTTGCTTGAATAAATCCAATGGGTTATGTCCTGCACGAACTGCCCAGTATAAATCCAATTCAAAATCAACTAATTTTGGATCCGTTTCATTCAACAAGATCTCATACCCATTTGTATCACCAAATTGAGTGAATTCAAAATCATGATTATGATAAGCTAATTTTAATCCCGCAGCGTGACATTGTTGTGCTACTTTATTGATTCCTGCCGCTAATTTTTTGTAATCATCAGCTGAAGTTCCTCTTAATTCAGGTAAAATCCATGGAATAGTAACATATTCACTTCCCAATACTTTAGCAGCTGCTATGTATGATTTTAGGTCACTAAGATCTCCTGTTTTGATATAGTTATTAAAATCAAAATGGTTGCTTGTTGCTTTCAAGCCATTTGCATCTAAAATAGCTTTAAAGTCTTGTACTGAAGTTCCGAAAAAGCCATTGTCTTTTGGTGAGAAGCCAAAAGTTTCTACCTCTTGAAATCCAGCTTTGGCAACTTGAGCCAAAACACCTTTTACATCTTTAGGTAAAGTTTCACGCAAAGTCCATAATTGGATTCCAATAGCTCTCTTCTTTTTCGTAAAGGCTAGGGAAGGAGTAATGGCCAAAGTCCCTAGTACTAAACCACTATTAATTAAAAATTCTCTTCTTTTGTTCATGGGTTATATTTTTGGTTAGTTAAATGTCGCAAATAGTTATTGCTTGTTGTAATGAGGTTAATTTATCTGGATTTTTGGGAACAAACTCTTGTCCTACAAAACCTTTAAAACCAGTGGTTGCAATTGCTTTCATGATAGCTGGATAATTTAATTCTTGTGTTCCATCTATTTCATTTCGACCAGGAACACCAGCTGTATGAAAATGAGCAATGTATTGAATATTGTCTTTTATTGTTCGAATGACATCTCCTTCATCAATTTGCATGTGATAAATATCGTACAGCAATTTAAAATTGGAAGAATTAATTCGTTTAACCAATTCCACTCCCCAAGCGGTTCTGTCGCATTGGTAATCTTTATGATCAATTTTGCTATTCAATAATTCCATTACTAAAGTTACATTGTGTTTTTCAGCCAATGGGATTAGTTTTTGTAATCCAATCACACAATTAGTCCAACCTTCTTCATCTGATTTTCCTCTTCGATTACCACTAAAACAAATTAGATTTTTGTACCCTGCATCTGCCACACGAGGAATCATCTTTGTATAGCGTTGAATTAGTTTCTCGTGAAATTGAATATCGTTAAACCCATCGACTAGATTTAGTTCAGCACCATTACACATAGTAGAAACCAAATTGTATTTTTTTAGTGTTGGCCAAGCTTCTGGTCCCACTAAATCGATTCCTGTGATTCCCATTTTCTTTGCTTCTATACACAAGGTTTCTAAATCTAATGAATCAAAACACCAGCGAGAAACAGAATGATTGATATTTCCTTTTAATTGTAGTGAAGAAAATTCGTTATTTTTTGGCAAATCAAAAGCAGACAATTCTAAAGGAATACTTAGCGCAGCAGAACCGGCAAGTATTCCTTTAATAACAGAACGTCTATTGAGGTTAGTTTTCATCTATAATTTAGTGTGAAACTTCTGTTTTATTTTTGTCATTGAATGTCAATGCAAATAAAATAAAAACAGCTAAAGCAATTACGGCAGGAATAATCCAAACCATTTCCCAGTTGATTGTTCCGGTTGCAGTTTTATAATTGTCAGTAATCCATCCCGCCACTGCAAAACCAATTAACATTCCCACACCATAAGTAGCTAAAGTAATTAAACCTTGAGCGGCACTTTTGTATTTTTCCCCCGCTTTTGAATTGGTATAAATTTGTCCAGAAACAAAGAAGAAATCATAACAAATCCCGTGTAACGCAATACCAAGAATTAGCATAAAACTTAAATCAGCGCCATTACCATAAGCAAATAATGCATAACGAATAGCCCAAGCCAACATTCCAACTAATATGGTTTTCTTAAAGCCGTATTTTGTAAAAAATACTGGAATTAATAATAAAAATAAAGCTTCTGATATTTGACCAATAGCCATTTTACCAGTTGGATTTTCAATTCCAGCTTCAGTTAAAAATGGATGCGCATTTTGGTAATAAAAAGCCAATGGAATACAGATTAAAATAGAAGAAAGAAAGAATACTGCAAAGTTTTTATCTTTTAATAATTTCAAAGCATCCAATCCAATGATATCGCCAATTGTAATTTTTTCATCTGATACTTTAGGTGGAGTAGCAGGCAAGGTAAAGCTTAATAATCCTAATACCAATGCTGCAATTCCTGCCAATAAGAATGTATTTTTCAACATTCCTTGAGCTATATTTTCAGCTGTATCCCAATGGAAAACAAAACTAATAGCTAATCCAGCTAAAATCCATCCTATAGTTCCCCAAACGCGAATGTTGGCAAATTCTTTCTCAGGATCTTTCATTTGGTTAAAAGCTACTGAATTCACTAAAGCTAAAGTAGGCATATATAAAACCATATAACTTAGAACGTAAGTGTAAAATGAACCTACTTCATTAGATTGGTACATTTGGTACATCAAAAAAGCGCCAATTAAGTGCAATACTCCTAAAATTCTTTCAGCATTAAAATAGCGGTCTGCAATTAATCCAATGATAAAAGGCGCAATGATAGCTCCCCAAGATTGTGTAGAAAATATAGCAGCAGTTTCAGCACCTGAAGCTTTCAAATTGTTCCCTAAAAATGTTCCTAATGTTACAAACCATGCGCCCCAGATAAAAAACTCTAGGAACATCATAGTTGATAATTTAATACGGTTGGTTGTATTCATAAATTTATTTTTTGGTTTGGTTAGTTGATTTAGTATTATTTACAACCTGTTGTAGGTTGTAATGAATTCCATTCTTTAATCATAATGTTTCTGTACCACACATTGTCACCATGATCTTGTAAGGCAATTTTTCCTGATTGGAAAGTAGCAAATCCTGGCCAAGTCGCAAATTTACTACCTGCAACTAAAGCTTTGAATTTATCATCCCAAAGCATTGTTTCTACCACTTTTACACCATTCAATAGCATTTGCAATTTTCCGAATTTACATACAATATCAACAGAATTCCATTCACCAACAGGTTTTACAGGTTCAGTTGTACTTTTGATTAAATCGTATAAATCACCTGCTCTATGTTTTTCTATTTTACCATCTGGATGACCATCGTTATCCAAAACTTGCATTTCTAGACCTGTTTCATAAGTGTTTTTGAATTTAGGCAAATCTTCATTCACATAAAAAATAATTCCACTATTTGATTTAGCCGCTACTTTCCATTCTAATTTTAAATGAAAATTAGAGTACTCTTTATCGGTTACTAAATCACCACCTTGGCCATTTTTGGCTACAGTAGGGTCAAAATGTAAAACACCTTCTTCCACTTTCCAAGCTGGTGTTGCCGTTTTTTTTCCATAAGCATGCCATCCAGTGGTTGTTTGTCCATCAAAAAGTGAAACAAAACCTTTTGGTAAAGCGGTCTGTGCGTTAGTTGTTTGCATCAAAATAGTTACAAGTGCTATTTTAAAAATATTCTTAATCATTTTAATTGTATTATAAAGTTAAATTTTTCCATCCTTCGCGATACTCACGTTTCACAAATTGATTGACTTCATCAAAATTAGTAATTCGCATAGCGTCATTATCCCACAATAATTTAGCTGAACGTCCTGGATATACATCTTCTCCCAATTCGTCACGAACAATATCATATCCTCTGATTGCTAAATTAGCCATTAACAAGGCTTCAGTCAATGGTCCTGCAATTTCAAAACCAGAACTCACTTCATGTTTGCCATATCCAGCAATAGCAGCTTCAACCCATTGTCTATAATGTCCATCCATTCCATCTTTTACACGAGCATATTTTTGAGCCACTTGAAGATTTTCATTTCTACTTAAAGGTAACAAACGAGGATTCAATCCGTAAGTATCTGACATCATTTTCCCTTTAGTACCAACGAATAACGTACCATTGCCTCCGTCTCCAAAAATTTCATTTGGACCTAATTCTTCAGGACGAACAGGTTGAATTCCACCATCCATCCAGTGTACTGTAACATCTCCTAGTGTTTTCTCCGTTTTAGGGAAAGTTAAGGTTACATGACTTGAAGGCGGACAACTTTCCGGGAAATAGCCGCGTTTAAATTCATCTACATAAACAGAACCTACACTACATTGTACGTCTTTGGCATATTTTAAATTCAATACACTAAAAGGGGTTTCTAGTAAGTGACAACCCATATCTCCTAATGCCCCTGTTCCATAATCCCACCAACCTCTCCAATTGAAGGGAACTAATTTGTCTACATAATTCTTGTATGGAGCTGTCCCTAACCATAAATCCCAATCCAATTCTTTTGGAACTTCAGGTTTAGCTGTAGACCAAGGAATACCTTGTGGCCAAACCGGACGATCCGTCCAAGCATAGATTGTATGAACATCTCCAATTAAACCTGCTTCATACCATTCTTTCATAGTTCGAGAAGCATCATTAGAAGAACCTTGATTTCCCATTTGGGTAACCACTTTATATTTTTTAGCCGCTTGTGTCAAAATTCTGGCTTCATAAATATCATGAGCCATTGGTTTTTGTACATAAACGTGTTTTCCTAATTGCATTGCTGCTAAACATTGAATAGCGTGATTATGATCTGGAGTAGAAACAGAAACGGCATCAAAATTTTTGTGTTCTTTATCCAACATTTCGCGCCAATCTTTATAAAATTTAGCTTTAGGAAATGCGTTAACACTATTAGCTGCTCTTCGAGTATCTACATCACACAAGAAACCAATATTCGCTTTTCCACTCTTGTGAAACATCGCTATATCAGACTGTCCTTTTCCTCCAACACCAATCCCTGCAATTACTAATCTATCGCTAGGTGCAACAAAACCTCTACCTAAAACGTGACGAGGCACAATCATAAAAGCGGCAGCTGCCATGGCGCTTGTTTTTATAAAATCACGGCGATTGTTATTGGGTTTATTCTCTTCTTCTTTTTTCATAATTTATCCAAATTAGTCAGTAATAGTTAAAACCTAAATCTTATTTTTTTAATGATAAAATATATTTCACCATTGATTTTGCGTCTTCTTTTTTCAATGCTGAGTGGGCTGACATAGGCATTGTTCCCCAAACGCCTGAACCTCCTTTGATTATTTTTCCTACTAAATAGGTTACATTTTTATCATTATTTGGATATTTTTTAGCAATATCTAAATAAGAAGGTCCAATTAATTTTTTGTCTAATTTATGACATCCTACACAATCTGATTTTGCAATCAGTTTTTCTCCATCATTTGACTGAACTTCTATATTCGTTTTCTTAATATATTTTTTTTCTGAATCAATTTTTGAAAAAGAAGTTAAAGTCAATGCAGCTAAGCCAAAAAGTAAATAAGTACGTTTCATTTTGTTTATTTTTATTATAATCCTAAATTTTTTCTGTTCAATTGCGTATTGGTTTCAACAGCTGCAAAATCGTCAAACGCTTTATCAGTAACTTTGATAATGTGTTTTTTGATAAATTCAGCTCCTTCACGAGCACCATCTTCTTGATTTTTGATGCAACATTCCCATTCCATAACAGCCCAACCTTTATAATCATATTGTGCTAGTTTACTAAAAATGGTTTTGAAATCAATTTGCCCATCACCTGGTGAACGATAACGTCCTGCACGGTTAGCCCAATTTTGGTATCCACCAAATGTTCCTTGTTTACCCGTCGCATTAAATTCAGCATCTTTAACGTGAAATGCTTTAATACGTTCGTGATAAAAATCAATATACTGAATGTAATCTAATTGTTGCAATACAAAATGTGATGGATCGTATAACAAACAAGCTCTTGAATGGTTGTTTACGGCTTTCAAAAACATTTCGTAGGTTTCTCCATCAAATAAATCTTCTCCTGGGTGAATTTCATAACAAACATCCACACCATTTTGATCAAATTCATTTAGAATAGGTAGCCATCTTTTAGCCAATTCCGCAAATCCTTCTTCAATTAATCCCGGTGGTCTTTGTGGCCAAGGGTGGAAGTATTGCCAAAGCAATGAACCACTAAAAGTAGCGTGTGCATTTAATCCTAAATTTTGAGAAGCTTTAGCCGCATATTTCATTTGTTGTACAGCCCATTCTTGTCTTGCTTTTGGATTCCCGCGCAAAGCAGCAGGAGCAAAGCCGTCAAAGAAATCATCATAAGCAGGATGAACGGCAACTAATTGTCCTTGTAAATGAGTCGATAATTCTGAAATTTGTAAACCATAAGATGCCACTTTTCCAGTCAAATCCTCTGCATATGTTTTACTTTCTGCCGCTTTTTGTAAATCAATAAAACGAGCATCCAATGTTGGCATTTGAATCCCTTTAAAACCTAAATCGGCTGCCCACTGACATAT
Source organism: uncultured Flavobacterium sp. (assembly GCA_964579755.1). GTDB lineage: Bacteria > Bacteroidota > Bacteroidia > Flavobacteriales > Flavobacteriaceae > Flavobacterium. The sequence goes on from CAZOHO010000024.1 coordinate 6,932, forward strand.
TCCATCTAACGAATTAAAAGGAGCTTCATCTCCAATAAATTGAGCTAAAAAGACCGCTGGTCCTTGAATTGTTGTCATACTTATAAAACGTTAGGGGTCCATTTTTTATCAGACTGTGCTGATAAGACTACATTATCAATAAATGCCATTCCTCGTATACCTTCTTCAACAGAAGGGAAGTCTAACATTTCTGGAGTAGGTTGAGTTCCGTCAATTTTACAACCTAAAGTCAAAGCAAAGTTTCTGTAGATATTAGCAAAAGCTTCCAAATAACCTTCTGGGTGTCCGCCTGGAGTTCTGCAGTTGTGTCTAGCAAATGAAGATAAATGAGCATAATTAGAACCGGCTCTTAAAATTTGCATCGGTTCTTCTAACCATTTTACAATTAGAGAGTTAGGTTCGTGTTGCAACCATTCGATTCCACCTTTTTCGCCATACACTCTAATCTTAACTGCATTTTCTTCACCAGCCGCTACTTGAGAAGCCATTAAGACTCCTTTAGCGCCATTATCAAATTTTAACATTACAGCTCCGTCATCATCCATTACACGTCCTTCTACTAAAGTATTTAACTCAGCACAAATTTCAGTGATTTTTGAACCTGTAATGTATTCAGCTAAATGAGCAGCATGGGTTCCAATATCTCCCATTACAGAACTTTTTCCTGATTTTTTAGGGTCAGTTCTCCAAGCTGCTTGAGCATTTCCTTCTCTTTCGGATAATTTACTCAACCACCCTTGAGGATATTCTACCCAAACCTTACGAATTTTACCTAATTTTCCTTCTCTCACCATAGCTTTGGCTTGTTTTACCATTGGGTAACCAGAGTAGGTGTGGGTTAAACAAAGTGTTAAACCTGTATCTTTTAATTTTTGTTCCAATTGTTTTGCTTCGTTTAACGAAAACGTAATTGGTTTTTCGATTACTACATTAAAACCGTGATCCAAAGCCATCATAGCAGGAGCGAAGTGAGCAAAGTTAGGAGTCACAATCGTAACAAAATCAATTCGCTCATCAGCTGGTAAAGCAGCTTCCGCTTTAATCATTTCTTCGTAAGTCAAATACGTTCTTGATTCTGGAAGAAACAATGCTTTACCTGAAGCTTTTGCCACTTCAGGATTGATACTCAAAGCACCACAACTTAATTCAATTAAGCCATCCATATTGGCTGCTAAACGATGTATTGCTCCAATAAAGGCATCTTGGCCACCACCGACCATTCCCATTCTTAATTTTCTTGTCATAATAATAGTACCCTAGATATTTTTTTTCTTTAATTCTTTTACTGCATAATCGGCTGCACGTGCTGTTAACGCCATAAATGTCAATGAAGGGTTTTGGCATGCAATAGAGGGCATACAAGATCCATCAGTAACAAATACATTACTTACTTCATGCATTTGATTCCATTTGTTCAATACAGAATCTTTAGGGTCGTTACCCATACGAGCGGTACCCATTTCGTGAATTGCCATCCCTGGATAACAATCATTGTCATACGTTTGGATATTTTTCATACCTGCTGCTTCTAGCATTTCGGCAGCATCATTCATCATATCTTCTCGCATTTTAGCTTCATTTTCTTTGTATTCGCAATCAATTTTTAGAACTGGCTGACCCCATTTGTCTTTTTTAGAATGATCGATAGTTACTTTATTTTCATAATAAGGTAGCATTTCTCCAAATCCTCCTAATCCCATTCTCCAATGATCTGCAGGTTTAGACATATTGTTTTTAAAATCAGCCCCAAAAGCTAATTCAGCAACATCAGCTTGCCAGTTGCCACGACTTGCTCCACCTTGATAACCAAATCCTCTTAAGTAATCACGTTTATCATTACCGTAGTTTTGATAACGTGGGATGTAAATTCCATTAGCTCTACGTCCATAAGTGTATTTGTCTTCAAATCCTTCTGCAGTACCTTCTGCACCACAACGGAAATGGTGATCCATCAAGTTATGACCTAATTGTCCACTTCCATTACCTAATCCATTAGGGTGTGCTTCTGAAGTAGAGTTTAATAAAATAAAGGTAGAACCTAGGGTAGAACCGTTTACAAAAACGATTTTAGCATAAAATTCCATCGTTTCATTGGTTTCAGCATCGATTACCATAACCCCTTTAGCTTTCTTAGTGTTTTTATCATAAATGATATGATTTACAATAGAATACGGTCTTACAGTTAATCTTTTAGTTGCCATAGCAGCAGGTAATGTAGCAGATTGTGTACTGAAATAAGCTCCAAATGGACACCCACGGCTACATAAATTTCTATATTGACAATTTCCACGTCCATTGTGAGGAACAGTTAAATTGGCAGTACGTCCAATAGTTAGAATTCTTTCTCTATTGTAGTGTTTTTCGATTCTTTCTTTTACTGATTTTTCAACACAGTTCAAATCCATTGGTGGAAGAAAGTGACCATCAGGTAACATTGGCCAACCTTCATTTTGCCCACTAATTCCAGCAAATTTTTCTGCATAATCATACCAAGGTGCTAGATCTTTATAACGAATAGGCCAGTCATTTCCATGACCATCTTTTTTGTTATCTTCAAAATTAACATCACTAAAACGATAACTTTGACGACCCCACATTAATGATTTTCCTCCTACGTGGAATCCTCTATACCAGTCAAAACGTTTTTCTTCTGTATAAGGACACTCTAAATCGTTTACCCACCATTTTTCATTAGCTTCTTGGTATGGATAATCTCTAATTTGAACAGGATGAGTTCGTTTTTGTTCTTGAGTCATTCTTCCTGCGTGTTCAAAATCCCATGGATTTTTCATCGCAGATTCATAATCAGTAACATGTTCTATATTCATTCCACGTTCTAACATTAAAACGCGTAATCCTTTTTCAGTCAATTCTTTTGCAGCCCAACCGCCACTTATTCCTGAACCTATAACGATTGCGTCATAAGTGTTTTGTTCTTTTAAATTGGTATTGATATTCACGATGTATATTTTTTTGAGTTTAAACTAATTTGTACAGTTAATAGGTTATGAAGTAGCCCAAGCTTTTTGACCTGGTTCCAAAGGTGCATTTCCGTCATATCTACCCGGAATTAATAAGTATTCACGAGCTTGTGTACATCCAATTTCAGATGAATAATACCCTAAAATAGTTAAATCTCTAGCTATTACAAAGAATGAAGGTTGTCTGTGGTTAGCAACAGCTTCGTCTCTAAGTTCGGTAACTATTTGTTTGCGTTCTGCATCAGAAAGTGCTACAAAGTTTTTACCAAAATTTTTGATGCATTTTTCATCCATTGCTTTTAATCCCGTTGCAAACAACTCTTGTAAATTAGCAGGATAACAATCTCTAATCATTTTCGGAATAAAAGCGCCTAATCCAGCTTCTTTTGCGCCTGGACAAGCTGCCGTGGTTGGAATAATAATTTCAGCAAATTCAGCTAGAATTGCTTCGTCAGATACTGAAAAGTTAACCATTTTAGATTTGTCTAAAACTGTAAAACTTTCGAATAAAACGCCCATTGTGGTTGCTGAAATGGCTCCTCCCATTAAATAGGCAACTCTTTTTAGTGCTTCTCTTCTTTCCATTTGGTTTATTTTAATGTGTTATTTAGTTTGTTAATAGAGTCTTATTAGATACTTACAATAATAATAAATAAAAAAACAGATTCATTTTTTTAATGTTAATTTATTGACAGAATTCAATTTTTTTCAATTATTTAAGATATTCTAGTTAAAAAATATTAGATAATTCTATATTTTCAGTTTTTATAGCAACAAGTTTGCAAATATATTATGTCGTATAAACCTATAATTTGAAATAATGTTTTTACAAATCTATTTTTTGTAATATTAAACTTATATTCAAATATTAAATAAATCAATATTGAGAATTTCAATGTGTTAAAATGACGTAATTGATTTAGTTTGAAATAATGAATCACAATAAACTGAAATAAATTAATATGGATTTTCTATTGAAATCGATTTCGGTTCTTGAATGTAAAAATAGGTAGTTTCCACGAAAGAAAGAGTCCGATGAAAAAAAAAGTAGATTATTTTTTTATTTAAAACCTTAATAAACAACACTTTAAATAAAAAAAATAAAAATAAAAAGTAGATTTATAGCTGCAATAATTGAAGTTGACTCTGCAATCTTTCAATCAACATTGCTTTTATTCTCTTATTACAACTTGATACAGTATTGAAATAAAAAACACATTCATCCGAAGTAAATAAACTTATTACAATACCTTTTAATGTGTTTTGTAATTGAATATCTTTAGCAATTATCGTTTCAATAGCACTGATTCGTTTATCTACTGAAAAATCATTGAAAGGAATTTTATTTTGCTTAACATAGTTTTGAAAAATTTGGACTATAAGATCATTTTGTAATTTCAAAATAGGTCGTAGTGTGGCATTTTGAAATACTTCTTCGTCAGAAGATTGATCCGTAATTTCTCCTAATATTGGTCCGCGAAATTGTTTCAGAAATGAGTCTCTTGTATTCATAATTATTTCAAATATTTTTTATCTACATAGAATGTTCCAAAAGGAATTACCGATGCGATACTAATAACAACAAATGTTTTAAGAGACCAATTGGATTCTATTTTTTGCATAATTGCCATAATAAAATAGGCAACGAAAAGAATACCGTGAGCCATTCCTATGATTTGAACAAAAATAGGCTCATGAAACATATATTTCATTGGCATTGCAAATAACAATAATAGTAGGAGGGACGTCCCTTCAAGTAAAGCGATTATTTTAAAAAACTTCAACATCAATTTATTTTATGGATTTAATTTTCAAAATTAAGTAATAACATTGATTTTAGGTGTATGAATTCCTAAAGTAATTTACCTTTGTCAACTTAGCATCGATAATTATGAGCAAACGCGATTTAAAAAAATACTTATCTGAATTGAACAAAGAGCAATTGCAAGAACAAATCATCGAATTGTATGAAAAATTCAATCCGGTTAAGGTGTATTATAACTTTGTATTCAATCCAAAAGAAGACGCTCTTTTACAAGAATGTAAGCTTAAAATTTCGAATGAATACTTCCCCATAAAAAAAATAGGTCGAAAAAGTAAACCTAAAATGAGACGTTCGGTAGCACAAAAGTTAATCAAACATTTCATAGTTTTAGGTGTTGACCCATTTGTTATTGCTGATGTAATGCTCTATAACATTGAAATTGCTCAAACTTATTCGTCAGAAAACCCAATAAAACAAGAGTTATTTTACAAGAGTATGTTCAATTCCTTTGAACAAGCGGTAGAATTTATAATTTCGAATGGTATTTACAGCGAATTTAAAACAAGAATTAGCACCATTCACCAAGAAACATTACATCAAAAATGGGGTAATGAATATGAGTTTGAACGAATTATTTCTCGTTTAGAATTCTAAATCATTCCGTGAAACTTATTTTTTAATTGAAGGCTATTTTTTTAAATTAAAAATAGCCCAATAACTGTTTTTTAGGTGTACTTTTGCAAAAATCCAAAAACAGCAATGCCTCAAAACACTTTAGAAACAGAATTTGAAGAAAGAAAGGAACTCTATGATTACCAAAAAGGAGACATAGATGCCATTTTTGAGCGCATAGATAATGCCTCCCCACAACACCATTTATTGTATCAATTGCCTACTGGTGGAGGAAAAACTGTTATTTTTTCTGAAATTGTTCGTCGTTATATAAAAAAACACGACAAAAAAGTAGTGGTGTTAACACATCGAATCGAATTGTGTAAGCAAACGTCTAAAATGCTAAAAGGTTTTGGAGTTAAAAACAAAATTATCAATAGCAATGTAAAAGAGCTTCCTGATCAAAATGATTATTCGTGTTTTGTAGCTATGGTTGAAACGCTTAAAAATCGTATCAACGATGAAAAGTTACATTTGGATAATATTGGACTGGTTATTATTGATGAGGCGCATTATAATTCGTTTCGAAAACTATTAAGTTCTTTCAAAAAAGCCTTTATTTTAGGAGTTACAGCAACTCCTTTAAGTTCCAACATAAAATTACCAATGCACCAAAACTACGATGAATTAATCGTAGGAGATACAATTCAATCGTTGATAAACAAAGGCTTTTTGGCAAAAGCTATCACCTACAGCTACGATGTTGGTTTGACCTCATTAAAAGTGGGTATAAACGGAGATTACACTGTAAAATCATCCGATGATTTATACACCAATATGGCGATGCAAGAGAAATTATTGCATGCGTATACCGAAAAATCACTAGGGAAGAAAACCTTAATCTTTAACAACGGAATCAATACTTCACTTTATGTTTATGAAACGTTCAGGGAAGCAGGTTATGATGTAAGACATCTTGATAATACCAGCAGTACAGAAGAACGTAAAGATATTTTACATTGGTTCAAACACACCCCCAATGCCATTTTAACTTCTGTTGGAATTTTGACTACAGGATTTGACGAACCAACGGTTGAAACTATAATATTGAATCGAGCTACTAAATCATTAACATTGTATTTCCAAATGATTGGGCGTGGTTCTCGAAAATTAGAACATAAAGACGAATTTACGGTTATCGATTTAGGGAATAACGCAGCACGTTTCGGGCTTTGGAGCGATCCTGTCAATTGGCAACACATCTTCAAATCACCGGAGTATTATTTAGAAAATCTTCGTGATGATGCCGAAATTGAGATGTATTTTAAATATGAAATGCCTCCTGAATTACGAGCAAAATTTAGTAAAACCAAAGTGGTTACATTTGATATTGACGAAGAACATAAAATGGCCATTCGTCAAAATTTACGTTCTAAAGTAGTATTGGAAAAATCCTTGGAACAACATGCTGCTATGTGTGTAGATAATACAGAAGATTTACAGTCAGCAAAAACACTAGCAAGAGAACTAGAAGAAGATATTGAATGTCGTGTAAAACGTTTCTCTAAATGCTTAAGCCAATGCAGTAAAAACTACCGCGAATGGTTAGTAGAAGATTATAAAATGAAATTAACGGTATTGATAGGGAAGAAGTACCGAGAAAAAATAATGAATGAAGCCGATTAAATTCAATAATTTAATCCTTTATAAAAACTGAAACCATGGCAAAACAATTTTCTGAATTAGGAATTTCAAATCCAATAGTACAAGCATTAACTGAATTGAAAATTGTTGAACCAACAGAGATTCAGCAAAAAGTAATTCCACAATTACTGGCTAACTCTACAGATATAGTAGGATTAGCAAAGACTGGTACTGGAAAAACAGCTGCTTTTGGATTACCACTTTTACAATTAATTCAAATTGAAAAAGCGGTAGTACAAGCCGTTATCTTGGTGCCAATACGTGAATTAGGACATCAAATCCATACTAATTTAGAACAATTTTCAAAAAATATAAACGGAATTTCTATTGCCGCAACCTGTGGTGGAATTCCTATAAAACCTCAAATAGAAAGACTTAAAACACCTACACATATTGTCGTAGCAACTCCTGGAAGATTGATTGATTTAATCCAAAGAAAAGCAATTGATTTAAAAGAAACCCAATTTTTAGTTCT
>CAZOHO010000024.1:14568-18142 GCA_964579755.1 uncultured Flavobacterium sp.
TTGATTTAATCCAAAGAAAAGCAATTGATTTAAAAGAAACCCAATTTTTAGTTCTGGACGAAGCAGACGAAATGGTTAGTATTCTAAAAGAAAGTTTGGATGAAATTGTTGCTGAATTACCTAAAAAACACAGAACATTTTTATTCTCAGCTACTTTACCAGGTGCTATAAAACAGTTGATTCAGAACTATTTATCAAAAAATGTAGTCGAAATTAGTGCTAATATGGAAACTATAGGCAATCAAGGTATTGATCATCAATATATTGTGGTTGATCCTATAGAAAAATTAGATATTTTGATGCATTTTTTAAATTCTAGAGATGGTGAACGAGGCATTATTTTTTGTAAAACCAAAGCTGCTGTAAATAAACTAGCCAAAAACCTAGCCATCAATAAATTTTCATCTGGTGCCATACACGGGAGTTTATCTCAAGGAATTCGTGACCGAATCATGGGACAATTTCGCGAAGGACATATTAACCTTTTGATTGCAACTGATTTGGCTGCTAGAGGAATTGATGTAGCCGACGTTTCTTTTGTGGTGAATTACCATTTACCAGATGTTTACGAAGCTTATGTGCATCGTAGTGGTAGAACGGCAAGAGCTGGTGCAAAAGGACTTTCGTTAACCGTATTACAAGCTGAAGAAGTTGGAGAAATTGCTGATTTTGAAAAAGAATTAGGAATTCAATTTTCTGAGTTTAAAAAACCAACAGTAGCCAGTATTGAAGAAAATAATACTTTGTTGTGGGCTAAAAAAATCTTTAAAACAAAACCCAATCACGAAGTGGATTCAGAGCTAAAAACTAAAGTAAAAACTATTTTCCATCATTTAACCAAAGAGGAATTAATAGAGAAATTGTTGGCCAATCATTTACAACAAATGAATGTTACAACAGAACAGCCTGTTAAAAAGCAAAAAAGATAATCTTTAACATAAAAGACTGAATTCAGTTCTATTTCAATAATTATAATTTTGAACTATAATTTATATTATGTAAAATAGAGTATTTAAAAAGCCCATATCTATCAACAATTGAACAATAAATTAGTTAATAGTATTCTATTCTTCCTATTGCTAACACAGTATTAATTTTTTAAATTAGCATTCGAAAATTTATTTCTACAAAATATGAATACTGTTGCAGAACATTTAGCAGACTTTTTAAAAAAATATCCACCTTTCGATAATTTAACCTTTGAAGAGTTATCTGAAATCGCGACTAATATTCGTGTTGTTAATTTGGAAAAATACAAAACCTTATTCCAAATAGATGATAAATTGCATGATTGCTTTTATGTTGTCGCTTCTGGTGTGATTCATCTGTCTGTTATTGCTGATGCAGAGGAAACTTTATTGAACAAATGTCACGAAGGCGATATTTTTGGTTTGCGTCCGTTTTTTGCCAAAAACAATTACATGATGACGGCAAAAGCGCGTGAGGAAAGTATTGTATACGCCATTCCTATTGCTACTTTCAGACCTTTTGTTGCCAACAATCCTAATGTTTTAGATTTCTTGTTAGAAAGTTTTGCAACTAACACTAATAACCCGAATGATAAAAATATTCGAGGTAAACTACTTTCAGATAATGTGGTCTATTCCGACCAACAATCTTCTGATATGCAGTATTTTCAGTCGCTAACCTACAATAGAATTCCGCTAACTACTACAGCTGATGCTATCGTTATGGACGTAGCAAAAACAATGGCTGAAAACCTTTCAAATAGTATTATTATTTGCAACAATAATAACATTCCTATCGGAATTGCTACTCAGACCGATATGAGTACGAAAATTGCAACGGGTCGCTTTCCTATCACAGTTACCATTGATAAAATCATGTCAAATCCTGTAGTAACTGTAGTAGAAAACATTTCTTTGGCAGAAGCCCAATTGGTAATGTTAAAAAACAATGTAACTCATTTGATAGCAACAACTGATGGAACCAATCAATCTGAAGTAAAAGGAATTATCTCTGAACATGATTTAATTGTTTCGCAAGCCAATAATCCGGGTGTTTTAATTAAACAAATTAAACGTACTCAATCCGCTGACGATTTGAAAATGCTACGTGATCGATTAACTGATATTATTCAAAATTCTATTCATAAGAACATTCCGCTTTTTCATGTTTACAATATTGCCAGCGAAATTAATTTGGCACTAATCAAACGTTCAGTCGAATTAGCAATTTTAGACTTAGGCTCCCCTCCTGCTCGTTTTGCTTGGTTGTGCATTGGTAGCCAAGGTCGTAAAGAACAATTATTATTAACGGATCAAGATAGTATTTTAGTTTTTGAAGATGTAGTTCCTGATAAATACAGAGAGGTCAAAGATTATTTCTTAAAGTTAGCCAAACGCTCTACAGCCAATTTGGAAAAAATAGGGTATTCATTATGTCCAAACGGTCACATGGGCAGCAATACACTTTGGTGTAAATCACTGAGCGACTGGACTAATCAATACAACAGTTGGATGAATACTCCAGGTAAAAACAGTAATGATTTAAGTAGTATTTTCTTTGATTATGAAATGGCTTTTGGAGAAGTAAAAATTGAAGAGGCAATTGAGAATGTGATTTATAAAAATGCTAAAAACAACACTTTATTCTTTGATTTCTTAGGAAATGATGCCTTACGAAATAATGCACCGCTTAGTTTCTTTAAAAAATTCATTGTTGAAGAAGAAGGGCCTAACAAAGATAAATTTGACATTAAATCACGTGCCTTACTTCCTCTTATTGATAGCGCCCGTCTTTTTGCCTTAAGTTATAGCATTAAAGGAGTTAATAATACGTATTCTCGTTTCAAACAATTAGCTATAGCTGACCCTCGAAATGCTGAAATTTATATCAATTGTGCCGAAGCCTTTTTAACGCTGTCAAAATTTAGAACTATTGAAGGATTAAAAAATGAAGATTCTGGACAATATATCAATTTGAACGAATTGAATAAAATGGATAAAGAGCGATTGAAAAATGCGCTAACTCCAATGAAAGAATTAGAAGAGTTAATTAAAGATAAATTCCAACTTACTCAATTTTCATAATTATGTTAGATTGGCTTAAAAATATTACTAAAGAACATCCTGAATTTTGGAAAGATTACCTATCCAATTTTGAAAAAAAATCAAATCGATACGTAATTCTATCTACTGAAAAAACAGGGTTAAACCCAAATAAAGATGTTATTTTATCCTTTGGATGTTTTGGGGTAGTTAATGATAGTGTGCTTATTGGAGATAATTTTGAAGTAGTTATTTTACAATACAAATTCCTTCATGACAATGGACTTTCTAACGAATTTATAGTGGAAAGTAAACTTAAAAAATTAGGTGAACCCGAAGCAATAGAAGCCTTGCTGAAATATATTGGAAATGCCACGTTAGTGGGTTACCGAATTGATACTGACGTTGAAATAATTAACACGGCATTAGAAAAATTAGATTGTGGGCGATTGAAAAATGAACCACTTGATCTTGAAATTATGCATCGTAGGTTACACGATATCAATGACAAACAATTTACTTTAGATGAATTATGTACTTTATACAAAGTCCCCATAAGTGAC
>CAZOHO010000025.1:0-18101 GCA_964579755.1 uncultured Flavobacterium sp.
TTCCCGAGAATAATGGGGCTCCTGAAGCCATTGCAATTCCTAAACACAAAGGTAGTGCCACCAAAAAAACCACTAAGCCAGAAGCGAAATCTGATTTAAGGTTGGCAAAAAGATTGATTTTTTTTGTCATTATATTGAACTAAAATTATACATAAAAGTAGCTCACATTGAAGAAAAATGTGAGGAAATATATTTTAAAATGACTCCATTTTAAAATTGATTATGTACTAAATTAATTCGGGTGGTGGAATAAAAATTCCTAAAGAAACATCATCGTGTTTCAAGGAATTTTCAGTCAATATAGTTTTTGATACAACATTAGAAAGATAAATTCTGCTGAACACCTGATCGTAATAAAAAACAAGCTTTATATCTTTATGGATTTGTTCTTCTTCTGAAAAACTATAGACAACGGAAACATCTGCATCATTCTCAATAGCACTTACAACTGCAGGTGTTATTAAAAATGTAACAAATAGAAAAAGTAATATTCCAGCTATTTTTTTCATTGCAACAAAAATAGAGTTTATATTGAGTTTTTGGAATTAATTAAAAAAAAATTAACACATTAAAAACCCTTTTAAATCTCTATTCTTCAAATTTCTCGTGCTTGATGATTTTAGCATTAATCATAAAAAACACATTCTCCGCTATATTCGTACAATGCTCAGAAATACGTTCTAAATGCTTTAAAACAATTACCAAATTAGTTCCAGAAACGACCGCTTTAGAATTCACTTTCATTTCACCAACAATATTATGAATGGCATCATCGGTTTTATTTTTGATACTTTTGTTCAAAATAAAAATTTCACCGATTGTAGTCTCATCACGAGTTAAAAAACATTCATTCGTTTTGATCGTGATTTTTTCTACTTCTTTTGCTAACTCCGCAACTTGAAATCTAGAAATCAAATCGTGTTTGTCTTTTGTATTTTTTGCTTTTTTGATAATGCTTATTGCCAAATCTCCTATTCGCTCAATTTCATTACTGATTTGCATTGCCGACATAATGAAACGTAAATCAGACGCAACAGGTTGTTGCAAAGCGAAGATACTCTGACAAATTTCGTCAATTTTTACATCTAATTTATCAATTTTGTGTTCGGTCTTTTTCACCTCTTTTCCTTCAACAGCAGTTTCAGAAAGCAATGCTTTAACTGACTCTCCTACTTGATTTTGGGCAAGAATACCTATTTTTTCGATTACTGTTTTTAACTTTTCTAATTCTATTTCAAAGTGTGTCATCTTATTATTTTTTAAAAGATAAAAATTACAAATCCTATTTCCTACTTACATTACTTCTTGAATTATCCAAATCTTCCAGTAATGTAATCCTCCGTTTGTTTTTTCTCTGGTTTGGTAAAAATAGTATTTGTTTTCCCCATTTCAATCAATTCACCCATATAAAAGAAAGCAGTATAGTCACTTGTTCTTGCGGCTTGTTGCATATTATGAGTCACGATAATGATCGTATATTGTTCTTTCAATTCGTGAACCAATTCTTCGATTTTTGAAGTAGAAATAGGATCCAATGCACTTGCAGGTTCGTCCATAAGTATAATATCTGGACTTACTGCCAAAGTTCTAGCGATACATAGTCGTTGTTGCTGACCACCAGAAAGTCCTAAAGCCGAATCGCCTAACCGATCTTTAATTTCGTCCCAAATAGCTGCTTTACGCAAAGAAGTTTCAACGATTTCGTCTAACTCTGTTTTATCTTTTACACCGTTAATTCTTGGTCCATAAGCGATATTCTCATAGATAGATTTTGGAAACGGATTTGATTTTTGAAAAACCATCCCTATTTTCTTTCTAATATTCACGACATCAACATCATCATCATAAATATCAATTCCTTCAACTAATAGATTTCCCGTTATCTTAACATCTGGAATCAAATCATTCATTCTATTGATACATCTCAAAAAAGTAGATTTTCCACAACCTGAAGGTCCTATTAAAGCTGTTACTTTATTCTTTGGAATCTCCAAAGAAATCTCTTTTAATGCTTTTTTCTCTCCGTAGTATAACGATAAATCTTCAACTGTAATTTTAATATCTTTCATTTTCTTTTTATTATTACCCAAATAAGTATCCTAATTACTTTGCTTTTCTTCTAATTCTAGATCGTATTACAACTGCTACAAGATTTAATGATAATGTTAACAACAATAAAACTAACGTAGTAGCAAATTGTATCGGCATTGTTTTCTCTACATCAGATGATTGTGTAGACATAATATAAATATGATATCCCAAATTCATGAATTGATCACTCAATGAACCTGGTAACGTCGCCAAATAATACGCAGCTCCTGTAAATAGTATAGGTGCTACCTCTCCAGCTCCACGACTTACAGCCAGAATAGTTCCTGTCATAATTCCTGAAATTGAACCTGGAAAAACCACTTTTTTTATAGTTTGCCATTTCGTTGCGCCTAAAGCCAAACTAGCCTCTCGCAATTCTCGAGGAATCGTTTTTAAAGCTTCTTCTACCGAAACAATAATCACTGGCAATGTCAATAATGACATAGTAAGACTCGCCCAAAGAAGATTGGGCTGACCCCAACGCAATTGACCTCCATTAAAAACGGTATCAGCTCCTGAACCTACAAATTGAATAAAGAACCCCAATCCAAATAATCCAAAAATAATGGATGGTACTACTGCTAAAGTTCGAATGGAGAAACGAACAGCTGTAGCTATTTTAGAATTTTCTTTGGCATACTCCGTCAAATAAATTGCCGTAATAGTCCCAAAAGGCACTGCTGCAATTGACATTACAATTACCAATATAAAAGTTCCTATCAAAGCTGGAAAAATTCCACCTTTGGTCATTCCGTCAGTTGGAAATGAACTAATAAACTCCCAAGAAAATTTATCTCTCCCTTGATAAACAATGATTCCAAGTATAATAAAAAGGATAGCAATAATTAATGCAACTGCTACTTGTGTAGTCCCAACAATCAATTTTTCTTTGATATCAATTCCCTTTCTTCCCCTAGAGAGAAAATGGTTTTCTGTTGTATTTGTATTCATAACTATTTTCCTTGGAATTTCTTAATTAATTTTCCTTTCACATAGAACTCTGCCAACGCATTCAATGCAAATGAGAAAATAAAAAGTAACGAGCCGATGAAGAATAACACACTGTAATGCGTTTCGCCAAAAACAGTTTCAGCCATTTCAGCACCAATGGTTGCTGCAAATGTGCGCACACTCTCAAATGGATTCGCCGAAACTAAAGCTGCGTTACCTGTAGCCATCAAAGCAATCATGGTTTCGCCAAAAACACGTCCAACACCTAATAACAAAGCCGCAAAAATTCCGGGAGTAGCCGCTGGCAGAACAACAAAAAAAGCAGTTTGCCATTTGCTCGCACCTAAAGCTAGACTAGCTTCTGTATAGGTTTTAGGAATGGATGATAAAGCATCTTCTGAAATAGTGTAAATGATAGGTATAGCAGCTAATGCCATAGCTATACCTCCAATAAAAGCATTCAGTCTTGAATCATAGCCCAATACATTTTGAAAAAAAGAAGCCAACACCATCAAAGCAAAAAATCCAATAACTACCGATGGAAAAGCTGCCAGCATTTCAATAACAGGCTTTATGATTTCTTTGGTTCTTTTAGAAGCAAAACAAGAAGTGAACAATGCTGCTAATACAGCCAATGGACCCGCAATTAACATCGCAATCAAAGTTACTTTCAAAGTCCCTATCAGCAATCCTATTAAACCAAATCTTGGATTATCTGATACCGGAACCCATTCTGAAGTTGCAAATGTGTTCCAAGTCTTATCCTTACCTTCTTGGTTTTCAGTTTTTATATCATTTTCTAGTTCTGGACTAGATTCTATTAATGACTCTACCTCAACACCACCATACGATTCAGGAGCGGAGTCAGCCTCAGATACCGTTTCTGAACTATCTGATTCAGACATTAAATCCTCCGTTGGCACACTACCATACGATTCTGGTTGCAATTCTTCAGAAGAAGTTGAATCGTAGTTTTCTGCAGTAGCAGTAGACACCTCAGTGGTAATCGCTTTTTTCTCTTCTACTCCAAAATTAAAAATAGGCAAGGATTCCTTAAAAACGAAAACGAAGATCAATAAAATGATTGCAATCGATAAAAATGCTACTGACGAGATAATTTTCTCTGCAAGAAATTCTGAAAGTCTAAATTGTTTTTTTAGACTCTCTTTTGAGAAATTAGTTGTTGACATTTGAGAATTCATCTGAGTGGATTAAAGAAAAATAAAATTGGACTTAAAAAATTATCCCTCCCTAAGTAGGAAGGGATAATTACTTGTTTTTACTTTACTGGAAAGTATCCTACTCCTGCAATTATTTTTTGTCCTTCTGAACTCAAAATCCAGTCAATGAATTTTTTAGTTTCACCTGTTGGCTTTGAAGTTAAATACATGTATAAATACCTCGCAATTGGATATTTTTTGTTTTTAATATTTACTTCTGTTGGCAAATATCCTTTACTATTAGCATCTTTTTTTACTTTACAGTCTTTAACACCTTCTGCATAAGCCGCTCCACCATATCCAATACTGTATTTGTCTTTTTTTACCGCATTGATTATAGCAGCAGTTCCTGGCAAGGTTTGACAAGTGGCTGCAAAATCAGTTTGAACTACGTGCTCTTTAAAGAACTCAAATGTACCTGAGCTACTTTCTCTACCATACAATTGGATTTTAGCATCATCTCCTCCTACTTGTTTCCAGTTGGTAATTTTTCCAGAGAAAATACCTCCAATTTGAGCAATTGTTAATTCCGAAACTTTATTCCCTTTATTTAGAAAGACAGACAAACCATCTTTAGCACAAGGAATTTGAATAGCATTTTTTCCAAATTTTGCTTTAATTTTCTCTAACTCTGCAGGCTTAATTGGACGACTTGAGTTAGCAATATCTGTAGAACCATTAATCAAAGCAGCTAATCCTACTCCTGAACCACCCCCAGTTACTTGAATAACTGTTCCAGGATTTTTCTTCATATAGATCTCAGCCCATTGTTGTGATAAAATCACCATAGTATCCGATCCTTTAATTGTAATTTTACCTAAGGAAGTAAAAGAATACCCAATAGCCATTATTACTAAAACAGCTATAATTTTTAATTTTGTTGTTTTCATTTTGATAAGTTTACTAGTTATATATTTTTAGAAATTAAATTGAGCTTGTAAACGCAATAAATTACCTTGCTGTCTGTTGTTTCTTAAAGCACTATCTTCAAAAGTTCTATCAGCAATAACCCACTCAGCTGTTAATTCAAAAGCTTTGAAAGGTTGCCATTCGATTCCTAATTCGTAGTCTCTAACCACATAACTTCTTGCATCTTTTTCAAATTTCTTACCACCATTATAGTATTGAAACTTTGCAAAAGGATATAAATATTGTTGTTTTGGCAAATCCAATTTGTAGTTCAAAGTTAGGTACCCACCTTCTAAATGAGAAACTGCAACTGAATTAGTAACCTTTTCATAACGTGGCCCTTTTCCAATATTATATTCGGCTTGAATTCCAAATGGTTTTGGATATAAAATAAAGGAGGCCGCTATTCTTTCATCGTCTACATACGTCTTTTCGTTTACCGAAACTCCTGAAGAAATTTCACTTCCAAAAGCCCATTTTCCTTTATAAGCCTGAAGTCCTGGTTCAATAATTTGCCCTCCTATTTCAAAAGGATAACTAATTCTAGTAACTACGTGTAAGTTTCTATTTCCTTCTGATTTATTGGCTGTTTGCCCATTGTATGCTCCGAAAGCAAACACACCATAATCTCCTGAACCTTTGTAACCATCTTTAACCAACATCGCAAAACGATCTCTAATTTTGCTTGGTGCCCAATAGAAAAAAGCTCCTAGGTCACGCTCATTTGCAACCGCACTATTCAAAGCATCATTACGATCTAATGTTAAACGATTCTGACTTGATTGTAGATTTTCAAATCCGAAAGGCACTTTACTTTGTCCAACTCGTACTCTAAATTCTTTCTTTGTATCAAAAGACAAATCAAAATAAGCATCTCTTAATTGTACAAAATGATTTACTCCAGAAGCTGGTGAACTTGCAACATCTGGCTGAATATAGATATAAACATTAGGATGTACCTGTCCAGAGAAAACCAAACGTGCGCGTCTAATAAAAAATCCGTTATTTGACTTAGCGCCTACTGCTGTTGATGTAGTACCCCAAGATTTATCACACTGATCACATGATACTTTGTCATTAGTCGACAACAAACCATTGTATCGTATTTGAGCATATCCTCTCAAGGAAATTTTATCGTACCAGAGGTCTTTTTTTACTTTAGCTTTTTCTTCAGCTAATTTTACTTTATTTATAGAATCTAGAACACGAACTACTTCTTTAGTAATTATTTCTTTATTAGTTTCTTGTGCACTAACTATACAAGAAAATAAAGCTAAACCTATACCTAAAAATTTTTTCATCGTTGTTTGTTTTAATTTTGATGCAAAGATGAAACCGCTTTGTTAAGTTAATGTTAACTCAATATTATATTGATAATAAATTAACACTGGTAAAACAATTTATAAACAGTATGCAAGAGGGTTTTCAAACTATTTGTACGGTTTTTCAGATAGAAAACATCCAAAAATAAAAAAAAGGGAAATTTCCCTTTTAAAATATATTAGCTTTAAATAAAAGCTAACCAATAAAACCGTACTATTTTGACTTTACTTTTTCAATTGTAAATGAAAACTCCGAGCCAACACCAAACTCACTCTCCACATATATCTTTTGCTTGTGAGCTTCTACAATATGTTTCACAATAGCCAATCCTAAACCTGAACCCCCTTCTGAACGAGAACCGCTCTTATTCACTCTGAAAAAACGCTCAAAAAGCCTTGGTATATTTTGCTGTTCGATACCCTCTCCATTATCTGTAACTCGAACTACTATTTTTTTATTTGTAAAATTCATTACCGATACTTCGGTCTCCCCGCCTTCTTTGCCGTACTTAATAGAATTCACTAATAGATTCTGGATTACTTGTTGCAACTTGCCTTTATCTCCTCGAACATAAACAGATGCATCATTATTTTCCAGATGAAATTTTATTTTCTTTTTTTCAGCCTTCATTTCTAATAAGTCAAATACACTCTGAATTAACTCAATAATATCAAATTCTGAGATTTCTAAATGCAGCTCTCCCGATTCTAATTTGGTTATCATATCCAAATCTTCTACAATATAGATAAGACGCTCCACTCCTTTTTCGGCTCTTTTCAAATATTTCTTACGGATAGTTTCATCCTCCATTGCCCCATCAAGCAAAGTATCAATATACCCTTGAACCGTAAATAGAGGCGTTTTTAATTCGTGTGAAACATTTCCTAAAAATTCTCTCCTATATTCTTCTCGAACTTGAAGCATCTCAATTTCTAATTTCTTATCGGTAGCAAATTTCTTTACTTTTCTAGATAAGGTTTCCATATCAGTAGTAATAGGTTGATTGGCAAATGGAGAGGATTCCAATAATGCCACATCATCATAGATTTTTTTTATGCGATTATAAATAAATCGTTCTGCTCGATATTGCAATATAATAAATGAAAAAACTACGGTAAGTAGAAATAATAAAAATCCAAAAGGCAATACAATTTCTTGTTCTAGTTTGAATAAATACTTCAATAATAGCATCCCAATTAAAGAAGCAAAGAGTCCCGTAAAGAAAGCTGACTTGGAAGCGAATCGGTAATTTTTTTTAAAACTAATTTTCATTTGATAGGTATCGTTCTACTATTCCAAGAATTGGATTAATATTATACTTCCAGTTTATAACCTACTCCCTTTATGGTTTTGAAGTAATCATCTCCAATTTTTTCACGAAGTTTTCGAATATGCACATCTATAGTTCTCCCTCCAACAATTACATCATTCCCCCAGATAGTGTCTAAAATTTCCTCACGTTTAAAAACTTTCCCGGGCTTAGAAGCTAACAAATATAGCAATTCAAATTCTTTTCTTGGCAAGACAATTTCAATATTATCTTTAATAATTTTATACTCTTCTCTATTTATCAGAATACCCCCAACATTTAATGTTTTATCATTTTCTTCTTGCTCTTTAGAACGACGTAATAAAGCTTTTACTTTACTCACTAACAACTTAGGTTTAATTGGCTTTGTAATATAATCATCTGCTCCTGCATCAAAACCTGCTACTTGTGAATAGTCTTCGCTCCTTGCTGTCAAAAAAGTAACAATAACATGATTCAATTCTGGAATTTTTCTAATATTCTCACAAGCCTCCATTCCGTCCATTACCGGCATCATAACATCCATAATAATCAAATCGGGGATTTCTGATTTCGCCTTTGTAATTGCTTCTTTACCATTTGATGCTGTGATAATTTGATATCCTTCTTGAGACAAATTATAACCTACGATTTCTAAAATATCCGGTTCATCATCAACCAATAATATTTTAGTGTTTCTCTTTTTCATAATGTGAAAATTATATTTAATACAAGAAATCACAACCTATATCTTGAGTATAATTTGTATTTCTGATTGTAAATATAGTAATAAATGAACCTTTTAAAAAAGGCTATTAACCGTAATTTAATATGTTAACGATTTAATAATAATACCGAAACCCAATGGTAATAATCAGCTAACTCTAGGTTCAAATAGTCACCATTCCTTTGTGTAAATTAAAAATGAAATTAAAATGAGAATTCGAGTATTATTTATCGCTCTATTAATTACGACACTTGGCTTTGCCAAAAATTCAGGAACAATTACAGGTGTCCTAACAGACAAAAATGCAACCAACAAAGCACTTTCAAACGCAACTGTAGTAATAAAAGGAACAAATATCTACACTAATACTGATGGCGAAGGAAAGTATTCACTTTCTGTATCTGCTGGTGATTATATAGTAGAATTTAGTTTGCCTGGTTATGAAACTACTGAAGTAATCGTAACTGTAAAAGAAGGCGAAACTACTATTATTAACGAAATGTTAGTAGCTGCAAGTTACAACTTAAAGGAAGTTGTAGTAAAATCAACCCGTAATAGAGAGAAAGAAACCGCACTATTATTAGAACAAAAAAATGCAGTTTCTATAAAACAAAGTATTGGCGCACAAGAAATGGCTCGAAAAGGAGTAAGTGACGTTGAAGAAGGTTTGACAAAAGTTACTGGAATTACTAAAGTAGATGGCAGGGGACTTTTTGTAAGAGGACTAGAAGATCGGTATAATAATTTATTAATTAACGATTTAGCAGTTCCTTCAAACAATCCATTTAAGAAAATTATTCCATTAGATATTTTTCCAACAGACATTGTAAGTGTTATCGACACGTATAAAACATTTAACACTAACTTATTCGGGGATTTTGCTGGAGGAACTTTCAATATTGCTACTTCTAAAGGTTCTAAAAGTCAAACCAAAATTAATTTTGGAGTGGGTTTTACTTCAAATAATAATTTAAGAAAATTCTTAACTTCTAAAGATGCTACTTCCGTTGGAGATTATTTTGGATTTTCAGGTACTGAAAGAAATTATCCTGCTATTTTAGGCAAAGTTCCTAGTAACCACGTTTTCACTACAAACGAGGCATTAAATCAATTTGGTTCAGGATACGATGTTGAACAAGCAAATTCTCCACTAAATACAAGTTTCGGAATTTTAAATTTAGAAAAATTCACAATTGGAAAGAACAGTAATTCACTTCAATATCTTTTATCCTTCAATTTTGACAACAAGTACCAATATAGAGAAGGTGCTGATCGTTTTTTCAATGCAGCACAAGGAAACTATGACAATGATTTGTTCAACAAACAATACAAATACATCACTAATTCATCTGCGTTAGTTTCTTTAAACTTTAAATCAAAACGATTGAATTTAACTTCAAATACTTTCTATTTAAAATCAACAGAGAATATGATTCAAGATCAATTGGGTTATACAAATTCTGCCACTGTCAATAGTAATGGATTTATCAGAATGAATCAATTGACTCAATCTGACTTCTTAAACACACAATTGTTTGGAAATTACAAACTATCAAAGGACGATAAACAAAATATTAAAGCGGGTGTTTCTTTCACAAAAACTGGATTCCAATTACCAGATAGAAAATCATTCAAAGGTGTATTGCTTGACGAAAACACAACTGCCATCAGTTATACGGGCAATAGTTTGTACAGACAAACTTTCGATGTTGACGGTAAATTCCACGTTTCAGGAATGTTGGAATATACTTGGAATTTTGGCAAAGCCGAATTAAACAATTCTCATAAATTAACAGTGGGTTATAATTCTTATGTTAACAATATGGAATCAAGTTTTAGATTTCTAGTTTCTGAAAGATTGAATTCAAATGCAATAACATTTACTACTAACACTCCCGATGCTACTTTAGCGTCAGAGATTACTAATAGTAATTTCACGTATAGAGAAGGAACGAATTCAACATACAAAGCTAAATTATTAGAATATGTTAATGCAGGTTATACTGATGTAGCTTTGAAAATTAGTGACGTTTACGAAATAAATTTTGGAGTACGAGTAGAGCAAAGTTTTAGAGAAACTAAATACAGAACTCCGGGCTCTTTTGATGATCCCTATCAAAAAAAGACAGTGACTGGAGTTGACATCTTACCTTCATTAAATATGAAATACAAATTTAATGATGCTTCAAATTTAAGATTTGCCGCTTCAAAAACTATTACACGACCTGTTATCATGGAATCTTATCCTCTTGAATTTGTGAACTTAGATGGCACAATCGAAAATGGAAATCCAAATGTTGTCAATAGTAATAATTACAATTTTGATTTGAAATATGAAATTTTCCCAACCACAAAAGAATTACTTGCCGTAACTACTTTTTCAAAATTAATTCAAAACCCAATTGAAAGATTGTTTACTCAATCAGCTGGAAGTGGTGGTCAAATCATTACTTATGATAACTCATACAAATCCTTACTTCTTGGAGCTGAATTGGAATTATTAGTACAATTAGACAGGATATCTAATAGTTTCAAAAATTTATCTTTAGGATTCAACACTTCATTGATGTATTCAAAAGTAACGATAAGTAAAAACAATACAACTGAAACAAATCCAAACAGAAAACTTCAAGGTGCCTCTCCGTGGTTAATTAATGCCGATTTGAAATATGATTTTGATTTTTCTAATAATTGGAACAATACAGTATCATTAGTGTACAATGTTTATGGTAAAAGAATTTATGCGGTAGGAACTAATGGTCTTGATCATTACTACGAACAACCTTTCAATAAATTAGATTTAGTTTGGAATAATAAAATAGGTAAAAAATGGGAAGCAAAATTTTCAATAGATAATATTTTGAATCCTAAATACAGCATTAAGCTGGGTGAAGAAAGCAAACTCCCTATCACAGAAAAAGATTTAACAGTTAAAGATTTCACTAAAGGAATTGGGTTATCAATGAATATTTCCTATTCATTTTAAAATAAACTAGTTAACATTAAAAAAACATTTATATCGCTTTTTAATCATGTTTTAATAACAATTAGAAAAGGTCAAAAAAAATAAGACAAAGTACTTTTGAAAAACAAAAATCAATTAAAATTATTATGAAAAAAATTATTATGAAAAAAATCGCATTTAGTTTAGCTATCATTATTATTAGTAGCTTAGCTAGCTGTTCAAGTAACGAAACCGAAACTGCTAAAGTTCCAGTAACTGGCGAAATAACAGGCGATTTAACCGTTTCTAAAACGTATGCTTATGGAAACTATACGCTAAAAGGTTTTGCTAAGGTAGCAAGCGGAGTAACAATAACTTTTGAAGCAGGTTCTACAATCACAGCAGACAAAGCAGATGGTGATGACGCATTCGTAATTTTAAATGGAGGAAAATTAATTGCTGTCGGTACAGCTGCAGAACCAATTGTATTCACAGAAAAATCGAAAGCATCAGGCTCATGGGGTGGTATCATTATGTATGGTGATGCTCCTATTGTAAACTCTGCAACAGCTGTAGTACCGCAAACCGCTACTTCTGAAGACGGGTTAGCATTATTATATGGTGGAGCCAATGCTACTCATAATGGAGGTACTCTAAAATATGTAAGAGTAGAATATGCGGGGCAAGTTATTACTCAAAACAATAAGGAACAAAACGGATTCTCTTTTTACTCTGTTGGATCAGGAACAATTTTAGAAAATCTAGTTTCCTACAAAGGTAATGATGATGGATTCGAATTTTATGGTGGAACTGTAAGTGCTAAAAACTTAATTTCTTACGGAAATTCAGATGATGCTTTTGACTGGCAAGACGGATGGAGAGGTCAAGAAAACACTAACTGGTATGCTTATCAAGAAGGAGTTGCCAATTACGGAATGGAGATTGAAGCTAAAAGTGTTGACAATACATTTTGGCCAAAAGTTACAAACATCACTTTAAAAAGAGCAACTGGAACTACAACTGAAGCACAATCAGAAATTCAATTAGATGCAATACAATTCAAGAAAGAAGGTAATGGAGAGTATAGCAACATCATCATTGATGGTTATAAAAACCAAACTACTCCGACTACTAAAAATGGCGGGGCAATTCAAATTTTAGATTTAGCAACTTACAACCATCAGGTTGCTACAGGTAAAATTAAATTAACAAATATTACAATTACTAACACTGATAACGTTTTCATATCTGGAGCTACAACATTTACGGTTGCGGCATCAAGTTTCCTACCAACAACAAATTGGGCAACATCAACAACTGCAACTGGGGCAAGTTTAACCGCTGGTGCTTGGGCAACTGTAAACGGGGCAAGTTTGATTAAATAATATAAAAAACCTAATAATTTAAACCACTGTAGATTACGCAGTGGTTTTTTTACATTCTGTAAAATAAATTCGTTATATTTGCGTTAGTGAATCTTTTTTGAATGACAAAAATCTACTTTTATACTACTCTTTTATCATTGTTTTTTTGTTCTTTAAGTG
This sequence comes from uncultured Flavobacterium sp., assembly GCA_964579755.1. Lineage (GTDB taxonomy): Bacteria > Bacteroidota > Bacteroidia > Flavobacteriales > Flavobacteriaceae > Flavobacterium. The sequence continues at coordinate 12,998 of CAZOHO010000025.1, forward strand.
TTTCTGCTCAGGAAACAAAACAACAATATAGACTACAAGAATCAGCTTCAATAGAAGGTATAAACTTGTACCCTAATCCTGTGAGTAATGGTAAAGTATATATCACAACTAAAAATGATTTGGATAAAGAGATCCAAATTTTTGACGTTTTAGGCAAAAAAGTACTTCAAACTGTGTTGAGCTCAAGAGAACTCAATGTTTCTACACTAACACCTGGTGTGTACATCATCAAAATCAAAGAAGAAGAAGCTTCTACCACTCGAAAATTAATCGTACGATAAAGATAATTATTAAAGCTCCATTTTTAGGAGCTTTTTTTATACCCATTTCTTTTCCCATTTATTTCGATTACTTTTGTAAAAAAATAATTCTTGATTTCAACCCACGATATATTTACCATTAGTAATCAAAAGCAATTTGACAAAATTGCTTTGAAAATTTTTCGTTTCCAATACGAGAACAATGGGGTGTATCGTGAATTTTGCAATTTCTTAAAAACCGATGTACAAAAGGTAAAATCAATTCAACAAATCCCTTTTTTGCCCATTCAATTTTTCAAAAGCCACTCCGTAGTTTCCAATACTAATCCTATCCAAGCTACTTTTACCAGTAGTGGTACAACCGGAATGAGTACTAGTAAACATTTAGTTACTGATGTGAGTATTTATGAAGAGAGTTACCGCAAAGGATTTTCACAATTCTATGGCAACATTGAAGATTATGCCATTTTAGCATTGCTTCCTTCTTATTTAGAAAGAGAAGGTTCCTCCTTAATTCACATGGTAGATGATTTAATTCAACTATCAAATCAGCCCGAAAGTGGATTTTACTTGCATAACTACGACGAACTAATTGAAAAATTAATTCAACTAGATCAAGCAGGACAGAATGTAATTCTAATTGGAGTTACCTATGCTTTACTCGATTTAGTCGAAAAACACTCTTTTCAGTTAGAGAATACCATCATTATGGAAACCGGAGGAATGAAAGGTAAACGAAAAGAAATGATTCGCGAAGAATTACACCAAAAACTTTGCGAAGGATTTGGTGTCAATGCCATCCATTCAGAATATGGAATGACCGAATTATTGTCACAAGCCTATTCTTTAGGCGAAGGAATTTTTGAATGCCCCTCTTGGATGCAAATTTTAGTTCGCGATACCGAAGATGCTTTATCTTATGTAAGAGAAAGTAAAACAGGCGGCATCAACGTAATTGATTTAGCCAACATCAATTCCTGTTCGTTTATTGCTACACAAGACTTAGGTAAAAAATATACTAATGGTAGTTTTGAAATTTTAGGCCGATTTGACCATTCTGACATTAGAGGATGTAACTTAATGGTGGTTTAAAAAGCGTAAACAAGACCAACACCTAACATTTGTTTCAATTGTACCTTAGGCCCTACCGTAACCTGTTTACCGTCGATCTCCTTCTTGGCTTTAATATCATCATCATAAATAATTCGCGCACCAATACTTGCACGAACATATTGATTCACCACCAAATCTAATAGAAAATCATAATCAATATCAATATTACCAAAATTATTAATGTAGTCTGAATACAATACGACCTTATTGACCATCATTATATTTTTTACAATTTCTTTCTTGTAATAGCTTGTAAATAAAAACCCTAGTTCTGTTTTAGAACGTTTTCCGCTACTAATTAAATTTCCATTTGTATCATACAATGCTTTGGTTACTCCAAAAGCCCCTTGATTAGCCAAGTGTTGATCTAAAACCAAAGTAGTTTTGAAAGTAAAAGGGGAGATATAAAAAATACGATGCTTACTTTTACTAGCATTCTCCGCTCCAACACCTAAAAAAACATAAGCTGGAGCAAACAATCTAGAGATGGCTTTTTGAGTATTTGGATACGCATAACCATTCGTAAATTGAGTATTAAAGTTAAATTTAGCCGAATGGTACCAATTGGTAATCGTATCTTTTCTGTAGCCAAAAGTGGAGTTAATTTGAATTGCATCGTCTGTTTTTCGAACTTCGTGCCCATCTTGTTTGTTTAATCCATAACGAATTGATAACTCATTTACCCATTTTTGATTGTCCTTGGCATAAACTCTTGAAAAATCACCTTTGAGCAAACCAGAGACAGCACTATTACCTCCTGCACTCCAATTTAGAAAGACAATTTCAGAAATATCAAATCCTAATTTATTCTTTTTCGTCCAATGTGAAATCGTATCTACCGATTGGGTATTTGTCAATTCTTGTGCATCAATAGCAATCGAAAAAAGAAAAAAGAAAAGAACAAAACGTAATCTCATTATGTTTTAATATTTGATTGGTTAGTATAATAATTCTCGAAAAAGAGCTTCTAAACTTGTAACGTCTATTTTACAATATTGTTGCAATTCCAAAACAGTTCCTTGTTCAATAAATTCATCTGGGATTCCTAACAACCGAACATTGGAATGGTACTCATTAGCTGCTGCAAATTCTAAAATAGCACTTCCAAAACCACCAGTAATTACACCGTCTTCAACAGTAATTATCGTTTTAAATTTTGAAAAAATAGTATGCAAAAGGTCTTCATCTAAAGGTTTCACGAAAGGAAAATCAAAATGGGCAATCTCACTTGGATGATCTAAATTTCCTAAAGCTTGCATCACATTATTCCCAATCGTTCCGTTAGACAAAACGGCGATTCGAGTTCCTTCTTTTATACAATGTGCTTTACCAATGAGTATAGTTTGATAGGGTGTTTGCCAATGGGTATTTTGTCCGCGTCCACGTGGGTAACGAATAGCGATGGGATGTTCTAATCCTAATTGAGCGGTGTACAAAATGTTCTGTAAAGCCATTTCATTCAATGGCGAATACACAATTAGATTCGAAATACAACGCAGATAGGCCAAATCAAAAACACCGTGATGGGTGGCGCCATCCTCTCCCACTAAACCTGCACGATCCAAACAGAAAATAACCGGTAAATTTTGCAAAGCCACATCATGAATCACTTGATCATAGGCTCTTTGCAAAAAAGTTGAATAGATATTACAAAAAACAACCATCCCTTGTGTTGCCATTCCGGCTGCCAAAGTAACCGCATGTTGTTCCGCTATCCCTACGTCAAAAGCACGTTTGGGAAAGGCATCCATCATTAACTTTAGCGAACTCCCAGTAGGCATTGCTGGAGTAATACCTATAATTTTTTCATTCTTTTGTGCCAAATCCAAAATCGTTTCACCAAAAACATCTTGGTATTTTGGCGGTAAATTTGCTTCCGATTTAGGAATGATTTCTCCCGTATTGGCGTCAAATTTTCCTGGAGCATGGTATTGCACCTGATTCTCTTCCGCTTGTTGTAGTCCTTTTCCTTTGGTCGTAATAACGTGCAAAAATTTTGACCCTTTTACTTTTTTTAGTCGCTCTAATTCTTGAATTACAGCCTCAATATCATGTCCGTCAATAGGTCCTGAATAGTCAAAATTCAAGGACTTAATCATGTTGTTTTGTCTCGGATTTTTCCCTTCTTTGACTGCCGTCAAATAGTTTTTCAACGCACCCACGCTTGGATCAATCCCAATGGCGTTATCATTTAAAATGACTAATAAATTAGCATCGGTAACTCCCGCGTGATTCAATCCTTCAAAAGCCATTCCCGAAGCTATCGAGGCATCGCCAATAACCGCAATATGCTGCTGTTCCAAATCACCTTTCAAATTAGCAGCAATTGCCATTCCTAAAGCGGCAGAAATAGAAGTAGACGAATGGCCTACGCCAAAAGCATCGTACTTACTTTCGCTTCTTTTTGGAAAACCTGAAATGCCATGAAGTTGTCTGTTGGTGGGAAATTGATCTCTTCTCCCCGTAAGTATTTTATGTCCGTAGGCTTGATGTCCTACGTCCCAAATCAAACAATCGTTGGGCGTGTCAAAAACATAATGCAAAGCAATAGTCAACTCTACCACTCCCAAACTAGCACCCAAATGCCCTTCTTTTACCGAAACTATATCGATAATGAAGTCGCGCAACTCTTGAGCCAGTTGCGGCAATTGATTGACATCAAGTTGACGTAAATCATTGGGACTGTTAATACTTGAAAGTAAATTGTTTGACATGGTGCAAATGTACAAATTGAATTCTTATTTTTGCCAAATGGAAAACCCTTTCAACGACGCCTATTTTATGAAAAAAGCCTTACAAGAAGCCGAAATGGCTTTTGATAAAGGAGAAATTCCGGTAGGAGCAGTAATTGTGATTAATAATACCATCATTGCACGCAGTCATAATCTAACCGAGTTGTTGCATGATGTTACGGCTCATGCCGAAATGCAAGCCATTACAGCCGCAGCCAATTTTTTAGGCGGAAAATATTTGAAAGACTGTACTTTGTATGTCACACTGGAGCCTTGCCAAATGTGTGCGGGTGCCTTGTATTGGAGTCAAATTTCCAAAATTGTCTACGGAGCTAGCGACGAGCAACGGGGTTGTACCGCAATGGGAACTCAATTACATCCTAAAACTGAAGTAATTTCTGGGGTATTAGCAGAAGAAGCCGCAACTCTGATGAAACGTTTTTTTGCAGAGCGAAGAAAATAACTTCCAATTTATCTCACAATAAAGCATAAAAAAACCGCCAATCTTTCGAAAGGCGGTTTTTGTTTTATTCTGAAATAACATTCCCTTTTTTATCAAAGAAATGGTATTCTAAATACGTGTAAGCGTCACGTGGTATAATTTTCACCCATTTTTTATGTTCAAAGAACCACTTTGAACGTATTGATGGAAAACCTTTGGTAAGGTAGGCAGCCACAAACGGATGTACATTAAGTACTACATTTGAATGACTGTTGAGAACTCTTTCTAGGTCTAAAGTAATCTTGTCAATGATAAGAATTGGCGCTTCAATTTCGCCACTTTCATTATTAGGATCTTCTTCTCTAGTCTTGATATTCATTTCTGGTCTTACGCGTTGTCTTGTTATTTGGACTAATCCAAATTTACTCGGCGGTAAGATTTTGTGTTTGGCTTTATCATCACTCATCTCTTCTCGTAAGAAGTCGAATAATACTTTGCGATTTTCAGGATTCGCCATATCGATAAAATCAACTACGATGATTCCGCCCATATCACGA
>CAZOHO010000026.1:0-17857 GCA_964579755.1 uncultured Flavobacterium sp.
TTTCTTTTAAAATTTGGTGCAAAAGTAAGCAATCAAAGTATTTTAACAAGAAAACAAAGGGATAAAAACATATTTTATTACCTCATCACAATCAAAAATTAAATTTTCCCTCTTTTCTTGAGATAATAATGCCAAATGATAAAGGATGCAACTGTTCTAAACGGTGCCCAATTAGAAGAAACAGTGAGCATTTCTGCTTCTGATTGACATTGATATAATTCAATTAAAGTATTTTTAATAGCGATGTCTCCTAGAGGTATAATGTCTTGTGATTGCATGCAAAACATTAAATAAACATCAATACTCCAATTCCCAACTCCTTTAATTTGAATTAATTCATTTCGAATCTGCTGATCCGTTTTCATTGGAAGTGAAGAGAAACTCAATTCCTTATTGATAACCCTTTGAGCTACGTCTTTTAGATAGATGATTTTTTGTCTGGATATTCCACAGGATTTTAAGTCTTGGTCGGCGGCATCATATATATTGGATGGATTTACTGTTCCAACCAAACTAACTAACTTTTCATAGGCAGCTTTGGCAGAGGCTATAGAAACTTGTTGTTCCAAAATAATGTGACACATAGATGCAAATCCTTCCTCTCTTTTTTGGATTATTGGAAGACCAAAATCAGCAATTATAGTCTTTAAGACTCCATCTTTTTGGGACAAAAAATCAATTGCTTCTTGCATCAAATAAAAATTTACAAGTTTAAACTAGGTTTGTTTTGAAATTAAAAATGAAATCCAAACGAACCTTTAATTGCAAATTTAGTTGCATCTGGCGCATTCAAATAATTGCCTCTCCACGAAAAGTCCAAACGAAATACTTTGAAAATATTTCCAATTCCCGCACTGTATTCCCAATACATATTTTCGGGAGCTTGATACGCAAGTCCAGAAGCATTGATGGCTCTGTTGGCGTCTGAGATGGTTCCATACACTCCTCTCACCCCTATGATTTCGCGCCAGTTTAATTTTCGCATAAAAGGAATGCGAGAAAAAATTCGACCATTAAAATTATGATCCCATTTTAAAGTGGCGTATTGGTCGCTAACGAATTCATAGAAATTCAAATTACTAAAGGTATTCTCGATAGTGAAATACGTTTGGTTACCTGGAATCACACTCATTAATCCTAACGGAATAGTACCAAAGGTTTTTCCCAACTCCATAGTAATATTAGTTCGTCCAAGTGGTCCAATAATAATTGGTTGTTTGTAATACAACTGCAATTTTTCGTATTTGAAATCGCTATTTAATACTCCTTTGAATCCGTGACTGTAATTGACAAAAAAACGACTGTATGGATTATCTACAACATCTCTTTCTACACCGTAACCAATTGTTTTTCGATTGGGCATGAACTCAATTTGAAAATTCGCTTCCGATTGTTTTACCTCACTTTGAGTAGAAGTTCTAGATGCATCTGTGTAATAGTCCAAACTAAAGGTAGACGATGCAGATGCTAAAGTACGATGTGAGATTCCTAATTGAAAAATTAAGTTTTTTACAGGCTCAATTTCAACAGATAGATTCGACAAATTAATATTGGTCAATTTACCATTACTCCCTGTCGTAAACAGCGCCGAAGAAGCAAAACTTCTCCCCATCACATCATTGGTTGTGGTCAAACTTGCACCAATTTGCTCAATGTCACGCCTATTGCCTCCCGAGATAATGATTCGGTTTTTTTTATCTACCATCCATTTTCCTGAAAGTCCGTATTTGAATTGTTGATCGTTGAATCCATAAGCAGTAAAAGCTTGGATTCGCCAAGGATCATTAGGTCCAAAATAGGTTCTTCCACCAACACGTAAACGAACCCCCTCTACTTCGTTGAAACCAAAGGAAGAAAAAATCGGTCCGTAATCAAAATTCTTAAACTCAACATAACCACTGCCCAAAATAGAAACCAAATTATACATCTGTTTGAATTTTTTGACGGTTTGAAGCGTATCTAGCATTTTATAAACCCCAGCTTCGTCTTTATTTAATTTTTCAAAACGGTTTTCTTGCCAATACTCGTCCGACTTTTGATAAACTTCATTGTCTATGAAATTGACTTCTTCTTTATAAAAAGCTAGTGGTTTTACTTGATTAAATTGATGATTTCGATACAAAGTAGTGCGCTTACCATAAATGCCTTTAGAATCTTCTTTTTTATTTAAGGCAAAATCAGACATCATATAATCTCTTGTCAACAAGAAAACAGAATCGTTCATTACTTCAAATTCTTGTTCAATATAGATATCTTTAATCCAGTTGATGTTAGCGCTCTTAGTTACCGCCATATTGATTTTCTTAATAGCAAATGTGGTATCATTCACCCAAAAATCACCTTTAAATGTCAACTCGTTTTTTCTTCTTGGATAAAATAAAATGTTGTAACATTTTTTATTATCAATATAAGCGCTGTCTCTTAACACATAATTATAGACATCTATTCCTGTTCGAGACAAAGGACTCGTAAAACTCTTGTCAAAAAAGGTTAGATGATTATTATAAATAGAATAATCACTGTACAAATCCTTTAAAAACGATAAAATTTGTTGGTTTCCTTCAAAACCAGATGTTTTATTCGCTTTTAGTTTTTCTTTTACCTTTTTTTGGCGGTTGTCTCCATAAACATCAGCTAATGATTCGTTAATAAAAATAGGTAAATAGGTTTTTCCAGTAACTTTAGAAGTGTCCACATGGTTGAAAACAAACTCCATTCCTTTGAACACTTTGTTTTTTATGAAAGCACTGTCAATAGTATTCATGTCAAATTCTACCTTTTCATATTTTTCCATTTGGTATTGGTCAAACTGATACAAGCCGTTTTTACGTTTGCGTTCCCATATTTTTCTGAGAATTTCTAATGCCGGATTATTTTTTTTAGAAGTTTTCCCTGTAAAAACTACTACTTCATTTAAAAATTCTGCTTCATTTAATTTCACCTTGAAATTATACACAACAGCATCATCCAAATAGATTTCTCTTTCAGAAAAACCTGCAGAAGATACAACTAAAACAGAATGTTTTTGGGGAGACTCAATATAAAATCGGCCATCTTCATTAGCTACAACACCTACATTTGATTTTTTAAACATAATTGTTGCAAACGGAATCGGCTGATTCGTTTTATCCACTACAACACCACTCACTTTGGTTTGTGCCAAAAGGAGCTGAAATGCCATTAGAAAAAAGACAACTAAAAGTTTGGGAAATTTTGATTTCATAAGCTAAAAAAAATCTTCATCAAATGGTATTTGATGAAGATTCAAAGGTAATCATTATCTTAATTGCGTTTAAACAATTAACATTTTGAATTATTTATTCAATACTTTTTTTACTGCCTTAATAACGTCTTCAGAGTTAGGCAACCATTCTTTCAATAAAACTGGAGAATATGGAGCCGGAGTATCAGCAGTTGTAATACGTTGGATTGGTGCATCTAAATAATCAAAAGCACGCTCCTGCACAATATAGGTAATTTCAGAAGCCACACTTGAAAATGGCCAAGCCTCTTCTAAAACTACTAATCGGTTTGTTTTTTTAACCGAAGTTAAAATAGCATCGTGATCCATTGGACGAACTGTTCTCAAATCGATAATCTCACAAGAAATACCTTCTTTAGCTAATTCATCAGCAGCAATAAAAGCTTCTTTGATAATTTTTCCAAAAGAAACAATCGTCACATCAGTACCTTCACGTTTGATATCAGCTACACCAATTGGAATAGTATATTCTCCATCTGGCACTTCTCCTTTGTCACCATACATTTGCTCTGATTCCATAAAAATAACTGGATCGTCATCACGAATAGCTGATTTCAATAATCCTTTAGCGTCATAAGGAGTAGATGGAACTACTACTTTAAGACCTGGAGTATTCGCAAACCAGTTTTCCAAAGCTTGTGAGTGTGTGGCTCCCAATTGTCCTGCAGAAGCAGTTGGTCCTCTAAAAACAATTGGTACATTGAATTGTCCTCCTGTCATTTGACGCATTTTGGCAGCGTTATTTATAATTTGATCAATTCCAACTAAACAGAAATTGAAAGTCATGTATTCTACAATTGGACGATTCCCATTCATTGCTGACCCTACTGCAATTCCAGTAAACCCAAGCTCTGCAATTGGCGTGTCAATTACTCTTTTCTCACCAAACTCGGCAAGCATTCCTTTAGAAGCTTTATAAGCACCATTATATTCAGCAACCTCTTCACCCATTAAGTAAATGGATTCATCGCGACGCATTTCTTCACTCATCGCTTCGCAAATGGCCTCTCTAAATTGTATCGTTCTCATAGTTGTATGTTGTATGTGTATTTTTCGAAACGCAAAAATAAATATTTTATATTACTTAAAAGCATAAAATCTACTAAAATAATTAGGAGCTTTCTCCGGCTATTCGCTATATCTTCCTCTGGCTGAAGACGCCACAGGAAGGATGCCGCTACTATCCGGGCTAAAAAATCACAAATTCATTAAAAATATTATGCGCGCATAGTAAATATTCCGATTTATTATTTTAAATTTGTGGAGCATTTAACAAATCAGTAAATAACACCCCTATGAAAATATTAGTTTGCATCAGCCACGTGCCTGATACTACTTCAAAAATCAACTTCGTTAATGGCGATTCTGAATTTGACACTAACGGAGTGCAATACGTAATCAATCCTAACGACGAGTTTGGTTTAACACGTGCTATTTGGCTCCAAGAACAACAAGGAGCCGTCGTAACTGTTGTTAATGTTGGCGGTCCAGAAACGGAACCAACACTTCGAAAAGCACTAGCTATTGGGGCTAACGAAGCCATCCGTATCAATGCTAACTCAACTGATGGATTTTTTGTAGCACAACAATTGGCCGAAATAATTAAAACTGGAGGATATGATGTTGTTATTGCAGGAAAAGAATCTTTGGATTACAATGGCGGAATGGTACCAGGAATGATAGCGGGTATTTTAGGATACAATTTTGTAAATTCTTGCGTAGGCTTAACTATTGATGGTACTAATGCCACTGCTAGTCGTGAAATTGATGGTGGAAAAGAAATTGTAAGCACGTCTCTTCCAGTAATCATTGGGAGTCAAAAAGGATTGGTAGAAGAAAAAGACCTTCGCATTCCTAACATGAGAGGAATCATGACGGCACGTACCAAAGTATTAACTATTCTAGAACCGATTGCAGCTAATGTAAATACAAAAACGGTACAATTTGAAAAACCGGCACCAAAATCAGCCGTAAAACTAATTGCCGCTGACCAAATAGACGAGTTAATCAATTTATTACACAACGAAGCCAAAGTAATTTAGTAATCAGTTAATAGTGTTCAGGAACTTACCAAACACTTCAACTTTTTAATCAATTTAAACACTTAAACTTATAACCATGTCTTTATTAATATACGCAGAATCAGCCGAAGGAAAATTCAAAAAAGTAGCTTTTGAATTAGCTTCTTATGCTAAAAAAGTAGCTGAAAGTCTAGGAACGACCGTAACCGCTGTTACTATCAACGCTGGAGACGTATCGGATTTATCAAAATACGGAGTAGACAAAGTATTAAAAGTAAATAACGATGCCTTAACTGGGTTTTCTGCTAGAGCTTACGCTGATGTGATCAAACAAGCAGCACAAAAAGAGGGCGCTAAAGTGGTTGTTCTTTCCTCTACAACAGATAGTATTTATTTATCCTCTTTAGTAGCTATAAGCTTAGACGCAGGATTCACTTCAAACGTAGTAGGACTTCCAGTAAGTACCAATCCTTTCCAAGTGAAACGAACTGCATTTTCCAACAAAGCCTTTACTATTACCGAAATCACAACAGATATAAAAGTGCTTGGCTTAGCCAAAAACTCCTACGGAATAATTGAAAACAACGTTTCATTAACCGAAGAAGACTTCAACCCAACTATTGATGCTGCCGATTTTAACGTAAAAGTAACTTCAGTAGAAAAAAGTTCCGGAAAAGTTTCTATTGCTGATGCCGACATTGTTGTTTCTGGTGGGCGTGGATTAAAAGGCCCTGAAAATTGGGGAATGATTGAAGAATTAGCTAGCGTTCTTGGAGCGGCAACAGCTTGTTCAAAACCAGTTTCTGATTTGGGTTGGAGACCTCACGGAGAACACGTAGGTCAAACAGGAAAACCCGTAGCTACTAATTTATACATCGCTATCGGAATTTCAGGAGCTATTCAACATATTGCAGGAATTAACTCTTCTAAGGTAAAAGTGGTAATTAATAACGACCCAGAAGCCCCTTTTTTCAAAGTTGCCGACTATGGTGTTGTAGGTGATGCTTTCGAAATTGTACCTCAATTAATTGAAAAATTAAAAGCATTCAAAGCACAGCATTAATTGGAGTATAAATTTAAAAAAACCCTCTCTAAAAACAATGATATTTGTATCTTTGCTTTTAGGGAGTTTTTTTTAGGATCTCCCAAAATTTTGATTTGTAACACATGAGTTTAGTAAAATTATCTATAAAAGGAATTTCGTATAGCCAAACACAGAACGGGGCTTATGCCTTGATTTTGAACGAAGTAGATGGCGATAAAAAATTACCTATTGTAATTGGTGCCTTTGAAGCACAATCTATTGCTATTGCTTTAGAGAAAGAAATTAAACCACCTCGCCCACTGACTCATGACTTATTCAAAAATTTTGCCGACCGCTTTGATATTGTTGTCAAACAAGTCATTATTCATAAATTAGTCGATGGCGTATTTTACTCTAGCATCATTTGCGAAAGAGATAAAATCGAAGAAATTATAGATGCGCGTACTTCAGATGCTATTGCTTTAGCGCTTCGTTTCAACTCACCTATCTTTACTTATAAAAATATTTTAGACAAGGCAGGAATTTATTTAAACACCAATCCTACAGATGCTAATAAAGATTCCGAAGATATTGACGACATTCTTTCTAATCCGGAAACCTTTGGTCACGAGGTAGAGAGCAATCAATCTGGAACAACCTATGCTACCAATAGTATTCAAGAATTAAATGATTTATTAGCAGAGGCTGTAGAAAATGAAGATTATGAAAAAGCCGCCAAAATTAGAGACGAAATTTCTAAAAGAGAATGTTAATTTGCCACAATAAAATTCAATTAATCGAATAACTCCCCACATGAAACAATATTTAGATTTAGTGCAACACGTTATGGAAAGTGGCTGCCAAAAAGGAGACCGAACTGGAACAGGAACAAAAAGTGTTTTTGGTTACCAAATGCGTTTTGATTTAAACGAAGGTTTTCCAATGGTGACCACCAAAAAATTGCATCTTAAATCGATTATCTATGAATTACTTTGGTTCTTAAAAGGAGACACCAATATTAAATACCTACGAGAGAATGGTGTTAAAATTTGGGACGAATGGGCTGATGCCAATGGCAATTTAGGCCCTGTTTACGGACACCAATGGCGCAATTGGAATAGCGAAGAAATTGATCAAATCTCAGACTTAATCAAAGAATTAAAATCGAATCCTAACAGCCGAAGAATGTTAGTTTCTGCTTGGAATCCATCGGTTCTTCCGGACACTACAAAATCGTTTGGAGAGAATGTTGCTAACAACAAAGCAGCATTACCACCTTGTCATGCTTTCTTTCAATTTTATGTTGCTAACGGCAAATTATCGTGTCAATTGTATCAACGTTCCGCTGATATTTTCTTGGGCGTTCCATTCAATATTGCATCTTATGCCTTATTGACTATGATGATTGCTCAAGTCTGTAATTTAGGCGTTGGCGAGTTCATTCACACCTTTGGAGATGCACACATTTACAACAATCATTTTGAACAATTGGAGTTGCAATTATCTCGCGAAACCAAACCATTACCTAAAATGATTTTAAATCCAGCAATTAAAGATATTTTTGATTTCGACTTTGATGATTTTACCTTAGAAGGATATGACCCTCACCCTCTTATCAGAGGAAGTGTTGCAGTATAAAAAGAAAAAATCCGCTTTAAAGCGGATTTTTAATTATATAGATAAAACACTATTTTCTGCTCCTGCGTAATCATTCCAAAGGAAAGAATCAGCCTCTGGTTCATTTACAAATTGACCATCAATTACGTACTTAAATTCGTAAGACGCATCTTTATTAAAATCAAAAACACCTTTAAAAGTTCCGTTTTTTAATTTATTCAAAGCTCCCGCTTCTTGATCCCAATTGTTAAAATCTCCAACAACTGAAGCTGTTTTTGCTTCTTTTGCTTCTATTGAAAAAGTAACCTTACAAACTGGTTTTGTTTTTACAAATTGTTTTTTGATTGACATAACTATTTCATTTTTAGAATTATGAGCAAAGTAACTACAATTCGACGAGGCAAAAAAACGGAAGTGAATTTTTAGGATTATGACAAAAACAGACGGAATTTTCAATCGGATTCTTATTTTAGAGGTTTTATTTCATTATTTCTAAAATAAGAAAACCTTTTCGTACTAAATAATTAATAATCAGCAAAATGACTTTTCAAAAATAAATTTTACCTTTATCAACTGAAAAACGTCGTTAAAACTAGATTTCTTAATCGTTAATACGTTCTCTATCCAAAACTAATACCATAATTATGATTGTAATGATTGCGGCTGTTGCCGAAAATAACGCCTTAGGAAAAAACAACGAATTAGTTTGGCACCTGCCTAATGATTTTAAGAGATTTAAAGAATTAACCTCTGGTCACTACATTATTATGGGGAGAAAAACATTTGAAAGTTTTCCAAAACCGTTGCCTAACAGAACCCATGTAGTTATTACAAGACAGCAAAATTATCAGCCCGATGATTGTATTGTAGTCAATAGCATTGAAAACGCTATTAAAGTCTGTCCTGAAAACGAAACTATTTATATCATTGGCGGAGGAGAAATTTACAATCAGGCACTTGCCTTTTCAGATACAATTGAAATCACTAAAGTACACGGAGAGTTTGAAGCCGATGCATTTTTTCCAGAAATAAAAGCGGAAGAATGGGAATTAGTCCAATCGGATTTTAATGCTAAAGACGAAAAACATCTTTACGACTATACCTATCAAACTTTTGTGAAAAAATAACCATTTATTTTTCAATGTATTGGGAGAATGAAATGTCTTTTGCCTTTTTAAGTGTTTTACTACCAAATACCACGAAGGCAGTAAAAATGAATAAATTTAAAGTTTCCAAAAACAAATTAATTCTTAAGAACGTGTTTTGCGTTAGACTTAGCACCACTGAAAGAGATGCTAAAAGACATCAAGAACAATATAAATTAGCTACGCAAAAGCCAATTACTTGATTTTCATTCATTAACTCCCAATAAAAACATCGAAATAGATATAGTTTTCTATGTTGGTAAAATTGAACATTATATTACTGCACTACAATACCCACTTTTAGTGATTTTTATAGTTTTCATGGTACAAACGAGAATGGACTAAAACGCAACTATTTAGTTGATAGAGTTTACTTATATTTGCACAAACAAAAAAGATGGCTGAGAAAATTACACCTTACAAAGATTCTTCATTAAGCAAAAAAGAACAAGTTGCTCAAATGTTTGATACCATTTCAGGAAATTATGACAATCTAAACCGAGTAATCTCATTTGGCATTGACGTGAAGTGGCGCAAAAAAGTACTAAAAATGGTGGCGCAATCCAATCCAAAAACCATTTTAGACATCGCAACAGGAACTGGAGATTTGGCTATTTTAATGTCTCAAACCAAAGCAGATAAAATTATTGGTTTAGACATATCGGCAGGAATGCTTGAAGTTGGGGTCCAAAAAATTGCAGCGAAAAACTTATCCAATACCATACAAATGGTTTTGGGAGACTCTGAAAAAATTCCTTTTGAAGACAATTATTTTGATGCTATTACTGTAGCGTTTGGCGTTCGTAATTTTGAAAATTTAGAAAAAGGATTGACTGAAATTTTACGTGTTTTAAAACCTAACGGAACTTTTGTCATTTTAGAAACTTCTGTTCCTGAAAAAATGCCTTACAAACAAGGCTATCAATTTTATAGCAATAACATTTTACCATTAATAGGAAAACTGTTTTCAAAAGACGATGTAGCGTATGGTTATTTATCCGAATCTGCAGCTGCTTTTCCGTATGGAGAAAAGTTAAACAATATTTTAAGAGAAATTGGGTTTATAGATGTTGTGGCTTTACCTCAAACATTTGGAGTGGCTACTATTTATTTAGCTTCTAAAAAATAATATGAAAAAGCTCGTTTTCTTACTATTGATTGTTTTTACAACAAGTATTCATGCTCAATTTACTCAAAGTATTTTTAGTAAGAATCCTGTAATTCATTTAGAAACATGGCAGGAACAAAAATTATATTTTGGATTTTTCTTAGGATTAAACTCTTATGATTTCAAGTTCAACTACAAAGCATCTATAACCGAGGATATACAAGTTCAAAAAACAACCGGCTTCAATGTAGGACTAGTTGCAGACGCCCGACTTCAAAAATATTTCAATTTACGATTTGAACCTGGATTGTATTACACAAAACGCATTTTAAATTACCCTGAAAATTATTTTACCTCCACACCAAAAAGTTCCGATAAAATAAGAGAGATAAATAGCACCTACATACACCTGCCTTTATTATTAAAATTTTCAGCATTACGGACAGGAAACATTCGTCCATATCTTCTTGGTGGTGCTTCAACTACTTTAAATTTATCTAGTAATTCAAAATCAAAAGACGACAACCTAGAACAACGTTTTCGAGTAAAAGCTTGGAGTCCAAACTATGAATTAGGATTAGGCATAGATATTTTTTCGGAGTATTTCATTTTTTCTCCTTCAATTAGAGGAGTCTTTGGATTAAAAGATGAACTAATTCAGGATAACGACCCAACTAGTCCTTGGACAAGCAATATCGAATCTATGCGAACCAGAGGCTTGTTCATTAACTTCACTTTTCACTAAAAGCTAAAGTGAGGCACGACGAAATTCGCTTAAAACAATTGCAGTAGCCGTAGCCACATTCAAACTTTCTGTTTTTTGAATTGTTCCAAAGCGAGGAATTGTCAATCTATTTTTGATTATTTCATCCAATTCAGTTGAAATTCCATTGGCCTCATTTCCCATCACAATAACACCTTCTTGTGGTAAAGACGCTTTATAAATGTTATTGCCGTTCATGAAAGTCCCAAAAACAGGTAATGAAGTGGTTCTTATAAAATCATTCAAATCTACATAACTCACATTGACACGCGCAATAGACCCCATCGTAGCTTGCACTACTTTTGGATTGTAAATATCTACTGTCTCTTTAGAACAAATTAGTTGGTGAATTCCAAACCAATCACACAAACGCAGAATTGTGCCTAGATTCCCTGGATCTCTAACAGCGTCTAATGCTACTATCAACCCTGATGTTGTAATTTGTTTTTCTTTTGGCATTTTAAACACTGCCAAACAGGTATTAGGCGTAGCTAAAGCACTTATTTTTTTCAAATCCGCTTCAGATACAAGTGTTTTTAAACTATTAGAAACCGTTTCAAAATCATGTTGAGTAGTATACAAATGGTCTAATTCAAAATGGGCATCAAGCAATTCTTGAACCCCTTTAATCCCTTCAGCAATAAACAACTGATGTGCTATTCGCTGTTTTTTTTGGTGTAAACTCGATATAAGCTTTATTTGGTTTTTACTAACCATAAAAAAATGTACTTTTGAATTAAATTTTTAGAACAGTTGAAAAAGATTTCTACAAAAATAGCAGCATTTATTCTAATTGCAATATTTATTTCCGCATGTAACTCCGTGAAGCGAGTTCCAAACGGTAAATTTTTGTTGACTAAAAACGAAATTTTTGAAAATACCAAAGTGATTTCAAACGAAATTACTTTGGATCAATTGTACCAAAAACCGAATAGTAAAATTTTAGGGATCCCTTTTTTCTTAATGATTCATAATTGGGCTAATCCAAATCCTGACTCCACATATCAAGCTAAATTTATAAACAATCCTAAAAAATATGCCAGAATATCTAAATGGCTTTCTGCTAAACAAGTAGACCAATTAGGAAAATCTTTTTGGTACCACGGCATCCATGATTTATTAAAAAAGACGGGGGAAGCTCCTGTAATTTTTGACAAAATAAAAACTGAAAAATCCATTTCACGATTAAAATACCATTATTTCAACAAAGGCTATTTTGACGTGAAAGCTAATTATACATTGGATACTATTGCCATTAAAAAAGCAAAAGTAAAATATGCAATTACTCTAGGAAAACCATATCTTATTGATTCAGTAAATACAACTATTGCTACACCAGTTTTGGATTCTTTGTACCAAACTGCTAAAACTAATTCTTTTATCAAAATAGGGACCCAATACAAAACTGAGGATTTTGAAAATGAGAAAAATAGAATTACAACACATTTCAGAAATAGTGGGGCTTACCATTTTCAACCAAACAATATCACATTTGACATTGATACCATTAATAAAAAAAATAAAGCTACTATTAATTTAAAAATAAGTAATCACAGTTACCAAGAAAAAGATTCTACTAAGATAGCACCATTTAAATTACTCCGTATTAGTGAAGTAAAAATATTTACTGATTATTCATCTGCTGATGCCAATGCCAAAATTACAGACAGTGTATCTTTCAATAATTTCAATTTATATAGCAGAACTAAATTAAGATACAAACCCTATGCTATTACAAATGCAGTATTTATCACAAAAGGAGGGCTTTTCGCTGACACTAAAACTAATTTGACGAGTCGTTATTTAAGTAATCTCAAAATTTTCAATTATCCGTCTATTATCTACGAAATAGACAAAAGAGATTCGACTGCACAATCTTTGATCGCAAAAATTTATTTAACCCCTAAGAAAAAATATAACTTTGGACAATCCATTGACATTACTCATTCCAACATACAAAATATAGGTCTAGGATTTAGTCCGTCTATTTCTATTCGGAACGTTTTCAATGGAGCAGAGACTTTAGAATTTTCTGGGCGTGCCAATATTGGTTCCTCTAAAGATTTTGCTAATCCGAACGATGTTTTTTTCAATGCATCAGAACTAGGAATTGATTTGAAATTAAATTTTCCACGGATAGTAATTCCTTTTAATACTGAAAAAATCATTCCTAAAAGCATGATTCCATCTACATTAATCACCTCCGGTTATTCCACTCAAAAGAACATTGGATTAGATAAAGAGAATTTCACAGGGTCATTTAGTTATAATTGGACTCCTAAAAAAAACAATACCGCTCGATTTGATTTATTCAATGTTCAATTTGTTAGAAATTTGAATCCTAAAAATTATTTTAATGTATATACCTCATCATATAATGCATTGAATGAATTAGCTAAAAATCCAAATTACAATGTAAATCAAACTTATTTTAACAGCGAAAACAATTTAATTATTGAGAACGGAACCAATGGCTTCATTCAAGATGTTTTAGGATCATCGCCAACGATAACAACTTCTACATCGGATTATTCAGCTATAAAAAGCATAGAAGAAAGACGCATACGATTAACTGAAAATGATTTTATTTTAGCTACTAATTTTAGTTTTTCTAGAACAACCAAAAAAGATATTTCAGACAATAATTTTTATCTTTTTAAAACAAAAATTGAATCAGCAGGTTCAATTCTATCCTTATTTGCAAATGCAACCAAATTAAACAAAACAACAAATGATAGGTACAAAATCTTCAATTTAGAATATTCTGAATACATTAAAACTGAATTTGATTTTATTAAGCTTTGGGATTTATCAAGAGAAAAAGTAATTGCTTTCAGAAGCTTTTTTGGTATTGCAATTCCGTTTGGAAATTCAAAAAATATTCCTTTTTCAAGAAGTTACTACTCTGGAGGTTCCAATGATAATAGAGGCTGGCAACCCTATAGTTTAGGACCAGGAAGCACCGGAGGTGTAAACGATTTTAACGAAGCTAATATGAAAATAGCTTTGAGCACCGAGTTTCGATTTAAAATTCTAGGTGATCTCAAAGGAGCCCTATTTGCTGATGCCGGTAATGTTTGGAACGTATTAGATAACACCGAAGATTCCAAAGCTAAATTTAACGGAATTAATGATTTAAAGTCAATAGCACTGGGTTCTGGATTTGGTTTACGCTACGATTTAAGTTTCTTTGTAATTCGTTTTGATCTAGGTTTTAAAACGTATAACCCCGCTTATGAAAGTGGAAGTCGATGGTTAAAAGATTATAATTTTGGACGCTCAGTATTAAATTTTGGGATAAATTATCCTTTCTAATGCTAATTAATTCTTATTTTTGCGGTCTAAAAACTAAAAACAACTTAAAACAATTACAATGGCACACAACATCAAACCAGGCGTAGCAACGGGAGATCAAGTACAAGAGATCTTCAATTATGCGAAAGAGAAAGGTTTTGCACTTCCTGCAGTAAACGTTACTGGATCAAGTACAATTAATGGAGTTCTTGAAACAGCAGCAAAATTAAACGCACCCGTTATCATTCAATTTTCTAACGGTGGGGCACAATTTAACGCAGGTAAAGGATTATCTAATGCAGGTGAAAAAGCAGCTATCGCCGGTGGAATTGCCGGAGCACTTCATATTCATACTTTAGCAGAAGCTTACGGAGCAACTGTAATTCTACATACTGACCACTGTGCAAAAAAATTATTGCCTTGGATTGACGGTTTGTTAGACGCTTCAGAAAAACATTTTGCTGCAACAGGAAAACCATTATTTTCTTCTCATATGATTGACTTATCAGAAGAACCAATCGAAGAAAATATCGAAATCTGTAAAGAATATTTAGCTCGAATGAGCAAAATGGGAATGACATTAGAAATTGAATTAGGAATCACTGGTGGTGAGGAAGACGGTGTTGACAATTCTGATGTTGACAGCTCAAAATTATACACTCAACCTGAAGAAGTAGCTTTCGCTTACGAAGAATTATCAAAAGTAAGCCCTAAATTTACTATTGCTGCTGCATTTGGAAACGTTCACGGGGTATACAAACCAGGTAACGTAAAATTAACTCCAAAAATCTTGAAAAACTCTCAAGACTTCGTTCAAAACAAATACAACACAGGATCTAATCCAGTTGATTTCGTTTTCCACGGTGGATCAGGTTCTACTTTAGAAGAAATCAGAGAAGCTATTGGATACGGTGTAGTTAAGATGAACATCGATACTGATTTGCAATTTGCTTACACAGAAGGAATTCGTGATTATATGGTTAAAAACATTGAGTACTTGAAATCACAAATTGGTAACCCAGAAGGTGCTGATGTTCCAAACAAAAAATATTATGACCCAAGAAGATGGGTACGTGAAAGTGAAATTACATTCAACACAAGATTAGAGCAAGCATTTGCTGACTTGAACAATGTAAACACTCTATAATTAACCATTGACCATTGACAATTCATTGAATTGTCAATGGTTTATTATTTAGTACAACTATGGCTTGGTTTAAAAGACACGAAAAAGGAATTACTACTCCTACTGAAGACAAAATGGATGTTCCAAAAGGTCTTTGGTACAAATCTCCAACAGGAAAAATTATTGATGCAGAGGAATTAGCGCGTAACTTATACGTGAGCCCTGAAGATGATTTTCATGTTCGAATTGGAAGTGAGACTTATTTTGAAATTTTATTCGACAACAATGAATTTGTCGAGTTGGATAAGAATATGACTTCAAAAGACTCTTTACATTTCGTAGATACCAAAAAATATTCAGATCGTCTAAAAGATGTGACTTCAAAAACCAAGTTGAACGATGCTGTTCGTACTGGCGTTGGAAAATCTAAAGGAAAAGACTTAGTCGTTTGTTGTATGGATTTTGCCTTTATCGGAGGATCAATTGGAGGTGTTGTAGGTGAAAAAATCGTGAGAGGAATTGACCACGCTATCGAACACAAAATGCCTTTCGTGATGATTTCAAAATCAGGTGGAGCGCGTATGATGGAAGCGGCATTTTCTTTGATGCAATTAGCTAAAACATCGGTAAAGTTAGTTCAATTAGCCGAAGCTAAACTACCTTACATCTCACTTTGTACCGACCCAACAACTGGAGGAACTACAGCTTCTTATGCTATGCTTGGAGACATCAACATCTCTGAACCTGGCGCCTTAATTGGATTTGCAGGCCCTCGTGTTGTTAGAGACACAACTGGAAAAGATTTACCAGAAGGCTTCCAAACCGCAGAGTTCCTTTTAGAACATGGTTTCTTAGATTTTATCACACCAAGAAAAGAATTGAAAGACAAGATTAATCTGTACATCGATTTGATTCAAAACAACGATATTAGATAAATAAAAAATCCCGAATTAGTTCGGGATTTTTTTATGCTTATAATTTAAATCGTTTTATTTTACATTCCTGTTCGAATGGCTTCTACAGGATCTAATTTAGACGCTGTGATTGCAGGTAAAATTCCAGAAATTAATCCAATCAATGCCGCCAAACCTGTCCCTAAGAATACATTACTCATACTCAACACAAACTCAAAGTCCAAGGCTTTAGTCAGTACCACAGAAATTATCCAAACCAGAAATAATCCGACCGCTCCCCCAATTACAGAAAGAATAACAGCCTCAAATAAAAATTGAAATAAGATAAATCGGTTTTTAGCGCCTAGCGATTTTTGAATTCCTATTAGATTAGTTCGTTCTTTTACTGAAACAAACATAATATTGGCAATGCCAAATCCACCCACTAGTAATGAAAATCCACTGATAATCCACCCTACTAGATTCATCTGTCCTACAATCCCATCAATTAAATCCGTAAATCCAGACAAAACATTGATAAAGAAATTGTCTATTTCATCTGATTTCATTCCTCGATAATTTCGCAATTTTTGACCTAACTCCGCTTTAAACGCGTCCATATCTACTTCTTTTTCAGGTTTTACAAGAATTACAGGCGTCATAGCATCATTATTATCACCATACATACGTCTTAAAAAATTAACAGGAATAAATACTGAAGTATCATTACTATCTCCAAACATTCCTGCTCCTTGTTTTTTCAACACTCCTATTACCAAAAATCGTTGCCCATACAACCTTACGTCCTTACCTATTGCATTACTATCTTCAAATAAGTTCTGAGCAATTTCATTTCCTAAAACAATCACAGCTGCTCCTGAATTCGATTCCGATTCATTATAAAATCGTCCTTCATCAAATTCCAAACCTTCAATTTCTATAAATTCATTTGATACAGGAACTACATTCACATCACTTACCGAAGCCGATTGGTATTTTATTGATTCCCTTTTAACAAAAAGTTGAAACCCCATTTGATCCAAATCGTTCATAGAACTTTTTAAATATTCGTATTCGTCATATTTCACATCAGGAAATTGTTCTCGTTTCCATTGTGGAATTTCAGAGGGTCCGAAAGAAAAACGCATTAAATAAATAGTATTTTTATCTAAACTACTCAAGTCTTTTTTGATTTTTTTGTCTAACGAATCTACTGCAGCAAGTACCGCTATAATAGAAAAAATACCAATGGTAACTCCCAATAAAGAAAGTAAAGTTCGGAGTTTATTATTTCGCAAAGCATTCATTGCAAAACCAAAACTCTCTTTTAATAATCGAAGATATACCAGCATACTATTTTCCTTTTGTATCAATGTAAAATTGAGCAAATTTTATTCAAAATCCTAATAAAAAAAGCATCCCTAATAAGTATTCATTTTTAGCAGAATGTTACAGCTTTAGAATGAAATTTATAATCAAAAAAAAACTATTTTTGCACTTTATAATTTTAACTACACAATGAGCACAACTAAATCTATTCAATCAGCATTAATTTCAGTATTTTCAAAAGACGGTCTTGAACCAATTGTAAGAAAATTGCATTC